>JASGFO010000150.1:0-10146 GCA_047605505.1 Gordonia sp. (in: high G+C Gram-positive bacteria) | reverse complement strand
AGCAGGACAACCTAACTCTGCGGACGTACTCGACCGTCAAGGGTTCGATCATCGCGTCTTTGGTGGAGCTAAGGGGAATCGAACCCCTGACCTACTCGATGCGAACGAGTCGCGCTACCAACTGCGCCATAGCCCCGTGCCGGTCGCCGACCGGCCTTTGACACTTTAGCAGCAGGCCCCGGATACAGACCAAACGCCTGGTCACCGGCATGGCATCGCCCCTGCCGCCGTGGCACCGCAACGATGAAACCCGCCGTCCACGGGCTGTGGACAGCGGGTTTCGGGTGTGTCGAGGGGGTGGTATCAGCCGGCCTGCGCGCTGCGGTAATCCTCGTCCTCGCGCATCACCCGGCGACGCTGGAACGGCGGCAGATGGTCGAAGACCGGGCTCTCGTCGTCGATCTCGACGACGGTCGCGCCACCCGGGCGACGCAGTGTGGGTGCGGGTGCTGCGGGCTCGAAGGTCGGCGTCCGCTCTTCCTGCTCGCGTCGTTCGGCCTCCGCGCGGGCCGAGCGCCGGGCCCGCGCCAGGCGTTGTGCACGCACCCGCTGCTCATTGCGCACCGTCCGCCGCAGATAGATCATGTAGCCGACGAACAGCGCCCCGGCGACTCCGGTCGCGATCCAGCCGTTGCGCCCCCACAGGGCGCCCGCCACGATCGCGCCGACCAGCAGCACGAACAATCCCGCGGTCACCCGCTGGCGTTCCTTGTACCGCAACGGATCGCCGGGACCCTCGATCGCGTACACACTCGGCCGTGCGGACCCACCCGTGCGGGTGCTGCGCGTCGTGGCCGGACGCGTCGTGGTGTCGGCCGCCTCCGCGACGTCGTCGGCGAGATCGGGATCCGCGCCGGCGTCGTCATCGAGATCTGCCGCATCGTCGAGATCGCCCGTCGCGTCGGCATCAACGATCTCGTCGTGGTCATCGTCGGCAGCCACCGAGGTGGTCGGCGCCTCGGAGCCGTCCTCGACCTCGGCATCCGCGGACACTGCGGTGCTGCTCACTGCGTCGTCGTCCTGGTCATCATCGTCGAGGACGGAGGTCGTCGTCCGGCTGGTCGTCGTGCGCGACGACACTCTGGCGGCGCGGCGTCCCCGCGTTCGCGCCCGCGTCCCGCCGCGGTGCACCACGCGGGTCGCGCCGGCCGCGTCGGTGGACTTCTTCACCTCGGGCTTGCCCTTGATGACCATCGGGACGAGCACAAAGAGCCACACCGCCACCAGGCAGACCCATAGTACGGAGTTCGGCATGACTCTCCTGTTCTTTCACTCTGTTCACACTTGGCCGCTTCACAATGTAGGTCGCCGGCACGCAGATCTCGCGCAGACGCGCCGGGAGGCCAGCAATTCGTTAGCAAAGGTTCGATCTCGTCACACCCACGCGGAGCGGACCGACGGGCCCGACGCGCCGCGGCCGCGGCTACTCGACCATCGGCGGAAACGCCTTGCCTGCGCGGACCAGCGTCTGGGCGAGACTGCCGTCCACCTCTTCGGCGGTGAGGGCAAACAAGATGTGATCGCGCCACCGGCCGTTGACGTCCATGTACCGCCGCAGCAGCCCTTCCTGACGGAAGCCCAGTTTTGTCAGGACCGCCTGCGAGGCGGCATTCGTCGGCTGCACGGTGGCGTCGAGGCGATGTAACCCGACCGGCCCGAAGCAGTGGTCGACGCCCAATGCCACGGCGGCGGTGGCGATCCCCCGGCCGGTGTGGTCGCGGTCGATCCAGTACCCGATCCAGGCGGTGCGCACCGCGCCCCGCTGGATGTTGCCGACGGTCAGCTGGCCCACGTAGCGGCCGTCGAGTTCGATGACGAAGGGCAGCAGGTTGCCCCGTTTGGCCTCGGATTTGAGCACGCCGAACAGCGACGGCCACTGGCCCGGCTGATGCCGGTGCGCCCACGCTCCCACGCCGGTCGGTTCCCACGGCAGCAGCGAGTTCTGGTTCCGGATGCGCAGATCGCTCCAATCGCCTGCGTCCCGCAACCGGACCGGCCGCAGGGTCACCTCGCCCGCGCGCGTGCCCAACGGCCCCAATGTCACCGGCCAGCCCGGGCTGGCCGACCCCCCGTTCAACCACCTCAACACAGTGGCAGTGTAGGCGGTGGCGTCGATTCACCTATCCGCGCTGAGCGAGGAACGCCACCTCGACCTCGTCGCCGATGCCGAGCTCGTCGACGTCGGGGTCGACGATGATCAGGCAGTTGGCCTCGGCGAGCTCGGCGAGCAGGTGGCTCGACCCGGTCGGTGACGCCCCGAGCACCTGGACGAGGTACTCCCCGGAGCGCTCGTCGCGCATGAGCTGGCCGCGCAGATAGCCTTTGCGGCCGACGACCGACGCGATCGGCCCGATGGTCCGGGCGGTGATCACCCGTCGCATGGGCTGGCGTTTGCCGAGCGCGATCCGGATCAGCGGCCGCACCATCACCTCGAAGGAGACGAGGGTGCTGACAGGGTTCGCGGGCAACAGGAAGGTCGGGACCTCGTCGCGGCCGAGCCGGCCGAAGCCTTGCACGGATCCGGGGTGCATGGCCACCCGCGCGATCTCGAGTTCGCCCAGATCGCTGAGTGCGTCGATGACGGCCCGGCCGGCCTGTCCGCCGACGGCACCGCAGATCACCACGATCTCGGATCGGATGAGCTGCGCCTCGACGACCTCGCGCATCCGCGTGCTGTCACGTTCGGCGACGCCGACGCGGTTGACGTCGGCCCCGGCATCGCGGGCGGCGGCGGCGATCGCGTAGCTGTTGACGTCATAGATCTGGCCGGGTCCGGGGGTGCGGTCGATGTCGACGAGCTCGGAGCCGATCGAGATCACCGACAGCCGCGGCCGCGGATGCACGAGGACCCGTGAGCGGCCGACGGCGGCGAGCAGCCCCACCTGCGGGGGCCCGATGTTGGCGCCCGCGCGCACGGCGACGTCGCCGGGCTGGACGTCATCGCCGAGACGGCGCACGTAGTCGCCGGATTCGACGCCGTGGCCGATCATGACCTTCGGTTCACCGCCGTCGGTCCAGCGCAGCGGGACCACGGCGTCGGCGAGGGTGGGCATGGGCGCACCGGTCTCGACCCGCACGGCCTGCCGTGGTTGCAGGCGGGTGGGTGTGCGGGCGCCGGGCCGCACCTCGCCGACGACGGGCAGCAGCACGATCATCGGCTCACCGGGTTCGGGGTCGGCGAGTTCGGCGCCGCCGGTGTCGAAGTCGGCGAGGTCCGCGGGCGCCTCGACACCGGCCAGCGTGACGTCGACGGCCCGGACCGCGTAGCCGTCGATCGCCGCCTGATCGAAGCCCGGCATCGGCCGTTCGGTGACGACCTCTTCGGCGCACATCAGGCCCTGGGCCTCGGAGATCGCCACCCGCACCGGCCGCGGCACGACGGCGGCGGCGGTCACCAATGCCAAATGATCTTCAACCGAACGCATTTCACCTCACTCGCGGGACGCGGGCACCATTGTCCACGTTAGCGGCCGGGGGTGGCCGCGGCGGTCAGGCGCGCGGGCGAGCGCAGCGACGGGGAATGTCGCGGCGAGCGCAGCGACGGGGAATGTCGCGGCGAGCTCATTCGGCGAGGCGTTTGCTCAGCCACTCGCGCAGCTCCGGGCCGTAGTCGTCGCGGTCGAGCGCGAAGTCGACGGCGGCCTTGAGGTATCCGCCGGGGTTGCCGAGGTCGTGGCGGGTGCCGCGGTGGATGACGACGTGGACCGGCTCACCTTCGTTGATGAGGAGGGCAATGGCGTCGGTGAGCTGCAGTTCGCCGCCGGCACCCGGCGGGATCCGGCGCAGGGCGTCGAAGATCTTGCGGTCGAGGATGTAGCGGCCGGCGGCGGCGAGATTCGACGGCGCGTCCTTGGGTTTGGGCTTTTCGACCATGCCCTTGAGGCGTTTGACGTTGGGGTTGTTGGCGTCGGGCAGATCCTCGACGTCGAAGACGCCGTAGGCGCTGATCCGGTCGCCGGGGACCTCGATGGCGCACAGGACGGATCCACCGCGGCGTTGCCGGGTGCGCGCCATCACCTCGAGGACACCGCCGGGCAGGACGAGGTCGTCGGGCAGGAGGACGGCGATGGCGCCCTCCTCATCGTCGAGGTAGGGCTCGACGCAGCCGACGGCATGTCCCAGCCCGAGCGGCTTCTCCTGTACCACCGATGCCACCTCGAGCAGCGATGGCGCCTTGCGCACCTTGGCGAGCATGGCGGCCTTGCCGCGTTTGGCGAGGGTGTTCTCGAGGACGAGGTCTTCGACGAAGTGCGCGACCACACCGTCCTTGCCGGGCGAGGTCACGATGAGCAGGCGTTCGGCGCCGGCCGATTTGGCCTCCTCGGCGACCAGTTCGATGCCCGGGGTGTCCACGACGGGCAGCAGTTCCTTGGGAACGGTCTTGGTGGCCGGCAAGAACCGGGTACCGAGACCGGCCGCGGGGACCACCGCGGTGCGCGGGATCGGCGGGGTGTCGGGTACGTCGCGGTACTCGGGGAATTCCTGTGCCGGATCTGCCAGTGACGTCATGGACCCAACCCTAATGTCGATTCCTGGGAACCAGCCACCGATACGGTGAGATCCCCTGGTCGTCGACCGTGCCACGATCATCGGGTGACCGAGTCAAAGACGGATCTGCGGGCGGTTCTGGGTCGGCGCAGGCGGGACCGTTCGGCGCCCGAGCGCGCGGCAGCCGCCTGCGCTCTCGTCGACCACCTGGCCCGCTGCCCGTTTCCGCTGGCGGGCGTGACGGTGGCCGCCTATGTCCCGGTGGGCACCGAGCCGGGGTCGGTGGCCTTCCTCGATGCGCTGGTCGGCGTGGGTGCGCGGGTCCTGTTGCCGGTGGTGCCGCCGGGCGCCCCGGGCCCGTTGGACTGGGTGGGCTATGGCGCGACGACGACGCTGGTCGGCGCGCGGTGGGGGCTGCGGGAGCCGGTCGGTCCGCCACTCGGGGTGGCGGCGATCACCGAGGCGTCGGTGATCTTTGTGCCGGCGCTGGCCGTCGACGTCCGGGGGGTGCGGTTGGGGCGGGGTGCCGGCTACTACGACCGGACGATCGGCGGGGTGGCGGCCGAGACGGTCGCCGTCGTCTACGACGACGAGGTGCTCGAAGCCCTGCCGGCCGAACCGTACGACGTCGGGATGCGTTGGGCGCTCACGCCGACCGGGGGCTTCCGGCGGTTGGGCTGACGGGCGGGCCGGCGTATCCGCCGGATCGAGCTCACCCACCCCGCCGAGCTACCCCGGCTCAGGCCGAGGTCGTGGACTTCGCCGAGCCGTTCGACGACGTCGCGCTGCTCGACGAGGTCGAGGTGCTGCTGCCGCTCGACGACGACTCCGAGGCGCTCGATGACTCCGAGCTGCTCGATGACTCCGAGGCGCTGCTGGAGCCGGACTCGCCGGCCGTCGAGCCAGTGCCTGAGCCAGTGCGTGAGTCGGTGCGGTAGAAGCCGCTGCCCTTGAACACGATGCCGACGGAGTTGAACAGCTTGCGCAGTCGGCCCGTGCAGTCGGGGCACTCGGTCAGCGAGTCGTCGGTGAACGACTGCACGATGTCGAACTTGTTGTCGCATTCCGTGCACGCGTATGAGTAGGTGGGCACCGAAACCTCCACAGAAATCAGCGGGAAACTCAGATAGCTTAACCGAGACTGGCACTCGGGCATTCCGAGTGCCAGTCCAGGGGCGGTGTCTGGACTCCGCCGGCGCGCCGGCACTGGTCGGCATCGAAGGCCTACGCGCCGCACACACCCCGCTCACCGACGGCGCCACAGGACCACACCGCCCCCCGGCGATCAAGCTGACGTCAGTACGAACGGTTGCAGATGTAGCCCGCGACGCGTTCCGCGAACTCCGGCGCGCCGGCCAGCCGTAGCGCCTCGCTCAGCGGTCGGTGAGAACCCGGCTTCGACATCCAGTAGAGGTACTCGTCCTTGGTCACTTCCTGCACCAGTCGACTGCTCGATTGATGCACCAAGTCGAAGAAGCTGTCCGGGGCATGCACCTCAAAGGGCCATTCATCGGCCTCAGGGCAGCGTTGCAGGACGTCGAACTTCGTGTCCGAGGTCAGCAGGTACTCCGCTCGCGCACTGAGTGCGGCGTTCACGACATGCCAGTCATACGGGTCTGGGTGCTGTGTATCGCTGATCGCGTAGCCAGAAACCCGCCCTTGCGGAAACAGCTCGCGAATCCGCTCGAACCTCGATGTCAGCGGGCCGTCGCCCATGCTCGGATTGTTCCTGCGTAGGTGGTACCTCGCCTCGGCGAGGATGTCCTCGGTCCACAGCACGGTGGTACATGCCGCCGAAAATCGACAGCTTGCTGACCCAATCGGTCAAGGTACGCGAGTACCACACGTTTGCATCAACCAGCACCCGCGATTGCATATGCGGACATTACAGTGGTCAGCCGTCAGTTGTTGAGCCCCAGCTCTTCGTCGATCTCGCGCAGCTTCCCCAGCGCGGCCATCTGATCGGCCCTCCGCGACTCGCCGAAGCTCAGCACGTCAGCCGCAAAGAGCCGATGATGACTCTTGACCTTGTGAGCCGGCAAGGAACCGTCAGCGATCCACTTCATCACCGTCGGACGGGACACCCCCAGCTGGCGGGCAGCTTCGGTCGTCGACAGTTCGTTCGGGAGCGATGCGATACTCACGGTCCCCCCGTCCGCCATCACCGACAGAGCCTTGGCCAGCACGTCGGCCAATTCCACGGGCAACGGGAAAGCAGTCCCGCCGGGCACGGTGAGAGCCAGACGCTCACCGCCGTCCATACCCCGACGGGCCGCTGCCGCCTCACCGCGTACCTGATTGCTGATTCGCAGTGTCGTTGTCATGTCACCGAAGCTACCGACTTTCACTTATAACTGCAAGTGCTTTGGAAACAGGTCACCGCTGGCATGCCCACACGCCCCTTGGGGCATCTAGACCGCGGCCACCGGCTGCACCGTCGCCTGCCGCCGGAGCAGGACCGCACCGATCACGGCCGCGATCAGCGATCCGGCACCGATCGCGGCCTTCGCGGGCGCGGCGTTCTCGTCGGCGCCCGGGAACGACAGGTCGGCGATGAGCAGCGCGACGGTGAACCCGATCCCGGTCAGCATCCCGACGCCGATCAGGTCACGCGTGCGGAGACCGTCGGACAAGCGCAGCGGGGTCACACGGACCACCAGTGCGACCGACCCCAGCACCCCGACGACCTTGCCGATCACCAGCCCCGCGACGATCCCCACCGACACCGGTGTCACGACCGGCCCGGTTCCGATCACGGTGACGCCGGCGGCCGCGAAGGCGAACACCGGCACCGCGACGAGCG
Source organism: Gordonia sp. (in: high G+C Gram-positive bacteria) (assembly GCA_047605505.1). Lineage (GTDB taxonomy): Bacteria > Actinomycetota > Actinomycetes > Mycobacteriales > Mycobacteriaceae > Gordonia. The sequence goes on along the minus strand of JASGFO010000150.1, from coordinate 2,855 downwards.
ACGACCACGGCGTCACGGCGTGGCCCGGCATGGCCGCCCGGCCGCGGCTCTCCCCACCGATCGCGGCGACGGGGACCGTCATCCCCGCCAGCACCCCGGCGACCGTCGCATGCACGCCCGAGACGTGGGTGAATCCCCACGCCAGCACCCCGATCGGCACCAGCAGCCACCGCAGGGGGCGCGGCCCGCGCACGACGACGGCGAACACCGCGATCATCCCGAGGGCGGCAACCAGCATCGTGACATCGATGTGGTCGGTGTAGACGGTGGCGATCACCAGGATGCCCAGGAGATCGTCGACGACGGCCAGCGTGAGCAGGAAGATCCGCAGTGCGCCGGGCAGGCCGCGACCGACGATCGCGAGGACCGCGAGCGCGAAGGCGATGTCGGTGGCGGTCGGGATCGCCCACCCGCGCCCGGCATCTCCCCCACCCGTTGCCGCCACGATCACGGCGTAGCAGGCCGCGGGCGTGAGCATCCCGGCCACCGCCGCCACGATCGGCACCCCGGCCGCCCGGACATCGCGCAGGCTGCCGGCGACGATCTCCGCTTTCAGCTCGACGCCGACGGTGAAGAAGAACAGCGCCAGGAGACCGTCTGCGGCCCAGCGCGCGAGCGACAGATGCAGGTGCACCGACGACGGGCCGATCTCGACGCCGAGCAGATCGTGGTAGCTCGCGCGCCATGGACTGTTGGCCCAGCACAGGGCGATGACCGCCGCTCCCAGCAGGAGGGCACCGCCCCTGCGGTCACGGGCGAGAGGGTCACCGGTGAGACGGTCACACAGGCGCGCGGAAAGAATCGGCATGGGGCTCCCGGGGTCACTCGGACACGCACGATCGCCGCCCGGCGGGCGGCGATGCCGACCAGACTTCCCGGCACACCGACGCCCATTGTGCCCGACGCGTCGCGGCGCATCACCGGCGCGGGGCCCTCAGGTCAACCCCCATCGCCGCCCCTGTGCACAGTCGCGTCGCCGCCCGCCGGGTTCTCCACAACCCGCTGACCAGCGCCGATCAGTCCGCAGCGGGCCGCTACCGTCGGCATATGCGAGGCATATTCGGGGGTTCGGGGTCGCTGGCACCCCGGTGGCGGGATCGCGTGGGATATGCGCTGCGGCCGGGCTGGGCGCGGTCGGTGGCGATCCGCCGGACGGTGTCGGCGATCCTGGTGATCGCGGCTGTCGTGGTGGGTGTGGCCGGGCGCGGTCACACCGCCGCCGACCACGTTCTCGTCGCCGCCCGGGATCTGCTGCCCGGGCACTCCCTGACCGGCGCCGATCTGACCAGCGCCGAGTTCCCACCCGATCTCCTGCCCGGCGGCGTGATCCGACTGCGGGCCGACGCGCAGGGCCGCACGGTCACCGGACCGATCCGCGCCGGCGAGATCATCACCGACGGACGTCTGCTCTCCCCGCGACTCCCCCGTCAGCTCACCGGACGCCCTGATGCCCGCCTGGTGCCGATTCGGCTCGCCGACGACGCGGTGGCGGCACTGCTGCGGGCCGGTGACGTCGTCGACGTCCTCACCGCGGATGCGCAGGTACTCGCCCGCGATGCGATCGTCGCGCTGGTGCCGGCCGTCGCGTCCACCTCACCCACCCGCGCCTCGAGTACCCCGCCGCTCCTGCTCGCGATGAACGAGACCGCGGCACATCGGGTGGCCGCCCGCGCGCTCGACGCCGGGCTTGCGGTGGTCCTGCACTGATCCCGCAGGCCCGATCCGGCGGGGATACCGCAGCGCAGCGGGCCGCGGGGCGAGACCAATGTCATAGGAATGGCGGGACAACCGGGCCGAATCCGGCATTGCCCACCGCAAAACTCCGCGGACCTGGCATTTCACCCACGACGGCGCCGTCCCCGCGGAGAGCAGTCGGCTCGACTTCAAGTCGAGATTGCGACTTGGCCGAACAGAATGCCGAGAGTCGATTATCATCTGCGGTTACAGTCTGTCCTTGTCCGTGCCCCGGGCACGTCCTGGCATGGATCTCCATCGAACCGTCAACTCGGCAGCCACAGGAAGGACCAGCCGGTGCTCAAGGGATTCAAGGAATTCATACTCAGAGGCAACGTCATCGAGCTGGCCACGGCGGTCATCGTAGGCGCGGCCTTCACGGCGATCGTCACGGCGTTCACCGACGGGATCATCAAACCGCTGATCGCCTCGGTCCCCGGTTCCGACGCAGGCAAGGGACTCGGCTTCTTCATCAAGAAGAACGGCGGGGTGGGCGATCCCGCGACCTTCCTCGACTTCGGGACACTGATCACCGCGACGATCAACTTCATCATCGTCGCCGCGGTCGTGTACTTCATCATCGTTGTGCCGTACAACAAGCTGTCGACGTTGGGCCGGCGCAAGGACGAGGTGCCCGAGGACACCGAGATCTCGCTGCTCGCCGAGATCCGCGATCTCCTGGAGTCGCGGGACGGCGCCGAGAAGTCCGGTGCCGAGGCCAAGACCCTCGTCACCCCGGTCCCGATCCCGCAGCCCGCCCCGGAGGCCACCCAGCGCTTCAGCGCCCCGCCGCCGGCCGATCCGCTGGCATCGGGACCGATCCCCAAGGTGTCATCCCCGGGATCGCAGTCCGGTCCGTCGTATCCGTCCGGCCCGGGCGCGCCGACGCCACCGCCTGCCCCGGGCAGCTATCCCCCGCCCGGCAACTACCCGCCCAGCGGCGGTTTCCCGGCCCCGGGCAGCTATCCGCCGCCGGGTAACTACCCGCCGCCCGGCCAGCAGTTCGGCGACCCGGACAGCGGACGCCACTCACGCTAGATTCTCGCCTTCCCACAGAACGGCCCGCGCCCCTGGCGCGGGGCGGTGTGGTTGTGCGGGGGCACCACCCCCCCACCACACCC
>JASGFO010000149.1:0-10174 GCA_047605505.1 Gordonia sp. (in: high G+C Gram-positive bacteria) | reverse complement strand
CCACTGCGCACACTGGTCATCAACAACGTTCCGCAGCCGCGCCAGCACCGTCAGGGCGGCATAGGCGGCAGGGCAGGTGATCTCGTCGGGGACGGCGAGATCAGCCAGGGCGTCGAGGACGCCCTCGAACTTGGCGGCGATCTCAGTATCGGTCATATCTCTAGTTTAGACGAATTAGAGTTCGATACATGAGAATGTCCTGAGAATCAGGTTACAGATTTGTGAACGCGTCCGGTCGCCGCGTACGCATCACCGATGCCCAGCCAGCTCAGCACCGACAGCACGTTGAGGATCGTTCCACTCGACGCCTTCAACGCCGGGACAAACGCATTGGTGACCGTAAATGGCAGCGGATTGGCCACACCTGCTTTGACATGGCCAACCAGCCGGCAGCCACCGGTTCGCATCCGGTCCGACGTGGTGATGCGCGACAAAACATCACTCAAAGCCGAACTCTGCCGCGGCATCACCGCCGTCCATATGCTCGGGGCAGCATATGTCGCCCGTGATCGGAGCCCCCGGATGTCCGTCCTTCCCGAAGTGCTTGCCAGCAATGCCGCGTATGCCGAAGCGTTCGGCGAGAAGGCGGAGCTCGCTCTGCCGCCCGCCCGCGGCTTCGCCATCCTGACCTGCATGGATGCCCGGCTCGACCCGGCCAAGTACGCCGGACTGGCCGAAGGTGACGCGCACGTGATCCGCAACGCGGGCGGCCGCGCGAGCGATGATGCGATCCGGTCGCTGGTGATCTCGTACAAGCTGCTCGGCACCAAGGAGTGGTTTGTGATCCATCACAGCGATTGCGGCATGGAGTTCTTCACCGACGAGGTGATCCGCGGGCTGTTGGCGAACAGCCTGGAGACCGCCGAGCTGCGCCCCGACGGCTTCCACGACGTCGGGGCCGGTCCGGGGTCGCGCGAAGGCGACTACATCGATTGGCTCACCATCGGCGACCAGGCCCAATCGGTCCACGAGGACGTCCGCCGGATCAAGGCCCATCCCCTGGTTCCCGCGGACATTCCGGTGTACGGCTACATCTACGACGTGAAGAGCGGCCGCCTGATCGAGGTGCCCGCCGCGACCGAGGCCGGCCGACCCGCAGCCTGACCCCCACCTGTGAACGCTCGCACCCTCAACCGCCGTTGTGACGGCACCCGATGTTGTCGGTGGGTGCGCGTATCATAGAACTTATATTCGATACACGTCGATAGCAGCATCTCGTGGGAGGTGAAACACATGACCGCATCGCTGGCGTGCGCATGGACCGACGCCGATCTGTCGGCGGTGACCGGTATAGCGGCGCCGGCCTCGTCGACGGCGCATGATGTGGGTGAGTGGTCGGCGTACGCCCGCGAATACCAGAGCATCTACGCCCTCTATGCGGCGACAACCGCCGAACTCGCCGAACAACACACTGATTCCCCTCGCGGTGGGGTGGCCGACCACTTCGTGGTCGCTGATCTGGGGAGCCCTGGCCACCGTGACGTCGACGCGCATCGCCATCGGGATCGCCGGCGCTCTGCTGCTCGCGACGCCGCTGCTCCTGCCGCGTCGGGAGGCATCGCCACCGAGCACACCGACGCAGACCATCCGGTGATACACGTCGTGCACCTACCGTGCCTGAGGACTCCGCCGCTGCCACGACGCACCCACCACGACGGTCCGTACGCCGTCCGAACGATCAATGCCACGGCAAATCCGCAGGAAAGCCGACGACACTTCACCGGGACCTTGCGCAGACACCCGGTCAGCGGTCTTTAATCATTGACATGCGATCAGCACACACACGGGCGTGGGGCCGTGCCCGCCGCCATAGCCTCCTCGCCGTTGTTGCCGCCGCGCTCCTCGGGCTGACCGCCTGTTCGGTCAGCGGCACCCCGGAATCGGGACCGACCATCGGGGCCTTCGTCACCGGCGTCACCGCCGGGTCGGACAGCTCGGGCAGTTCGAGCAACGCCAAGGAGGTCGCCGCCACGCTCGGCACCGGGGATTCGGGCGGACCGACGCTGACCGTGCCGCAGGAGCGCACCGCCGTGAACGGTGGCAGCCTCAGCCAGGGTATCGAGGCGAGCCGGGACGTGACGAAGATCCGCATCGCATTGGAAGCTCGGCACAACGGTCGGGCCACCGGCAAGCCGGGCCGCGGCTACACCGAGGTGTCTCTGGAATCGGCCTCGTCAGAGGTGTCGGTCGTGATGAGTTTGGCCCGGCACCTGCCGTCGAAGTCGTTCTCCTTCTTCTTCGCCGGCGTCGACGCCTCCGGCAAGCAGGGCGCGTTGGCCCGCCAGGAGGTCACGGCCCAGGAAGTCGGATCCGGCGCGGTGCAGGTGACCGCGTCGTGGGACGTCGACAGCGACCTCGATCTCATCCTCGTCGAGCCGGACGGCAACAAGGTCTACTACAACGCCAAGACCTCGCCGTCGGGCGCCAAACTCGATCTCGACTCGAACTCCGACTGTACCCTCGACCACGTCCGCAACGAGAACATCTACTACGAGAACCAGGCGCCGCCCGGTACGTACACGGTGTACGTCAACCTCTACAAGGCCTGCAGTACACCGAAGACCGACTACGCCGTGACGGTGAACCAGGGCGGACAACAGTCGACCTACACCGGCTCGTTCAATGCCGCTGACGCCCAGCAATCCGCGGACCCGTCGGTGCTCCGCGAGGTCACGACATTCCAGGTCGGCGCCGCACCCTGACCGGATGAGTCACCGGTGGACCCGTAACCAAGTCGTAGCCTGCCGCGGATTGCAATCGATGTGACTGGTGTAGTTCAGTGTGTTTATTGTGACTCGCTTTTCTGCAGACTCAGCCCAGCGCCCACCCCACCGCCGACCGGTCCGGGGCGGCATCCTCGCCATCCTCGCCACCGCAGTGATGAGCGTCCTCGGCACGGGTGCGGCCACGGCCGATGCCACCACGGTGCCGGGCCTGTCGAATCTGTCGGAGGAGCTCGGCCTGACCGATCTCCTCCCGCAGTTGCCGGGCCTCCCCTCCCTTCCCGACCTGCTCGGACAGAACGCCGACGCCATCCGATGCACGACGGTGATCCAGATCGGCGACTCGACGTCGGTCAACGTCGACAATCCCACTGCGGTGCCCAGTCCCCAGGACACCCTCACCGCGCAGTACAAGCGGGTCGGCGCCACCACGGTCGATCTCGACGCCGACGGCGGCCGATCCATCGTCGAGCGGCTGGGCGGGGCACCCAACGCCGACCAGGTCGTCGCCACCCACCGCTCCCGCGGCGAACAGGGCTGCTGGGTGATCGCGATGGGCGTCAACGACGCCGCGAACATCTCGGTGGGCAGTTCGGTCGACGCCGACACCCGGATCAACCGGATCATGGACCAGCTGTCGGGCCAGCCGGTGCTCTGGCCCACGGTCACGACCGCGAACCCGAGCGTGCGTGGCTACGACACCGCGGCGATGGCATCGTTCAACCAGGCGCTGCGCCGCGCCATCGCCCGTTACCCCAACCTTGCCGTCTACGACTGGGCGGCTGCCGCCCAGCCGGGCTGGTTCACCGACGGCATCCACTACAACTCGACCGGCAACGGCGAACGTAATCGACGCTTTGCCGATGCTCTGGCCACGGCGTTTCCCCCGGGCGTCGGTGCCCTCCCGGCGACGCGGTGGATCGACGGCTGAGCCGGCGTCGGCGCGGGGCGACACCGCTCGGGACTGGCCCAGCGAGATCTGTCACAGACCCGACCCGATCACCCAGGACGATCCGCGCGAAGCGGGCATCGCTTCATCCACCCGGACGACGAGGCACACATCGGAGGCAGGAATTGCCGCGTCTCACGGTTACACTGGGCGCTTGGTGCACCGCCCGGCGCACCTCGGCAGCGCCTGCGTTGCCGCGGAATCACCACCGAAGCGAAGTCTCAGTCAAACCCGTATGACACGTCGAAACAGTCTGCCTTACCTTGGTTTGCGCACCCAGGCCGAAGCCGGCGCGGTGACCCACCTCTGCGCGGAGAGTCGCTGATGAGCAGGTTCCTGGCCTCCCTCATCGCGCTGTTCACCCGCCTCATCGGGTGGCTGACGCGCACCCAGGACAAGCATCTGGAAAGGCGCGCGGCCGACGATTCGACAACCGATCGCATCCCGGCGGCGGCCCCGGCCGACCGCTCGGACCGTCCCGCACCGCCGGCCGATCACCCCCCGGCCCCGCGACCGGCGGCGCCCCGACGTCCCGCACCGCCGGTACCACCGTCATCGCCCCCGATGCATCCGTCCCTGCGGGGCCGGCAGATGCGGCTCGCCGTCACCCAGGTGCCGGGGACCGAACCCGTCTATGCGTTGCCGATGCCCGCCGAGGACGAGCCGACGGTCACCGTCGATCGCGAGACCGCGCCGGTGGGCGCCGATGCCGACACCGATGTCTTCGCCATCACCCGCGCCGACGATCCCCCACCCGACCCGGCCGACGGCGAGGACACCGACGTCTTCGCCACCCAGTCCGCGGCCGACGCACCGATCGAGGACGCCGCAACCGAGGACGCCACCGGCGCCGACGCGACGACCGGCGACGACCAGCCGACGGAGGCGGTTGCCGACACGACGACCGAGACGGTGGCCGAGGCCCCGACTGACCCGGACGACGAGGATGCCGACACCGCCGACGAGGATGCGGCCGACAGCACCGACGACGACCTGCCCGGTCCCGGCGATGCCGACCAGTCGGATACCCCCGACGCACCCGCCCCGGACGCGCCCGGCGCCGATGTCCCGGACTCCGCGGCCGACCCCTCGGCATCCGAGGCGGTCACCCCGGATGCCGAGGACACCGCACCGGCGGTGACCGACGCCGGCAGCGGCGCAGCCACGATCGAGATTGCCGCCGAGACCGCAGGCGACGACGCGGAGACCGTCCGGATCCCGGCCGCCGCGCTTGCCGGCCCACCGCAGGCGTTGCGCGAAGCGCCCGGCCGACCGACCCGACCGGTGCCGCCGTGGGGTGGCCCGCCCGGGCGGCCCGGTCTTGCCGACCCCCGCAGCCGGCCACCGCATCGTCCGGGCCATCCGCATCCCCGGCAGAAGCCGCGCAACGGCCATGGGCCGGTCGTGGTGCCGCCGATGCGGCGCATCGGACCGGCCGAGGCCCCGACGGCCACGACCGCCGCCCCCACCCAGCCCACCGATGCGGCCACCACGACAGCTGCCGAGACGTCCGGTTCGGCGACCACCGAACCCGCGACCACCCCGTCGCTGCGCGGGCGCCGTCAACAATCACACACCGTCGCCCCCGCCGTCGCCGATCCCGCACCCGAGACCGAGAACGGCGACCCGCCAACCGAGGTCGTCGCGGCGCCCGCGGCCGCGCAGGTCACCCTCGACAAGCCCGCCCTCGACACGCCCACCGTCACCGCACCCGCCACACCTGCCGAGACCAAGCCCGAGACCACCGATGCCGAGACCACCACGGCCACCGACGCCCCGGTGCCGCTGCCGGCCGGACGTATCCGGCGGGCCCTGGCCCTCGACGGGCTCCGCGGCATCGCGGTGCTGGCGGTAATCGTCTACCACTTCTTCGACGACGCGATGCCGGGCGGCTATCTCGGCGTGGACATCTTCTTCGTCCTCTCCGGCTTCCTCATCACCTCGCTGCTCGTCCGCGAGTTCGGCGGCTCGCAGACGATCTCCTTCGCCGGGTTCTGGCGGCGTCGGGCGCGGCGCATCCTGCCCGCCGCGGCCACCGTCCTGATCGTGTGCACGGCCGTGGCCGGGCTCATCGGCGGTGACGTGGCGGTGGCGCTCATCCCCCAGTTCCTCGGCTCCCTGTTCTTCGCGAACAACTGGGTACAGATCGCCCAGTCGCACAGCTACTTCGCCGACACCACGCCCCAGATCTTCATGCACTACTGGTCGCTGGCGATCGAGGAGCAGTTCTACCTCGTGTGGCCGCTGGTCTTCACCGGTGCTCTGCTGCTTCTGCGGCGACTGCCCCTGCGGTGGCGGTTCCGCCTCCTGGCCCTGGTCGCGCTGCTGCTCGGTGCGGGTTCGGCGGCCGCGATGGCGCTGCTGTTCACCCCCGGCGTCGACCCGAGCCGCGTGTACTTCGGCAGCGACACCCATGCCTTCGGCCTGCTCACCGGTGCGATGGTGGCGCTGCTGCTGACCACCCCATCCACCGACGCACTGGATTCGTGGCCGCGGCGGGTGCCACCGATCGTGGCCCGGATCCTCGCCTGGACGCTGGCACCGGTCGCCCTCGTCGCCCTCGTCGGCCTGCTGTTCATCCTGCCGGACACCGACGAGAAGACGTATCAGGGCGGCCTGGTGGTCGCGTGCCTGCTGACCGCGATCACCGTGCACACGGCCGTCCGCGACACCGGTCCGGTTGCCTGGCTCCTCCGGCTGCCGTTGCTGCGCCGACTCGGTGAGCGCTCGTTCAGCCTTTACCTGTGGCACTGGCCGGTGATCGTGTTCCTGCGGGACTGGCTCGACGGCCCCAAGAGCGAGCTCCCGGACTGGGTGGTCGGCGCCCTGGCCTGCGTCGTCAGCCTGGTGATCGCCGAATTGTCGTATCGGTGGGTCGAGACGCCGTTCCGCCGCCACGGGTTCCGGGGCATCCTGGGCACCCTGGGCGCGGGCCGCATCACGGTGCCGGCGGCCGTGCTCGCCGGCAGTCTCACGGTATGTCTGTTCGCCGGTGCGGCACTGGGTGCGAGCCCCGCGAAGTCCGCGCTCGAGGTGCAACTCGAGCAGCAGGCCCGCCTGTTGGCGGCGGCCAAGGCCCAGGCCCAACACCGGCCGACGCGGTCGCGGCGGCCGGCCGACGCGACCCAGCCGACGGGCTCGGAGATCACCGCGATCGGCGACTCGGTCATGCTCGCGAGCTCACAGGCACTGATCACCCGTTTCCCGCGGATCTACATCGACGCCGAGGTCTCCCGGCACTACACCGGTGGCGAGGAGGTCATCAACGCCCTGGCCGCCAATCGGACGCTCCGCAAGTACGTGGTGCTGGGCTTCGGTACCAACGGTCAGGCCTTCGACGGTCAGCTGGACCGGATCATGCGCGAGATCGGCCCCGGCCACAAGGTGATCCTTCTCGTCCCGTACGGTCCCGTCGACGGCATCCCGCAGGCCGCCCGACAGGTCCTCGACTACGCGCCGCGCCGGGCCAACGTCTATCTCGCGCCGTGGTGTCAGGCGGCGGCCACGCACCCGGCAGATCTCAACGCCGACGGTGTCCACCCGACCGCCCCGGGCCAACAGCTCTACGTGCAAGCCGTGATCGAGGGGCTCCGGCAGGCCGTGACCGGCGAGCGCAACCGCACCATCGGCTGCCCGCTGTAGGGACCGACACTCAGCCGGCGACCCAGCGGGTCGCCGGCACCGCGCCCACGCCCGGTGGGAAGGCGGTCGCGAGCGCATCGGCGAAGCGACGATTGCGCTCGGCGGTCGCCGCGGCGGTGTAGTGGATACCGTCACCGGCGAACATCTCCGCGCGTGCGCGTCCCGCCCAGTCGTAGACGGCCAGGTTCGGGTAGCGGCTGATCGCCCGCCGCAGCGCGCTGTTGAACACCCCCATCGATGCCGCACCAAAGGCGGTGTTCGCCGGATTCGACGACGCGATGGTGGGCCACAGCACCGGCTGCCCACCGAGCTTGCCCAGGATCCGGTCGATCCGCTCGTCGGCGCCCACCGAGCTGCCGCCGGCGATGCTGCCCGCGTCGTTGACGCCCATCGCGATCACCCAGCACCCGGGCCCGCCCGCGGCCAGCCGCGAGGCAACGGCGTGCTCGGCGTCGGTCCCCGGTCCCCCGACGATGGCGCGGCCGCTGAGCGCGTCGACGGTGACCGTGGTCACGCCGACCCGCCGGTACTGGGCGCCCGCGGTGTCGGCGGCGGTGGGCAGCGCGCCCGCGTCGTCGGCGATCACCGAGGTCGAATCGCCCACCTGGACCACCGAGGTGCATCGGGTGGTGCCGGTCGTGGTGTTGGGCAGCGGCAGGCCCGGCAGGGTCGGCAGGGCGGGCAGCAGGTCCGGCAGCCCGAGCTCCGACGACGTGTTCGACAGGCCACCCAGCAGCCCGTTGAGGTCGTCGAGTGGCGCGGCGACGGCGGGACCGGCGCCGATCAGTGAGATCGCCGTGCCGGCACCGAGGAGGCCGACGGCGAATCGACGGGCTGCCGATCGGCAGCGAGGACGCGGGTGCTGCGGACAGCGAAAGTCAGTCACAATAACCCCACTGAACTACATCAGTCACTTCTGTCGCAACCGCTGTCCGGCAACAAATTGGTCAAGGTCCGACCGCCGGCCGGTCGGGGTTCCTTCGGGCAGACGACAGACGTCACATCCGCCCGGGCACGGCTACACTGACCCACTGGTGCGCCGAACCTGGCAGGCGCCGCGGCATCACCGAGACCGACCACCGACGCCGTGCCACCCCACTCACAGCAGAAGAGCCACGCGACTTTCATGCCACGCCCGACTCACAATGGTGCCAGCTATCTCCCTGCTCTCGACGGCCTACGCGCCCTTGCTGTCGGCTTTGTCGTGCTTTATCACCTGCACGTTCCGGGTCTTGACAGCGGCCTGCTGGGGGTCGGTGTCTTCTTCACACTGAGCGGATTCCTGATCACCTCGATCCTGCTGTCGACGCGCGAGCGGACCGGCGGATTCGCGCTCACGAAGTTCTGGCTGGCGCGCGCCCGGCGATTGCTGCCTGCGGTGCTCCTGGTGCTCGCGACCGCCCTGCTGGCCACCTGGATCACCGACCCCGACACGCTGGTGAAGCGCGGCAAGCAGGCGCTCTCGGCACTGTTCTACGTCAACAACTGGTACAACATCGGCACCGCCGACTCCTACTTCGACCGCTTCGGCGGGCCGGGCCCGTTCGATCATCTCTGGTCGCTGTCGATCGAGGAGCAGTTCTACCTGCTCTGGCCCCTGCTGCTGGCCGGACTCCTGCTGGTGCTCCGCAAACGGCTGTGGGTCACGTGCGCGGTCCTGGCCCTCGCCGCCGGCTCGTTTCTGCTCCTGAACGACCTCGCCGCGCCCAGCCTGGACAACTCGCGCGCCTACGAGGGCACCGACACCCGGGCCGGCGGTCTGCTGCTCGGTGCCGCACTGGCCGTGTGGTGGCCGGCCCGTGCCCGCACGGTGGGCCACGCCGCCCGCTGCTGGATCGACGTCTTCGCCCTCGCCGGACTCGGCGCCATCGCCTTTCTGATCGCGACCACGCCGGACGGCGACATCTCGCTGTACCGCAGCGGAATCCTGATCCTGACGGTCGCGACAATGGCGGTGCTCGTCGCCACCGTCGTGCCCGAGACTCTCGTTGCGAGCATTCTGGGGATCGCGCCCCTGCGGTGGATCGGCGAGCGATCGTACGGCATCTACCTCTGGCACATGCCCGTGATCGCCTTCCTCCCGGGCACCCTGCGCAGCGAACGCCCGGTGGCCACCGCCGCCATCACCATCGGTGTGACCATCGCATTCGCCGCGGTGTCGTGGCGCTACGTCGAGGACCCGATCCGCCGACTGGGCTTCAAACGGGCCTTCACCACCGCGCGGGCACCGGCGGACACCATCCGCAATCACACCCTCACCGCCGTCATCGCGTTCCTCACCCGGATCGTGACCCTGCTCGACGCCCTGCGCGCGCGGACCCCGACCCCGGATGCCCCGGCCACCGGCCCGACGGGCACACCGCCGGCGCCGATGACCGTCCCGCCCGTGCTCACCGAGCCGCGGGAGATCACCTCGCCCAACGGGGTGACCGCGCCGGTCTTTCAGCTGCCGGTCCCCGACGTCGCCGCGCTCCGGGCCGCGGCCCGGGCCTATCGGGAGCCCGCTCACCCCGACGTCGATCTCACCGATCTCACCGAGGCCGCCACCGGTCGGCGGCTGCCGCCGCTCACCACCCGACGTGCCCGCTGGGTGATGGAGCCCGTGCCGCCCCCCGGGACGGGCGAGACCGCACCCGCACCGTCGTCCCCCGCACCTGCACCGCCGTCCCCCGCACCGCCGTCCCCCGAACCCGCGCCGGCGACCCCGCCCGCCGACCGCGATCATGCCCGCCCGGTCCGGATCCCCGCCGCACCGCGGCCGGCGGCCGAGCGCGGTCCACGAGGCGCCGCCCCGCCGGCGGCCCGGCCGGCGGGGCGCCGTCGCGGGGGGGGGGGGGGGCGCCGGCGCCCCCACATAGGG
>JASGFO010000148.1:0-10221 GCA_047605505.1 Gordonia sp. (in: high G+C Gram-positive bacteria) | reverse complement strand
GTGAACACGATGAGGCTGTCGCGGGGCAGATCCACGTCGACACCCTGCAGGTTGTGTTCGCGCGCCCCACGCACGATCAGTCGGTCTACCACTGCACGTCCTCAAGCACTGCATGTCCTCACGTCTCGCTGCTTCCGGGCCGTGGAAACCGCACCCCTTCACACGGTAGCGAGAGGCACCGACAAGAGCGGTGCCGACGTCGTCGCCACACCGTTGGGGCCACACCGTTGGGGCCACCCTGCCCGACCGCCGCCGGCATCGGGATTAGGGTGCATGCCATGACTCAGCTCACCATCACCGACGACTACACCGGTGATCTGTCCGCGACCGGCCCCCAGCGCCAGACCCTCTCGAATGCGTCGATCGTCAAGATCTCGGTCGGACCGATGGACAACAACGTCTACGTCGTGACCTCCGCCACGACCGGCGAGCAGTTGATCATCGACGCCGCCAACGACGCCGACACGATCCTGGCGGTGCTCGCCGAACTCGGCGGCACCCCGCGGCTCCTGTTCACCACCCACCAGCACTACGACCACTGGCAGGCGCTCGCCGCGGTCGCCGAGGCCACCGGCGTCCCCACCGCGGCGGGCCGCGCCGACGCCGACGCGCTCCCCGTCGCCCCGGATCGGATCGTCGACGACGGCGACACCCTCCCCGTCGGGGATCTCACGTTCGACGCGATCCACCTCGTCGGACATACACCCGGCTCCATCGCGCTGGCGCTGACCGACCCCGACGACGGTGTGGTGCACCTGTTCACCGGCGATTCACTGTTTCCCGGCGGGGTCGGAAAGACCTGGCAACCCGGTGATTTCGAGACGCTCATCGACGACGTCGAGACCAAGATCTTCGGCCGTTACCCGGATTCGACGGTCGTCTACCCGGGCCATGGCACCGACACCACGCTCGGCGCCGAACGCCCGCACCTCGCGGAATGGCGCGCCCGCGGGTGGTGAGTCCCGCAGGTCAGCTCGTGAGCAGACCGCCCTCGACCGGCAGGGTGATACCGGTGACATAGCTGGCGGCATCACTGGCGAGGAACACCGCGGCGGTGGCCAATTCGGTGGGATCACCGACCCGGCCGACGAGCACCCGGGGGATGATCGTCCCGTCGATGTAGTCGGGGGCATACTGGTCGGTCATCTCGGAGGTGAAGAAGCCGGGGGCGATGGCGTTGACCCGGATTCCCTTGCGACCGGTCCACTGCTGGGCGAGGTCGCGGGTGAGGCCGACGACGGCGGACTTGCTGGCCGCGTAGGCGGCCTGCGGGAGCCCCGCGGTGGTGAGGCCGAGCACGCTCGAGATGTTGATGATGGCACTGCCCGGCTGCATGACCCGCGCACACGCCTGCGCCATCCAGTAGGTGCCGTTGAGGTTGATGTCGACGACCGACCGGAATTGATCGGGCGTCTCGCGCAGCGCCGGCACCGCGGTGCCGATGCCGGCATTGTTGACCAGGACGTCGAGCCGACCGAACTCCTCGACGGCGGCAGTGACCGCCGCGGTACAGGCCTCGGGGTCGGTGACGTCACAGGGCACGGCGAGGGCCCGGGCACCCGCCGCCTCGACCAGGGCGCGCGTCTGTTCGAGGCGATCGACGCGACGCGCGGCGAGGACGACATCGGCGCCCGCCTCGGCGAACGCGGTGGCGAACCGCACGCCGAGGCCGCTGGAAGCGCCGGTGACCAGGGCGACCCGGCCGTCGAGACGGAAACTGTCGAGGATGCTCATGGGGATCTGCTTTCGGTCGGTTCGCAAGTCTGGTCAGGTGAGTACGCGGCGCACATAGTGGCCCGGGGCGTCATCGATCGGCGGAAACTCGGCGCTTCCGGCGCTGTCCGGTGCGGCGACGGTCTCCGGTGCATGCCGCGCAATCCACTCGTTCCAGTGTTCCCACCACGACCCGCTGCGCTGCTCGGAACGGCTCAGCCAGGTGTCGGCGTCCACCCCGAAGGCGGGGCCACCGGTGTGGTAGGAGGCGCGCTTGGAGCCCGGCCCCTTGGCGATGGCGGCCGCATGCCCGCCGGTGGCGAGGGTGAACTCGGCGTTGTCGCCGATCATGGCCACGGTGCGGTAGCAGTCGTGCCACGGGGAGATGTGGTCGGTCGACGCGCCGAGGACGTAGGTGGGCACACTGATCTTCCCGGCATCGACGGGGACCCCACAGACAACGGCGCGGTCGGGGACCGCGAAGCTGTTGTCGAGCGCCGCGGTCAACATGTCCGCGCCGAACTGTGCGGACATGTTGGTCTGGTCCGCGGCCCAGAACAGCAGGTCGTGTCGAGGGGCCGCGCGACCCAGCAGATAGCGGTGCACGACGGGGTGCCAGATGCCGTCGACCGGGCGGAGCAACGCGAAGGAGCGCGCCGTGTCGACGGCGTTGAAGTGCCCCGCCTTCCGGGCCTTCTGGATGGCTCTGCCGACCGTCGCCCGGTCGATATACGCGGATCCGGATGGCTCCCCGCTGAAGTCGACGACGGCAATGGCGATGGTGAGCGTCGCCATCAGGTGCTGGCGACCGGTGGACGCAAGATATGCGGCCGCGAGCAGTGTCAGTTGACCGCCGCCACAGAGCCCCATGGGGTGACACGAGGTGCTCCCGACAATCCGGCAGGCCGTCTCCATGGCCTCGACGACAGCAGCGGCATAGTCGTCGAAGCCGGAGTCCGCGTGAGTGCGGTCGGGGTTGACCCAGGACACGACGAACACGCGCCGACCCGCCCGCAACTCGGCCGCGATGACGGACCGCTCGGGGGCGAGGTCGACGAGGTAGAACTTGTTGACCGGGGACGCGATGATCAGGGTCGGGATCGCGTCCACGGTGTCGGTGAGCGGCGCGTATTCGATCAGTTCGTACAGGGTCTCGCGGCGCACCACCTTGCCGGGTGTGGCGGCGATCGTCGACCCGAGTGCGAAGCCGGATCGGTCGACCGACGCCGGCAGTTTGGCCGGGGTCCGCCAGTCCGCGAGGACGTGTTGGGCGCCACGTATCACGCTGGCGCCGCCGGTGTCGAGGATTTCCTTCCACACCTGCGGGTTGAGCAGCATGTTGTTCGTCGGCGCGGCGAGCGCAAGCGCATTGTCGACGGACATGCGTACTTGCTCCCGGACCCGCCAATCGACGTCGAGTTCGTCCACGGCGGCCATCGTCGCATCGCAGATCGTGAGGTATCCGGCAGCGAGACGATGAAACAGTGGGTTGCCGTGCCAGGCTGGGTCGGCGAAGCGGTTGTCGAGCGCCTCGACGCCCTCGTCCCGGCCGGTCAGCGCGACGGCTGCGAGGCGCCCGGTCAGTCGTGCGATCCCGCCGACGAACGGTGCCGGATTGCGCACCGTCGCGGCGGCGGCACGTCCGAGGGCCCGCGGCGCCAGCGCCACCCCCAGCCCACCCAGCAGCGTCGAGGCGGCAAAGGTCTCGATGCCGCCGCCGGCGGGCGTGTGCTCGCCGGCGTCGTGCCGATCGACTGTCGTCATCGCAGCGGTGCTCCCCATTCGACCGTGTCACGCAGCTTCCCCTTGAGGAGTTTGCCGCCGGCGTTGCGCGGCAGCGGGATCTCGGAGACGACGAGGTACTGCGGGACCTTGAAGTCGGCGAGTGCGGCCTGGCACGCCTCGATCACCGCGGCCGGCTCGGGAGTGTCCTCGCCGCCGAAGACGACGGCGCCGACCTTCTCCCCCATCACGTCGTCGGGCACGGCGATGACTGCGGCTTCGAGCACACCGGGAGCGGCGACGAGAGCGGCCTCGACCTCGATGCTGGAGATGTTCTCACCGCCCCGGATGATGATGTCCTTGATCCGGTCGACGATGTGCACGCGCCCGGCATCGTCGACGCTCACGATGTCACCGGTGTGCAGCCATCCCTCGTCGTCGATCGTCGCCCGGGTCGCCTCGGGACGATCCCAGTAGCCAAGAGTGACGTTCGGCCCGCGGACGACGAGTTCCCCGTACGACGGGTCGTCCGGATCGCGCGGGTCGACGCCGAGGTCGACGGTGGGAACGGCGTATCCGACAGAATCGGCGTGCTTCACGGCATCGCTGGTCGGCAGCACCGTGATCAACGACGCGGTCTCGGTCATGCCGTAACCGTTGAACACCTCAGCGGCAGGAAATGCCTCTTGCAGTGCCTGGACCAGGGTCGGCGCGATCGGCGCACCTCCGTAGCCCACCCACCGGACCTGGGAACGGTCGGCCTCGTCGAATCCCGGGGTACGCAGGAGCAGGGCATACACGGCCGGAACGGTGACCAGGAAATTGATCCGCTCCTCGGTCAATGCCGTGACGAGCCCAGCGCGATCAAGAGCCGGCATGATCACCGCAGCACCGCCGCACAGGGTGGCGACCAGGAGCTGGGAGTTGCATCCGGTGACGTGGAACAGGGGCACCGAGATCAACGTGCGCAGTCCGGCCCCGATGTCGTCCGGAATACCGAGGGTGCGCACCATGGTCACCGCGTTCGAGACGAACGCGAGGTGATTGGTCGGTACGCCCTTGGGGCTGCCGGTGGTTCCGGAGGTGTAGAACATCGCCGCCACGGTGTCAGCGGTGAGGTTCTGGGCCACGTATGGTTCCCCGTCGGGCAACTCGATCCCGGGAGCGAGGTCGACCCGGGCACCGGAGTCGTCGAGGACGAACCGCACCTCGGGTTCGGCCGAGCGGGTGTTGACGGCGACGGCGATGCCGCCGGCCATGATGATGCCGTAGAAGGCGAGCACCCAGTCGGTGCCGGCCGGGTAGCGCACCGCGACGCGGTCACCATCTTCCACTCCCTGTGCGCGCAGACCGCCGGCGACCCTCGCGGCCCGATCCCACAGTTGTCGGTAGGTCAGGCGCTCGCCGCCGAGTTCGGCGACCGCTTCGTCGTCGGGGGCGGCGTCCACACGTGCCGACAGTGCGGCAAGGAGCGTCTCGGGCAGGTCGTCGTAGCAGGTGCGGCCGCGATCGTCGACGTGGGTGCCGGTGCGGTCGAACGGATTGTGGTCCCGGCTGATCGGGATGATGGACGTGCTCACCGGCGTGCTCCTGAGAAGTAGTTGCGAGGATTGTCGACGAGCATGGTCGTGATCTGCTCGTCGGTGACGCCGGCCTCACGGAGTGCGGGAAGCACGTCGTCGCTGATGTGGGTGAATCGCCACCGCGGCAGCGCCGCCTTACGGTCCGCCTCCGCATAGAAGTCGCTGTAGCAGGACGCGTCGTGGGCGAGAACCATCTTCTCCGCGTAGCCGAGCTTGGCCAGGGTGGCCACGGTGGCCACCCGGTCCTCGAACGGACAGAACACGTCGATTCCGAACCTGTCCATCCCCAGGATGGCTCCGGCGTCGGCCAGCGTGCGCAGGTAGTCGATGTCGGTGGAGTCACCGCTGTGTCCGATCACCACCTTCGACATGTCGACGTTCTCCTGCTGCAACACCTTCAGCACCACCAGACCGGCTTCGCCGTGCGCATGGGTATGCACGGTGATCGGCGTCCCGGTCTCCACATGCGCCTGCCCCACCGCGCGCATCACCCGCTCCACATCCGGGGTCAGACCGTGCTCGTCGATCGCGCACTTGAGCAGACCGGCCTTGACCCCGGTGTCGGCGATCCCCTCACGGATGTCCTGGATGAACAGCTCGGTCATCGGATCGACCGGAGCGTCGAAGATTCGGCCCGGGCCGGTGAAGTGGAATTGGACGGGGGCGTCGCTGTAGGTGTAGATCCCGGTTGCGACAACGATGTTCAGGTCGACCTGCTCGTTGATCCGCTGAATCCGCGGGATGTAGCGGCCCAACCCGATCACCGTCGGATCGACGATCGAGGTGATCCCGCGCGAGACCATCTCGGTCAACTGCTGCACGGCATCTTCGACCCGGTGGTCCTCATCCCACGGGTCGGGGTAGTTCGGATAGTTCTGGCGGATCTCGGTACCAAGGGTGAACACGTGCTCATGCATGAGCACCGTCCCCAGGTCGTTCACATCGATCAGACCGCGAACGGTCTCGACAGTGGGCATCTCGCGGGCTCCCAGTTCGTTCGGTGGACACAGACACAGGCAATCGTGATTTGCATCACTGAGACAGAGCGTACCGCAACCTGAACGTGACGTCACCATCTTGATAGGTTTCCAGAAGCCGCGAAGGCGGTAACCGGCCGGAACCGACCACAGGAACAGTCACCGACCGGAACACCCGTCCGGCAGGCCCCAACGGGCATGCGCACACCAGACGCGACGGCTCCCCGCGTCACGGCCGGTTGATCAAGCCTCAGTCGACCAGGCCAAGCCCGCGGAGCCACAGCCGCGTGCAGGTCTCGGTCAATGCCTCGATGGGGACATCGTCGGGAACGACGGAACCACCATCGGAGGTCATGCACCAGGTGTGATAGGCGAATCGGCTCACCATCGACGACAGGGCACACGCGGTGAGGTACGGATCCAGTGTGCGGTCGGCAAGGCCGCGGGCCTGCAGGTCGACGATCCCGCGCGCATTGCGCTCAACGAAAGCCCGGCTGCGAGCCACGCGCCGGGCGCGGAACGCCGGATCGATGATGGACACCTGCTCCAGCAGGCGCATCAACAGCGCGTTGCGCCGGTAGGACAGAAGGTAGGCGTGGATCGAGGCCCGGATGACGGCCTGCGGCTCCGCCGAGTCCACGTGATCACCGATTCCCGGATGCAGCATGTCGTCACGAACCGTGTCGAGCACGGCCTGCAACACCTCCTCCTTCGACCCGAAGTAGAGATAGAAGGTGCCGGTCGAACAGCCCGCCTCAGCAAAGATGTCGGCCAGGCGGGCGTCAGTGAAGCCCTTGTCCTCGAACACCTTCCGCGCAGCGGCGACAATCCCGTTGCGAGTCCGCATGCCCCGTGACGTCGTCGGCGCCTCGCGGAGCATGGTCACGTCGGCCAACGGCGGCAGCGAGTCCGCATTCGAGCGGTCATCACCCACCGCATCTGCACCTGCACTGCCCACCGCCGGCCCTCCTCCGCTCAACCCGACCTGCAACGATACGTTGGTCAGGTGGCCGGTCAGGTGGCCGCCGTGGCCAGGTGCACCGGGGCAGACACCCCGG
Source organism: Gordonia sp. (in: high G+C Gram-positive bacteria) (assembly GCA_047605505.1). Lineage (GTDB taxonomy): Bacteria > Actinomycetota > Actinomycetes > Mycobacteriales > Mycobacteriaceae > Gordonia. Next base: position 3,168 of record JASGFO010000148.1, on the reverse strand, counting down.
GATAGCAGGCCCGCAACGATCGGTGCGGGTTGAATCGCTGCCAGGGGTCGAGCGGCGCAGCGAGTCGGTCGAGGGTCGCATACACCGCGGGCGGCTGCACCCCCATACCCAGATGACTGCTCACCACCTCGATGTTCTCGGTCAACGGCGACTGCGGATAGAGGCATGTCTCCCATCGGCAGACACCGTCCCACCGACTGAAGATCGATGTCGCCGGAACCGGGGGCTGCGGCGCATGAATCCACGTGTCGAAGGCCAACTCCGGCACGTGGTTGCGGGACTTGCGGAGATAGGTGTGCTTCGCCCGGGACTGTTCGGCGCTGGTCATGGAGACGGGACTGCCGAGGGTGACGATCCGATCGACCTCCCCGGGAAACCGCCGGGCCAGCTCACGCGCGAACATTCCGCCCAGGCTCTGCCCCACCAGCGAGACCGGTTGGCCATGGCGATCGGTGAGGGTCCGGAACAATGCCTCGAGCCCGTCGACCACCTCGCGCGTCGGACCCTCGTTTCGCCCAAGACCCCAGCCATAAGCCTGGTACCCGTGCCGTGTGAGCAGCCGGCGCAACGGCGCCGTCGACCAATCACCCGCCATGAAACCCGGCAGTACCAACACCGGACGACCATCCCCCGGCAATGGCCGCGTGGCCAGCCATGCGGCCGAGGACCCGAACCAGGCCAACTCGCTCAGGGCGCGACCACCGTCTGTCAGGCTCCACACCAAATGCGGGGGCCGATCAGGCTGATGTACGACTCGGGTCATGATTTCGTCTCCTCGGTCAGGCCGGCGGCGCGTGGCCCACCACGCGCCCTTCCGAGCGTAACCCAATTCTGACGTCGTGTTCATGTTATCGGCAGTCAACCGAGACGCTGTTCACCCGAATGTTTCGCAACGCGGCACAGATGACGTCGCGGCCGCGACGTTCCGTAGACTGGGAACCCATCTCGAGACCGCCGACGCGTGGCGTGAACCAGGTCCGCCGGCCACGCCCGGCGCCACCGAACCCAACTACCATCAGGAAGCCGTGAATCCGTCCAGCCACGCCCGGCATGTCATCGTCAGACCCACCGCCGCACCCGAGCGGATCGAGCAGCTGCGGACGGCCCGATTCGGCCTCGACGCCCAGCCCACGACCTTCCCGGGGCACCGGTCGTGACCACCCAGCAGGGCCCCGGCGACGATCCCCGAATCGCGGAGGAGCAAGCCCACCTCAACGCCGTCTACACGCGGCTCGACCGCATGCGCGCCAACACCAAACACCGGCTGTCGGCGACCCTGCGCGAGTCCGCCGGCACCCCTCAGGCCCTGTCCGAACGCGAATCCTACGAGCGCATGTACCTGGAGGACCTGGCCAAGTTCGACGCCGCCGAACACAACCTGTACTTCGGCCGGCTGGACCTGACCGACGGCGAGACCCGGCGGATCGGCCGCATCGGCATCCTCGACGACGACTCCCACGACACCACCCTGCTCCTGGACTGGCGGGCGCCACTGTCCCGGGCGTTCTATCTGGCCACCCCGGCCGCCCCCGACGACGTGCAACGGCGCCGCCACATCCGAACCCGCAATCGCACCGTGCGCATCGTCAACGACGAGTTGTTGACCGTCGGTGACGCCACCGCCGACGATCTCGGCCACGGCGACGTGGTCAACGAGTCCGCACTGGTCGCAGCCCTCAACACCGCCCGGACGGGCGAAATGACCGACATCGTCGAGACCATCCAGCGCGAACAGGACCTCATCATCCGGTCGCCGCACCGCGGGGTGACGGTGATCCAGGGCGGTCCGGGCACCGGCAAGACCGCGGTGGCCCTGCACCGAGCCGCCTATCTCCTCTATACACACCGGGAGATCCTCTCCCGCAGCGGCATCCTCATCATCGGACCCAACTCGGATTTCCTCGACTACATCGGCCAGGTACTGCCCTCGCTCGGCGAGTCGGGAGTCCTGCTCGCAACCATCGGCGAGCTGTTCCCTGGTGTTCACGCACGCGCGGACGAGCCCCGCAGGACCCGGGAGGTGAAGGGCCGACCCGCGATGCTCGACGTCCTCAAGCGGACGGTGAGAGCGACGGAATCACTGCCGCGCACGCCGATTCCCGTCCATTTCGATGGCTATCGTATCGAGATCGACAGTGACCTGATCAAGACGGCACGAGGCAAGGCACGCTCGTCGAGACGCGCCCACAACCAGGCGCAGAGACTGTTCCTGCGGATTGCGCTCGACGGCCTGGCCACGCGGCACGCGCGCACCATCGGCGCCAGCCTGCTCGACGGCTCCCAGTTGCTGAGCTCGGATGACATCGCCGACATCCGTGCCGACATGGCCCGTGACCCCGACATCCGGTCCGCGCTGCTCGAGTTCTGGCCGACGCTGTTGCCCCAGGACGTGCTGCGCGATCTCTACGCCGATCCCGCCGCCGTCCGCAGACATACCCCCGGCTGGTCCGAGCCGGATCGCCGCGCACTGCATCGAACGGCCGATCACGAGTTCACCCCGGCCGACGTGCCGCTGCTCGACGAGCTCGCCGAACTGATCGGGTACGGCACCGTCGAGGCCGAGGCCGCCGAACGTGAGCAGTGGCGACGCCAGCTCGCCGAGGCGCAGGAGGCACTCGACATCCTGACCGGATCCGCCCCCCAGGATCTCGAGGACGAACTCGACCCCGAGATCCTGATGGCCTACGACCTCATCGACGCCGAGCAACTCGCCGCCCGCCAGACCCAGACCTCTCGCACCACCACGGCCGAACGCGCCTACGGCGACCGGACCTGGACCTTTGGGCATGTCATCGTCGACGAGGCGCAGGAGCTGTCGGCGATGGCGTGGCGCATGGTGATGCGCCGCATCCCGAACCGGTGGATGACCATCATCGGCGACACCGCACAGACCGGTGATCTCGCGGGCACCACGTCGTGGGCCGAGGTGATGACGCCGTACGTCGCCAATCGGTGGCAGCTTCGGGAGCTGACGGTCAACTACCGCACCCCGGGCGAGATCATGACCTACGCGGCCCGCGTGCTGACCCGGATCTCCCCCGGCCTCACTCCGCCGACCTCGTTGCGCACCAACGGCGTCGAACCGGTTGCGATCGCCACCGACGACGACAAGCTCGTGGGTGCCGTCGTCGCCGCGGCCACCGACCCCGGGCACTCGGGCCTGACCGG
>JASGFO010000147.1:0-10326 GCA_047605505.1 Gordonia sp. (in: high G+C Gram-positive bacteria) | reverse complement strand
TGAACGGGATGCCGCGGGACTCCAGCAGCTCGATCACCGACTCCTCCGACGGGCTCGCCGGATCATTGACGTGCTCGGCCTGCAGATCCTCGACGATGCAGGCGACGGTCTCGTTGGCGTCGCCCTTGGTGTGGCCGATGAGCCCCACCGGACCGCGCTTGACCCAGCCGGTGGTGTAGAGCCCGGTCAGGTGCGCGCCCTCATCGAAGATGCGGCCGGCCTCGTTGGGGATGACCCCGGCCTGGCTGTCGAAGGGGATCTCCGGCAGGTTGTCCGAGAGGTAGCCGACCGCGCGGTAGACGGCGGTGACATCCCAGTCGGTGGTGACGCCGGTCGGCTTCACGTTGCCGGTGCCGTCGAGCTCGGTGCGCTCGGTGCGCAGGCCGACGACCTCGCCGTTCTCGCCGAGGATTTCCACCGGGCTCTCGAAGAAGTGCAGGAACAGCTTGTGGATCGCGCCTTCCTTGGGCTCCCGGATCGCGTAGTTCTCGATGATCGTGGCGACCTGGTCGGTGATCTTGGAGCTGCGCCGGGCCACCGCCGAACCCTCGTCGTACTCGATGTCCTCGGGGTTGACGACGACCTCGATGGTGGGCGAGTGGTCGAGCTCCTTGAGCTCGAGCGGCGTGAACTTGGCCTGGGCGGGGCCGCGGCGGCCGAAGACGTGCACCTCGACGGCCTTGTTGGCCTTGAGGCCGGCATAGACGTTGGCCGGGATCTCGGTGGGCAGCAGCTCGTCGCCGGTTTTGGCGAGTACCCGGGCGACGTCGAGGGCCACGTTGCCGACGCCGATGACGGCGACCTTCTCCTCCTCGAGCTCCCAGGTGCGCGGGAAATCAGGGTGGCCGTCATACCAGGCGACGAACTGCGCGGCACCGTACGAGCGCTTGAGGTCGAGGCCGGGGATGTCCATCGCACGGTCGTCGGTGGCGCCGGTGGAGAAGATCACCGCGTCGTAGTGGGCCTTGAGGTCGGCGAGGGTGATGTCGGTGCCGTAGTCGATGTTGCCGAGCAGCCGGACCTGCGGCTTGTCGAGCACCTTGTGCAGGGCGTTGATGATGCCCTTGATGCGTGGGTGATCGGGCGCCACGCCGTAGCGGATGAGCCCGAACGGGGCCGGCATCCGCTCGTACAGGTCGATGCTGACGCCCCGTTCCTTGAGGTCGTCGTGTTTCATCAGCGCATCGGCGGCGTAGATCCCGGCGGGACCCGCGCCGACGATGGCGACGCGCAGCGGGCGGGCATGATCGGTCATAAGGTGTCGGTACCTCTGGTTATCGGTGGCGAGGGAACCTCGCGGGTGTCAGTGCCGGCCCACGCGGGCGTGAAACGCCGACACTCCATCGCTTCTACGGTAGGTGGTCGGCGGCCGGAGCCAAAATTCCGGGTTAGGGTTGCCTTGGTTGACGGATGCGGGCGTGGCCACCGTCCCACGTACAGGCTGAGCGCAACGCCACGACAACTATTGCGTTCGCATCGCGCTCTGCCGGTAGGTGGGACCGACGCCGCTGGTGTGGGTCGGCGCTGTCGGGCACACCGACGCCGATACACTCCTGGCATGGGCAAAGGTGCAGGTGGTCGCTCCGAACCGACCGACGACGACACGCCCGCGCCGGCACCGTCATGGCGCAACGCCTGGCCGTTCCTGGCGGCATTGGCGGTGGTGGTGATCGCCGTGGTGCTGGTTCTCTCCTCGAATCTGCTGCGCCCGGCCACCGAACGTGCCGGCGACTCGGGCCAGGTCCAGCAGGCGATCAGCGACTACTATGACGCGCGCAACAACGTCGACTATCCGGCCTTCGCCGACCTGACGTGCGCGCGTGACCGCACCGCCGAGGACTTTCCCGACGCCGCGCGCTTTCGCGCCGACACCGAGCGCTCGCTGTCGGCCAAGGGCCGGATCGTGATCCCCGAGATCACCGACCTGACCGTCACCGGTGACCGCGCGCGGGCGACGGTACATTGGCATTTCGACAAGGATCCCGACGACATCGCGACGACGCAGCTCGTCGCCGTCCGGGAGAACGAAAACTGGAAGGTGTGCAAGGCATGAGTTATGCCGGCGATCTGACGCCGCAGGAGGCCTGGGAGAAACTCGAGAACAATCCCAACGCAGTGCTGGTGGACTGTCGGACCCGCGCCGAATGGGCTTACGTCGGGATTCCCGACCTCGAGATCATCGGGAAGCACACGGTTTTCGTGGAATGGGTGACGTACCCGGAGGGTCGTCCGAACACCGATTTCGTGGCGCAACTGCGTGCGGCCGGGATCACCGACGACGCCGAGGCAATCTTCATCTGCCGTTCCGGTCACCGGTCGATCGGTGCTGCCGAGGCTGCGACGGCCGACGGAATCGCCAAGTCGTACAACGTTCTCGACGGTTTCGAGGGCGCCCTCGACGAATTCGATCACCGCGGTTCGACGGGCTGGCGGGCCCTCGACCTGCCCTGGCGGCAGTCATGAGCCGCGCCCTTCCCGACGGCGTGTCCCCGGAAACCCTCTCGGTGCGTGGTGGTCTCGCGCGGTCGGAGTTCTTCGAGACCGCCGAGGCGCTGTACCTGACCTCCGGTTATGTCTACGACTCGGCCGAGGCCGCCGAGCGCGCCTTCACCGGCGAGGACGAACGATTCGTCTACTCGCGCTACGGCAATCCGACCGTCGAGATGTTCCAGGAACGGTTGCGGCTGATCGAGGGCGCCGAGGCGTGCTTCGCGACCGCCAGCGGCATGGCCGCCGTGTTCGTGGCGCTCGGCGCGCTGCTGAAGGCCGGTGACCGCCTCGTCGCCGCGCGCAGCCTGTTCGGCTCGTGCTTCGTCGTCGCCAACGAGATCCTGCCGCGCTGGGGAGTCCACACCGACTTCGTCGACGGGGAAGACCTCGATCAGTGGGAGCAGGCGCTGTCCACTCCCGCCGACGTGGTGTTCTTCGAAACCCCGTCGAATCCCATGCAAACCCTCGTCGACGTGGCGGCGGTGTCCGAGCTGGCCCACGCCGCGGGCGCGACCGTGGTGCTGGACAACGTCTTCGCGACCCCGCTGCTGCAGCGCGGTGCGGACTTCGGGGCCGACGTCATCGTGTACTCGGGTACCAAACACATCGACGGTCAGGGCCGCGTGATGGGCGGCGCGATCCTCGGGACCACGGAGTACATCGACGGTCCGGTACAGACCCTGATGCGCCACACGGGTCCGGCGTTGAGTCCGTTCAACGCCTGGACCCTGGTGAAAGGCCTGGAGACACTGCGGCTTCGGGTGGACGCCTCGGTGTCCTCGGCGCTGCGTATCGCCGAATTCCTCGAAGCCGACGAACGGGTGCGCTGGGTGAAATACCCCTACCTCTCCTCGCATCCGCAATACGAGCTGGCGAAACGGCAGATGTCCGGGGGCGGCACGGTGGTCACCTTCGAGCTCAACGACCGCGCCGGCGTCGCCGGCAAGCAGCGGGCCTTCGAGGTGCTCAACGCGCTGCGGATCATCGACATCTCCAACAATCTCGGGGACTCGAAATCCCTGATCACCCATCCGGCGACGACGACCCATCGGGCGATGGGCCCCGAGGGGCGGGCCGCGATCGGTCTCACCGATTCGGTGGTGCGCCTGTCGGTGGGTCTCGAAGGGATCGACGATCTGCTGGGCGATCTGGATCACGCGCTCGGAGAGGGGTGGCCGCGGCCATTGCGCTCATCGTGAATCCAAATTGACTCATCGGCCGGTCGTCGGCCACCCTGGATGTAGGTCATGAGTGCCAGCGCAAAGCCCCGGCTTGCTGGTCGGCAACCCTCCGCCACGGTGGGGTGCTCCGGGTGACGACCTGGCCATCCGCCGCCCGGCGATGGCAAGCGTGGATCCGATGAGGAGATTCTTCGATGACTGCTGTCGTCACTGCCCCCGCCCGCTCTGATGTTGCCGCCGGCGCGGATGACTTTGTGCGGACTGCCATTCCGGCACTCGCCGACGTGGTCGGCGCCGCGCAGCAGGCGCCGGTGGCCACCGGTGGCCACCGCCGCTACGCCAATCTCGACTATGCCGCGAGTGCCCCGGCGCTGGTCGCCGTGGCGGATGCGGTGGCCGCGGGGCTCGCCACCTACGCGAGCGTGCACCGCGGTGCGGGACACCTGTCGCAGGTCACCACCGCCCGCTACGAGGAGTGCCGGGAGACGGTGCGCCGCTTCGTGCGGGGCCGCACCGACGACACCGTCATCTTCACCCGCAACACGACCGACGCGATCAACCTGGCCGCGTCGGCGACGCCCGGCGACGTCGTGGTTCTCGACATCGAGCATCACGCGAATCTGCTGCCGTGGGTGTCACGCACCGCCGGCGCCGCCCGGATCGTGACCGCGGCCGGTTCCATCGCCGACACCCTCGTCGCGCTGGAGGCCGAACTCGCCGCCGCACCGGCCGCGCTGCTCGCGGTGACCGCCGCGTCGAATGTGACCGGTGAAGTGCTTCCGATCGGCAAACTGGCCTCGCTGGCGCACCGCCACGGCGCCCGGATTCTCGTCGACGCCGCCCAACTGGTGGCACATCGCCCCGTCTCGATCGTCAGTCACGGCATCGACTACCTCGTCTTCTCCGGACACAAGCTGTACGCGCCGTTCGGTGCGGGTGTGCTGATCGGTCGCCCGGACTGGCTCGACGCCGCCGACCCCTACCTGGCCGGTGGCGGCGCGTCGGCGCAGGTCAGTGTGTTCGGCGACGCGGCCGAGAACTGTGCGGCCACCGCCTGGCACACCGGTGCCGCCCGGCACGAGGGTGGATCGCCGAATGTCTTGGGCGCCATTGCCATCGCTGCCGCGTGCGGGGCGATCACCGAGATCGGGTTCGAGACGATCGGGCTCCACGAGGCGGCGCTGACCGCGCGTCTCGACGACGGGCTCGCCGCGCTCGACGGCGTCACGGCGCTGCGCATCTTCGACGACAGCACCGACCGCGTCGGTATCGCCGGCTTCAACGTCGACGGGGTGGCGCCGCGGACCGTCGCCGAGTACCTGAGCAGCCACCACGGCATCGGCGTGCGCGACGGAAAGTTCTGTGCGCACCCGTTGCTGGCGCGTCTGGGCCACCCCGACGGTGCGGTGCGGGCCAGCTTCGGCCTGGGCACGTCGTCGGCGGACCTCGACCGCCTGCTGACCGCTCTCGCCGCGCTCGCCGACTCCTAGAAGGGTCTCACCATGACCATCGAACTCGTCGATCACCAGATCAGCATCGGGCGCCCGGCCCTGCGCGTTGCCCTGGCGGGTGACGAGCGGGCCGCGGACCTGCCGATCGTCGTGCGCCGCCCGACCTTGCGCGACGCCCAGCGGGCGCGGTCGTTGCTGCGCGCGGGCACCCGGGACACCGCCAACTTCACGGTGGCCCTGGAGGTCGAGGTGGCCATCGCGCCGCACCCGGCGTCGGCGCGGGCGTCGGTGTCGCATCTGCATGCTGGTCGCGACACCGGGACGGTTCGCTACGTCGGCACCTCCACGGGGCTGATCAGTCTCATCCGGGACATCTACGCGGCCGAGGTGGCCGACGCGGTGATCCTGGTGCCGCTGGACGGCTCGGCCACCGCGAACCGAATCCGGGAAACGGTACTGCCGTACGTGTGAGGGGTGGGGTGGTCACCACCGGAACTCGGTGAGCCGGAACTACGACAACGGCAGACCACCCGCCCACGCGACGAGCGGGCTCTGTGTGCTGGAGCCGGCCCCGCGATGCAGGAGGAGGGCTGCAACTGCCCCACCAAGCGTGAACTTTCGCGACGGACGTACGAGGGTAGTTGCAGACCGACGACGAAGAGCGGGGTGTCAAGGCGAAGGCACCGCGCAGGCGGAGCCTGCGCCAACAACTCACGCCTCGCCGCGCTCCCATTGTTCGAGGAGTCCGGCGTGGGATTCCTCGGTGAGCAGGCCGTAGAGCTTGAAGCGGGCCATACCGCCGTCGGGGTAGATGTCCATCCGGGCCTCGGTCATCGGGCGGTCGAGGTTGATGACGAAGCGGTGGCGGGTGTCGGGCTGGAGCGGGGTGCGGGGGAGCACCTCGAACCATTCGCCGGTGTCGCCGTCGCGGCCCCGCACCATGGCCGCGCCCGGTGAGTTGCCGAGGAAGTAGCTGGTGTCGAGTTCGACGAGGCTGACGCGGGCCTGGCCGGCGAGGCGTACCTGCACCCAGTCGTTGCCGGCGTCGCGGCGTCGGGAGGTCTCCCAGCCCTCGCCCATGTGACGGGCGCGCCCGGGCATGAGCAGGTTGTTGGGCGAACTGTAGAACATGTTGGAGCAGGCCGTGATGAGGCCGCCGTTCTCGAGGGCGGCGAGATCGAAATGCCCGTACCGGAAGAACGCCGGGTCGGGGACGCCGCGGCCGTGCACGCGGAAGCGGGCGACACCGCCATCGGGGTGCATGGTGAGACGGACGTGGGTGAAGCGGTTCTTGGCGTCGACCTTGAAGGGATTGCGGGTGTCGCCGTCGACGGGGCTCTTCTCGACGATGGTGACCCATTCGGTGTCGTGGAGAAGCTGATCGACGGAGGGGATGCCTTCCACGGCAGCCGCCTCGACCGAGATGAACGGCGGATAGTTGCCCTTGAACCAGGAGGTGTCGACGACGACGCCGTAGACGACGCCGGGGGCGCCGAGCCGCACGATGGCCGCATCAACGCCGGCCTCGCGGCGGCGGCGGGTCTCCCAGCCGTCGTAGACCTGGCCCTTGTGGCCGAAGGTGGCGGGCTGGTACTGCGCGGGCGGGGTCTTGATGAGGTTCTGTGACTCGGCGAACAGATCGTCGTTGGTCCATACCACCGCGCCGCCGAGGTCACGCAAGGCCAGGTCGGGCATCGAGGTGAAGTGGGGACGGGAGCCGGCGGGCATCGGGGGAGGTTGCGGTGTCACGAGGGACCAGTGTAAGGCGTGCGGCGCCGAAGGTTCCAACCCGTTCCTCTCGGGCAGGCACCCGAGGACGGGGCCCGCGGATGGCGGGGGTGCCGTCCGCGGGCCTGCTGACCCAGGGCGCCCTAGTGGCCGGCGCCGAAGCGCTCGACGGCGGCCTCGGCCACCTTCACGGCCTGTTCCTTGCCGACCCAGCCGCCCGGGGTGACCTCTTTGCCGGGCTCGAGGTCCTTGTAGTGCTCGAAGAAGTGCGCGATCGCGCTGAGCTCGTATTCGGCGACGTCGCCGATGTCGGTGATGTGGTCCCAGCGGACGTCGCCTGCCGGCACGCAGAGCAGTTTGTCGTCGCCGCCGGCCTCGTCGGTCATGGTGTACATGGCGACGACGCGGGCCTTCACGACGACACCCGGGTACACCGACTCGGGCAGCAGGACGAGGGCGTCGAGCGGGTCGCCGTCCTCGCCGAGGGTGTCGTTGACGAAGCCGTAGTCGGCGGGGTAGCCGAATGCGGTGTACAGGTAGCGGTCCAGGAAGACCTTGCCGGTCTCGTGGTCGACCTCGTACTTGTTGCGGCTGCCCTTCGGGATCTCGATGGTCACATCGAATTCCACGGTTCCTCCTTGATCGTGGGAGTCGACCGGCGCGTGCGGTCGCGGTCGCGTGAATCGCCCTAACGATACTGTTGTGGGGTCGAGATGCAGACCGAGACCCCGGAGGTGGCGTGGGCACAGCGACGAGGCCGCGGCGACGTGGTCGGGCGATCGTGCGGTCGCTGCTGACGGTGGTACTCGTGGCCGGCATCGCGGCCGGTGGTGTGGTCACCTATCGGCAACTCGCCGATCGCGAGGAATTACCGCCCGGTTTCCCGGCGCGTCCGGCGGCAATCGCGGTGGCCCCGCTGATCCGTGCGGTGTCGCCGACCGCGCGGCAACCCACGGCCGCGGGCGTCACCCGCGCGGTGGCGGCGTCGCTGCGGGATCCGGCGTTGGGCACCCTGACCGGGCAGGTCAGCGATGCCTTGACCGGGCAGGTCCTGTGGTCGCGCGGCCCGGACCGGCCGCGGACGCCGGCATCGAATGCCAAGATCCTGACCGCGTCGGCCGTATTGCTGGCGTTGCCGCATGACAAGCGCCTGACCACGACGGCCTATCTCGACGACGACACGGTGATCCTCAAGGGCGCCGGTGACCCGACACTCACCGCGCAGCCCACCGATGCCGACACGTTCTACACCGATCCGGCGCGGCTGACCGATCTCGCCGCCCAGATCCGCCGTTCCGGGGTGCGGGTGCGCGCGGTCGCCGTCGATCTGAGCGCCTACAACGGACCGACGATGGACGACTCCTGGGATGACGCCGACATCGCGGGCGGCGACATCACCCCCATCGAGTCCCTCATCGTCGACGGCGGTCGCAGTGACGATCCGCTCGACGAGTTCTCGCCGCGTGTCGAGAAGCCGGGCCTGGCCGCCGGGCGCGCCCTGGCGGCGTTGCTCGACGTCGCCGGCGAGGTCACCGAGGAGACGGCGCCGACGGACGCGCGGGAGATCGCGACGGTGACCTCGGCGCCGCTGGTCACCCGGGTCAATGACATGATGCGCTTCTCCGACAACGTCCTCGCCGAGACCCTGTCGGTGGAGCTGTCGACGGCCACCGGGGGCCCGGCCACTCTCGACGGCGGGGCCAAGGCTGTACGTAAGGTGTTGGCGGACAAGGGATTCGATGTTAGTTCGGTGACCCTGGAGGATGCCTCGGGGCTCAGTCAGGACGATCGGGTGCCTGCGCGACTGCTCGACGCACTGATGGGCGCGGCCAGCGGCCCCACCGCCGACGCCGCCACCGCCGAGCGGGATACGCTGCTGCGCCCGATGCTCGACGGTCTGCCGATCGCCGCCGGCACCGGTACGCTCGCCGAACGGTTCGATCCCGAGACCAATCCGGGTGCGGGTTGGGTCCGCGCGAAGACCGGAACACTGACCGGGGTCAGTTCGTTGACGGGGATAGTCCAGACCGTCGACGGGCGTGTGCTGTCGTTCGCGTTGATGTCCGGCGGAACCTCGCCGGCCGATGCCCGCCCGGCGCTCGACGCCATCGCCGGAGACCTCAGAGAGTGCGGATGCTCATGACCGAGATCGATCTTGCCAAGACCCCCGATCCCGTCGACGATGCGGAGGACCTGCGCCGGGCCCGGCCCGCCGACACCCCGCAGGCGGGCGCCCGGATCGATTGGGCGCTGGCGGCCACGGTCGGCAAGAAGCTGTCGCGGCCCGGCCCCACGATGACCGATTACACCCGGACCGCGGCGTACGCCGAGCTCGCCGACGCCGCGGTCCGCGCCGAAGGCCCCGTGCGGGAGGTCACCGGCCTCGCCGACGGGCTTGCCATCCCGCCGGCCCGGGTGCTCGACCGCGACGAGTGGATCGACGCCGCGGCGGTGTCGATGCGCTCGATGCTGTCGGGGTCGGGCGCCGACGAGTCACCCGGCATCGCCGGGCGCATCGGCGGATTGCAGGCGTCGGGGCTGCTGGCGTTCATGTCGACGGCGATTCTCGGCCAGTACGATCCGTTCGTCGAGAACACCGGGGCCGATCCGGGCATGCTCATGTTGGTGCTGCCGAACATCGTCGGCGTCGAACGGGCGCTCACGGTGGTGCCGAGCGATTTCCGGCTGTGGGTGTGCCTGCACGAGGTGACCCACCGGGTGCAGTTCTCGGCCAATCCGTGGCTGCGCCGGTACATGCTCGACAACATCGCGGTACTCACCGCCGATGTCGGGGAATCGGTGGGGGAGGTGGCCGCCCGGATCACGGCCGCGCTCACCGGCGGCCGGCCCCGCGAGGGCGGGGTGATCGGGTTGCTGCAGCTGTTGCAGGCCCCGGAGCAGTACGACGCCCTCAACCGGATGCTGATGCTCGGCACCCTCCTGGAAGGCCACGCCGACCACGTGATGGACGCGGTCGGGCCGGCGCATGTGCCGACCGTGGCATCGATCCGCGCGGGCTTCGACAAGCGGCGCACCGGTCCCCGCAATCCGGTCCAGCGGGTCATCCGCGCCCTGATCGGGATGGATGCCAAACTCGCCCAATATGTTCGGGGCAAGGCCTTTGTGGACGCGGTGGTCGCCGAGGTGGGGATGCAGCGGTTCAACCTGATCTGGACCTCGCCGGAGACCATGCCGCTGCCGGCCGAGATCGACGAGCCGATGAAGTGGATCACACGCGTCTGCTGACCACTGCGGTCAGGCGGTTCGCCGCCGATGTGCTCGACGGCACCACCGCGGTGTGCGTCGGCCTGTCCGGCGGTCCGGATTCGCTGGCGTTGACGGCCGCGGCGGTGCGGGCCGGCCTCGTCGTCGAGGCCCTCGTCGTCGATCACCGACTACAACGCGGATCGGCCGATGTCGCCGCTGCCGCGGCGCGGCAGGCGGTGGAGCTGGGGGCCCGGGCCCGGGTGCTTCCG
>JASGFO010000146.1:0-10371 GCA_047605505.1 Gordonia sp. (in: high G+C Gram-positive bacteria) | reverse complement strand
GGGTGACCGACCCCAGGAACCCGAGCCTCGCCAGATCCGGGGTATCGGCGGGAACCCTGAGCACAATCTGCGCCCCCAACCCGACACCATGCGGATGTTCGGCGGCCAGAGCCCGGGCAGCGGCATCCAGGACCAGCTCAAAGGCGTCCGCCCGTCGCTGTTCCGCAGACCGCGGGTCCCGGGATCCGTCCGGCTGTGGAGCGGGCGCCGAGTGTGCATCGATGAGGGTGCGGAGTTTCTCGCCGACCGGTGCGTGCAGGTTGCCCGATAGCTGCGTCCGACCATCATCATCAGTACCCAGATTCAGGCGGTTCAACCGTCGATCCTCCGCGGCGGGTGGCCCACCCGAGTCGGTCGCGAGCCGGTTACCCAGAGTTTTGGCGGCATCACCGATCTCGGCGGGTGTCGCCCCGGAGAACTGTTGCGCCAACAACTGATTCACCACATCCACCCGGGCCGCACCGTCGAAGGATTCACCGGCGCGCCCGGCCACCTGGTTCACCCCACGAACAATCGCATCAGCGTGTTCGGCCGACACCGCGCCATCCGCGCAATGCCGGTCCAGTCGGTCGTCGGTGAAACCGGTGCGCCGGATCATCCGCGAGGCGACCGCGGGTGCGAATCCCATCACCACCAACAACTCCCGCGTACTACGGCCATGGGATTGCGCGACGCCGAGGCGGTCACACTGTCGTGCCCACTGCGCACACTGGTCATCAACAACGTTCCGCAGCCGCGCCAGCACCGTCAGGACGGCGTGGGCATCGGGGCCGGTGATCTCGTCGGGCACGGCGAGATCAGCCAGGGTGTCGAGGAGTTCCTCGAACTTGGCGGCGATCTCAGTATCGGTCATGTCTCTATAGTAGACGAATTAGAGTTCGATACATGAGAAAATCCTGAGAGGCAGGTTACGTCTCCGTAAACGCATCCCGCGACTGGGGAGGCTTCTCCAGGGGCGCCGCCGGCGCGTCGGCGACGAACCGGCCCTGGGCTTGTCGGCCGTGCAATCCCGGCCTACTCGGCCAGAGTTGACGCTCGGGCGAGCCGGTCGGTGACGGCTTAATTGAACGGTATTGGGGCTAACCCTCGACCGGCGCTGACGGGAACCGATTTTTTTGTCGGTGGGTGCGCGTATCATAGAACCCATATTCGAGATATGCCGATAAGCACGTCTCGTGGGGGGTGAAACACATGACCGCATCACCATCATGCGCGTGGACCGACGCCGACCTGTCGACGGTCACCGGCATGTCGACGCCGGCCTCGTCGGCGGCGGGTGATGTGGGTGAGTGGTCGGTGTATGCCCGGGTGATTCACGATGGCCGGGCGAATCTCGCCTACCGTGAATACCAAAGCATCTACGCCCTCTATGCGGCGACGACCGCCGAACTCGCCGGACTACACACTGATTCTCCTCGTGGTGGGGTGGCTGATCAGTTCGTGGTGACCGCGACCCGCCTATCGGTGACGTTCGGGGTCTCGGCGTTCACCGCGTCCCGGCTGTTGGGTGAAGCCATCGCCGCACAGGTGCGCACCCCGAAAACCGCACTGTTGTTGCGGGACGCGGTGATCAGCCCGGAAGTGTTACTGCACACGCCGATGTTGCGGATGGCGTCGCCGCACAAGACGATGGCGCGGATATCAACGATGGTGGGGACGGGGCCAGTGCTCCTCCGACCGCGCCCGGCGCTCAGGAGGCCCGGAACACCCGCCAGGCCGCCATGATCATCGGGATCTGCAACGGCAGCCGGCCGATCGCGATGATCTGGTAGGGCAGCGGCTTGTCCCACCACAGGCGGACCGTGTTGAGGTTGGCCGGAAAGACCGCGACGAACAGCGCCGCCGCGGCCGCCCCGGCGGATCGGCGGGTCGCCGGGATCAGCAGCCCGGCGCCGATCGCGACCTCGGCCACCCCCGAGGCGTAGGTCAGTGTCCGCGGGTCGGCGGGGATCTCCTTCGGGATGATCGCGTCGAAGGGTTTGGGCGCCAGAAAGTGCAGGGTCCCCATGGTGAGCAGCATCCCGGCCAGCGCCCGGGCGAGCCACAGCGGCGTGAATCGTGACATCGTCAGAACTCTACCCGCAGATGGTCGGAGGTCGGCCGGGCCTGGCAGCCGAGGATGTAGCCGTCGGCGATGTCGTCGGGATCCAGCGCGCCCGGGTTGGCCATCTCCACCGTGCCCTCGGTGAGAGTGCACGCGCAGGAACCGCATTCGCCTTCCTGGCAGGAGTACGGCGCGTCGAGTCCGGCCTCGAGCATGATGTCGATCAGGGTGCGGCTGCGCGGCCACGACAGCTCGTGGTTCGCACCGTCGAGTTCCACCTCGACGGTCGCGGCGTCGGCCTTCTCGGCCGCGCTGACCTCGTCGAGCACGATGTCGACGAATGGATCGCCGGAGAGCGAGTTGTACACCTCGGTGTGGACGTCGTGATGGGCGAAGCCGGCGTTCTGCAGGCCCTGGTGGACCGCGGCCATGAACGGGCCGGGTCCGCACAGGTAGGTGGTGTGCCCCCGGAAATGCCGGAACAGGGTGGTCAGGGTGGCCGCCGACGGCAGGCCCTGCAGGGTCTCCAGCCAGTGCACCATGGTCAGCCGGTCGGCATGGGCGGCGGCGAGCTCGCGCAGTTCGGCACCGAAGATGACGTCGTCGGCGCTGCGGTTGGCGTAGACGAATACGATCGGCCGGTCGCCGCGGATCAGCGCGGTCTTGAGGATCGACATCACCGGGGTGACGCCGCTGCCGGCCGCGACGAGCAGCAGCGGCACGTCGTAGGAGTGCGGGGTGAACACCCCCGACGGCGGCAGGGCCTCGATCTGCGCACCGGCCCGGAGGTTGTCGCACACCCAGTTCGAGCCGTAGCCGTCGCGGGTGCGTTTGACGGTCACCTTGGGCAGTTCGTTGCCGTCGGGGGTGGAGGCCAGCGAGTAGCAGCGCGCCACCGATCCGGTCTGCTCGCTCGGGATGCGCAGGGTGAGGAACTGTCCCGGCTGGTACCCGGTGAACTGCTCCTGGTGGGTGTCGGGGATCTCGAACACGATCGAGCGGGCGTCGGGCGTCTCGTCGATGACGTCGGCCACGGTCAGGATCGTGCTGCGGGCGCTGTGCGGTGTCAATGCGGGCATCTGTGCGGCGATCTCCCAGGTCGGTGACGTGTCCTCAGCAAATTAGAACACGTTCTCGTTTGTTGGCGCCAGCGCCGCAGCGGGCTGGGGTGGGGCCGGCGAGAGACCTCAGGATAGTCGCGGCGGTGGGCGCAGGCGGGTCGGTGCGGCCGGTCAGTGCAGGGCGCCGACCCCGTCGGTGAGCTGGGCGCAGCCGGCCCGCAGCAGCTCGGTGAGGTCGGACCCCGGATTTGCCAGCCACTGCTCATAGGCGGCCAACGCCGTGCCCAATGCCATCCAGCCGATGGTCTGCGGCAGGTGGCCGGTGGGTTCGAGACCGAGCCGCCCGGCGGCGAAGCCCGCGATCACCTGTCGCCAGTCGGCGTACATCAACATCGAATGCGCCTGCAGGGCAGGAACTCCCAGGAGCAACTCCATGCGCAGCCGGTGGCTGCGCGCATCGGCGGGGTCGATCCGGTTGAACGAGATGAGCGCGCCGGTCAGTGCGTCGGCGATCGATGGCCCGGCGGGGATTCGGGCCAGTTGGTCCCGCAGCTTGTCCAGATGGGCGTCGAAGTCGCCCCAGGGGATCTCGTTCTTGGTGGGGTAATAGCGGAACAGGGTACGTCGCGAGATCCCGGCGGCATCGGCGATGTCGTCGACGCTGGTCTCCTCGAAGCCTGCGGCGGTGAACAACTCGATCGCGATGGCGCTGATCTCCGCACGGCTCGTGCGGGGTCGGCGCCCCGGCGCGATCGGCGATGGGGTGGCGGTCATGGTGCAGCCTGTCCAGTTGGCCAGTTTTTCCTCCGGGGTGTATTTCGGCACCCGGTGCCATTATCCTTGTGCGTGATCCGCATCACCAGCGGTGAGTCAAGGAGGCAAAGATCATGGCAGACCAGTCAGCGCAGTCAACCGATATCGTGTCGCCGACCGAGGTGGAGACCGAGCTCGTGGGCGAATCCCTCGTCGAAGAGGTCTCGATCGACGGGATGTGCGGGGTCTACTGATGCCCGCTGTCCCCGTCCCGGCGGCCGGCGACCGCGCCGATGCGGTCGCCGGGCACCGGCCCCCGTCGGTCCTGGCCCGTCCGGGCTTCGACCCCGACGCCGCCTGGGAGCTCAACCCCAAGGTCGCGTTGCGGCCCGAGCCCTTCGGGGCCCTGCTCTACCACTTCGGCACCCGCAAACTGTCCTTCCTCAAGAACCTGGTGGTCGTCGGGATCGTGCAATCACTGGCCGAGCAGGACAGCGCCGCCGCGGCGCTGGCCGCCGCGGACGTCGCCGAGGTCGACCGGCCGCTGTACCTGCAGGCACTGCGCACCCTGGCCGAATCCGGGATGATCACCCGCCGCTGAGCCCGCCCCTGGAAAGAACCCCTCCGACCTGCCCTAGGAGACCCCGCGATGACCACAATCGACATGCCTTCGGGCGCAAACGGACTCGCTGTCATGCCCGCGCTGACTCCGCCGCTGGGGTCCGCTGCGCCGCAGCGGACCGCCGTCGGCCGGCTGGTGGATCAGTTCGAGAAGGGGCTCGACGCGCCGATCTGCCTGACCTGGGAGCTTACCTATGCGTGCAATCTCGCGTGTGTGCACTGCCTGTCGTCGTCGGGCAAGCGGGATCCGCGGGAACTGTCGACCGAGCAGTGCAAGGCCATCATCGACGAACTGCAGCGGATGCAGGTCTTCTACGTCAACATCGGCGGCGGCGAACCCACGGTGCGCCCGGACTTCTGGGAGCTCGTGGACTACGCGACGAGCCATCAGGTCGGCGTCAAGTTCTCCACCAACGGCCTGCGGATCACCAAGGAGGTCGCGCAGCGGTTGGCGGCGTCGGACTACGTCGACGTGCAGATCTCGCTCGACGGCGCGACCGCCGAGGTCAACGACGCCGTGCGCGGGCCGGGCTCGTTCGACATGGCTGTGCGGGCGTTGGCGAACCTCTCCGAGGCGGGCTTCGCCGACGCCAAGATCAGCGTGGTGATGACCCGGCAGAACGTGGCCCAGCTCGACGAGTTCAAGGCCCTCGCCGACCGTTACAACGCCACCCTGCGGATCACCCGGCTGCGGCCGTCGGGCCGCGGCGCCGACGTCTGGGATGACCTGCATCCGCTGCCGTCGCAGCAGCGGGAACTCTACGACTGGCTCGTCGCCCACGGTGACAATGTGCTCACCGGTGATTCCTTCTTCCATCTGTCGGCCTTTTCCGGCAGCGGCGGCAGCGGCCTGCCCGGACTCAACCTGTGCGGTGCGGGACGCGTGGTGTGCCTGATCGACCCGGTCGGCGACGTCTACGCCTGCCCGTTCGCGATCCACGAGAACTTCCTCGCCGGGAACATCGTGGCCGACGGCGGATTCCAGACCATCTGGCAGCAGTCGGCACTGTTCGGTGAACTGCGCGAGCCGCAGAACGCGGGGGCCTGCACGAAATGCTCGCATTTCGACGCCTGCCGCGGCGGCTGCATGGCGGCCAAGTTCTTCACCGGTCTGCCGCTCGACGGCCCCGACCCGGAATGCGTGCAGGGCTTCGGCGAGCAACTGCTCGCCGGTGACCGCAGCAAACCCACTGCGAACAAAGATCATTCGCGAGGAACCCCGCTCACACTGATGACCCGTCGGCCCGACGGCGAATTCACCCCCGCAACACTTCCCTCGAAGAGCTGCGACGAGAACCCGCTTGCCGGCCTCCGACTCTAGCCTGGGGCCGGCGAGACCTGCGAGATCAGAAATAGGACAGAGGACATGGTCACCAATCCCTGGGCGCGAAATCCCTGGTTCGAAACCGTCACCGAGGCACAGCGGCGGGCCCGTAAGCGGCTGCCGAAGTCGGTGTACTCGTCGCTCGTCGCGGGTACCCAGGCCGGGGTCACGGTCACCGACAACGTGAATGCGTTCTCCGAGATCGGTTTTGCCCCGCACGTCGTCGGCGTGCAACCCGACCGCGAGCTCTCGACCACCGTGATGGGACAGGAGATCTCGTTCCCGGTGCTGATCTCGCCGACGGGCGTGCAGGCCGTCGATCCCGAGGGTGAGGTGGCCGTCGCCCGCGCCGCCGCGGCCCGCGGGACCGCGATGGGGCTCTCGAGCTTCGCCAGCCACCCGGTGGAGGAAGTGGCCGCGGTCAACGACAAGATCTTCTTCCAGATCTATTGGCTCGGAACGAAAGAGGAGATCCTCGCCCGCGCCGAGCGGGCCCGCGAGGCCGGTGCCAAAGGCCTGATCGTGACCACCGACTGGGTCTTCAACATCGGCCGTGACTGGGGCAGCCCGGAGATCCCGGAGAAGGTCGATCTCAAGGCGCTGCTGCGGCTGGCGCCGGAGATCGCGGTCAAGCCCCGCTACGCGCTGGACTGGTTCAACGGCGGCAAGCTGACCATCCCCGACCTGACCGCGCCGAATGTCGCGCACGGCAAGGGCCTGCCCGGCCCGACCTTCTTCGGCGCCTACGGCGAGTGGATGAGCACCCCACCGCCCACCTGGGAGGATCTGCAGTGGCTGCGTGAGCAGTGGGGTGGCCCGTTCATGGTCAAGGGCATCACCCGCATCGATGACGCCAAGCGCGCCGTCGACATCGGGGCCACCGCGATCTCGGTCTCCAATCATGGCGGCAACAATCTCGACGGCACCCCGGCCACGATCCGCGTGCTCGGCCCGATCGCCGACGCGGTGGGCACTGACATCGAGGTGCTGCTGGACGGCGGTATCCGGCGTGGCAGCGATGTCGCGAAGGCGCTCGCGCTGGGTGCCAAGGCCGTGATGATCGGCCGCGCGTATCTGTGGGGTCTCGCCGCGAACGGGCAGACCGGTGTCGAGAACGTCCTCGATCTGCTCCGGATGGGCCTCGACAGCGTGCTGATGGGCCTGGGCCGCAAGGGGATCCATGAGCTCTCCCGGTCCGATCTGATCCTGCCCGAGGGCTTCGAGCGCGCCTACGGGGGCTGACCCACTCGACCAGCGGGAGGGCGGCTGGTCGCGTGGTGCGGCTCCCTCGCCGCCGAATTAGAACGTGTTACAGTTCTGGTATGGGTCAGTTCGACGGCAAGGTTGTCTACATCACCGGCATCGCCCGTGGTCAGGGGCGTCATCACGCCCTGCGATTTGCGCGGGAAGGAGCGGCGATCGTCGGCCTCGACATCGCCGGCCCGGTCGCCGGGCACACCACCTATCCGGCGGCCGATGCCGACGATCTCGCCGAGACGGTGCGGCTGGTGGAGGCGGCCGGCGGCACGATCCTCGCCCGGCAGGCGGACACGCGTGACCTTGCGGCACAGCAGGAGCTCGTGGCCGAGGGCATCGCGCAGTTCGGCGGACTGCACTGCGTCGTCGCCAACGCCGGGATCCTCGGGTGGGGAAAATCCTGGGAATTGACCGAGGAGCAATTCACCGACGTCGTCGAGGTGAATCTGATCGGCACCTGGAAGACGTTGCGGGCAACATTGCCGCCGATGATCGAGGCCCGCCAGGGTGGCTCGGTGGTCGTGATCTCCTCGGTCGCCGGCCTCAAGGCGATGCCGGTGCAGTCCGCGTACACGGCGTCGAAGTACGGGCTGACCGGGCTGACCCAGTCAGTTGCGAAAGAGGTTGCGCCCTACCGTATCCGGGTCAACTCGGTACACCCGTACGCAGTCGACACGCCGATGGGGGTCAACGACACCGCCGCCCTGGACGTCTTCGCCACCATGCCGCAATACACCCGGCATTTCGCGTCGATGATGGATTATCACCCCGTCGCCTCCGTCGACGAGATCAGCGACGCGGTGCTGTTCCTCGCATCGGACGCCGCGACGTCCATCACCGCCGCGCAATTCCAGATCGATATGGGGCACAGCAAGGTGTAGGTGCTTTGCGTGGGCCTGTCGGAAGGTGCGCGGGAATGGTGGTGGAGTCATCAGTCCGCGGCCGCGCTCCTGCGGATTCCGTTGCTGGGACCCGACCGGTCATCGGTCCACTTCACGTCGGCGAGCACAGGCCGCACGAAGGGGCAGGTCCAGGTGCACCGTGGCGCGTTGCCGGCCGCCGACCTCGTCGTCGTCACGACGACCACCATCGCGGGGACCGTGTGTGATGGTGTCGCGCAGGACGCGTCGAGCACACGGCGCACCGGTGCAGCGGAGAGTTCGACGGCAGGTTCAAGTACCACCGCACGACGCCGTGGGGCAGTACGCGCCTGCCCGAAGACGTGATCTACGCCGAGAAGCTCCGTGAGGACGCGATCCGTGACCGCGGGATCCTCGTCGTCCGCTGGACCTGGGATGAGCTGAGAGATCCGGTGGCGTTGGGCCGCAAGATTCGTCAGGCGCTGGCGCGGGAACGCTGCTCAGTCGGCCCAGACCTGCGTGGGATCCGCGGCCTCGCGGGCCGGGGCCGCCGGGGTCTGCGGCGCCGTCCGGGAAAAGCGCGGTGCCACCTGTGCCTGCACCACACCGTCGATGGCGACGAGGTTGCCGCGCGCGGCCATGTGCGGATCGGCCGGCGCCTCCGCAAACGTCAGGACCGGCGAGGCGCACGCGTCGGTGCCGTCGAAGATGGCCGCCCACTCGTCACGGGTCTTGGTAGCGATGGTGTCGGTGAGGATCTTGCGGAGTTCGTCCCAGCGGGACACATCGTTCTGGCCGGGCAGATCGGCGTCGGAAAGTCCCAGTCCGGCAAGGAGTTGCGCGTAGAACTGCGGCTCGATCGCGCCGACCGCCAGATACTTGCCGTCGGCGGTCTCGTAGACGTCGTAGTAGGGGGCGCCGGTGTCGAGCATGTTGACGCCGCGCTCGTCCGACCACAGCCCGGTGCCGCGGAATGCCCACATCATCTGCCCGAGCACCGACGCGCCGTCGACCATCGCGGCGTCGACGACCTGGCCGCGACCCGAACCCTGCCGTTCGACGAGCGCGGCGAGGATCCCGAATACCAGGAACATCGATCCGCCGCCGAAGTCGGCGGCCAGGTTCAGCGGTGGCACCGGCCGCTCGCCGCGGCGGCCGATCGCGTGCAGCAGGCCGGTCAGGGACAGGTAGTTGATGTCGTGGCCGGCGCGGTCGGCGCGCGGCCCGTCCTGGCCCCAGCCGGTCATCCGGCCGTAGACGAGTCCCGGGTTGACCGCGGCCACCTCGTCGGGCCCGAATCCGAGCCGTTCCATCACGCCGGGCCGGAAACCCTCGATGAGGACATCGGCCTTGCCGATCAGGCGCAGGATCGTCGCGCGGTCGGCGGGATCCTTCAGGTTGGCCTCGACGACACGGCGCCCGCGCAGCAGCGCATCGGCCTTGCCGGGCCCGGGCAGGGTGCCCGGGCGTTGGACCCGGATGACGTCGGCGCCGAGGTCTGCCAGCAGCATCGCGGCATGCGGCCCCGGTCCGATCCCGGCGAACTCGATCACCCGGATGCCGGTCAGCGGTCCGGTCTTGCCGCTGTCGTCCGCCGCCTGGCCATCTGCCGTCGAAGAGCTCATGTGCTGGTCCTCTCACCTGCGGTTCGGGCGAATCTCGCCCGGTGTGAACAGAATTACACAAGTGATCGACCGCTCGGCACGCGGGCCGACATTGACACGATCTGGAATATATGTCTCAACGTGAGCGGGTGCGGTGGCCCGCATCAGGTGCCATGGTGTGTTCGGCCGTGGCCCCGCCACTACACTGGGCCAAATGGTGCGACCTGGTGCCCTGGCGGACTGTGCGTGGCCGGGGGTGACCCCCGATCTGCTCACCCTCGTCGTGCCCGTCGGCGCCCTGGAACAACACGGGCCGCATCTGCCGCTCGACACCGACACGCGGATCGCGGAAGCGGTCGCCGCGGCCGCATTTCGCGCCGCCGCCACCCCGCCCGCGCTGCTCGCCCCGGCGATCGCGTACGGCGCCAGCGGTGAACACGAGGGCTTCCCCGGCACGATCTCCCTCGGCCACGAGGCCTTGCGGGCCGTCGTCGTCGAGTACGGGCGCAGCGCCTGCCGGTGGGCCCGGCGCCTCGTCTTCGTCAACGGACACGGCGGCAATGTCGCCACCCTGGTCGAGGCGGTGGCGCGGCTGCGGTACGAGGGCCGGGACGCGGCCTGGTTCGCGTGTGTCTTCCCGGGCGCCGACGCACACGCCGGGCACACGGAAACCTCTCTGCTGCTTCACCTCTGCCCGGATCAGGTACGCACCGACGCGCTCGCCGAGGGCAATCCGGCGCCGCTCGGCGAGCTGCTGGGTGCGATGCGCGCGGGCGGCGTCGCCGCGGTGAGCCCCACCGGTGTCCTCGGCGACCCGCGCGCCGCCACCGCCGCCGACGGCGCCCGG
>JASGFO010000145.1:0-10506 GCA_047605505.1 Gordonia sp. (in: high G+C Gram-positive bacteria) | reverse complement strand
CCGGTGGTGGTCAGGTCCCGGGTGGTCAGGCCCCGGGTGGTCAGGCCGGTGGTGGTCAGGCCCGCGGTCAGTTCCCGGGTGGTCAGGCCGGCGGCGGTCAGTTCCCGGGTGGGCAGGCCGGCGGCGGTCAGTTCCCGGGTGGGCAGGCCGACGGTGGTCAGGCCGGCGGTCAGTTCCCGGGTGGTCAGGCCGACGGTGGTCAGGCCCGCGGTCAGTTCCCGGGTGGGCAGGCTCGCGGTGGTCAGCAGCCCAACGGCGGTCGTGCCGGTGGCCGCGGCACTGAGGGTGCGGCCGGTGCGGCCGGATCGGTGGATGAGTCGGGTGGCTTCGGAGGCATGGGCGGCCCCGGCGGCGGCCTGCTGATGGGTTCGCGACCGAGCGCACAGATGGTCGCGACGCTGTCCGAGGACGGTGCGGCCTACACCTGGGTGGCCGCGGCGATCGGTTCCAATACCGCGTCGGGCTATCAATTGGAGACGGGCTATTCGGTTATGCCGATCGGCGGCTTCAACGGGACCGATCCGTCGCCGACATTGGCACAGTTCCAGAAGCTGGTGGCCGCCAAGAAGATCCACTACTTCATTGGTGGCGGCGACGGGATGATGGGCGGTGGCCGCGGAACGTCGGCGCAAATCAAGGAATGGGTCGAGCAGCACTTCACCGCCGTGACCGTCGACAACGTCACGCTGTATGACCTGACCAAGTCCACGTGATCGCGGGAGCAGGGCATCGCGGAGCCGGCGACCCCCGGACGGCCGGGGGTCGGCAGCGGGCCCGTTGCCGGTTAGAGTCGTGAACTGTGCGCGTACTCGTGATCGGCTCGGGCGGCCGCGAACATGCCCTGCTCCTCGCACTCGCCAACGATCCCTCGGTCACCGACCTGCACGTGGCCCCAGGGAACGCCGGCACCGCAGCGGTGGCCACCAACCACCCCGTCGACATCGCCTCGGCCGACGTGGTGGTGGCGTTGGCGAGGTCGGTGACGGCCGATCTGGTGGTGATCGGCCCCGAGGTGCCGTTGGTTCTGGGTGTGGCCGACGCGTTGCGGGCCGCGGGTTTTACGACGTTCGGTCCGAGTGCGGCCGCCGCACGGATCGAGGGATCCAAGGCCTTCGCCAAGGATGTGATGGCGGCAGCGGGGGTGCGGACCGCGCACGCCGAGGTCGTCGACAGTCCTGCCACCCTCGATGCGGCGCTCGACCGGTTCGGACCCACCTGGGTGGTCAAGGACGACGGTCTCGCCGCCGGCAAGGGGGTGGTGGTGACGACCGATCGGGCCGCCGCGCGCGATCACGCCGCCGAATGCCTCGAGTCGGGCCATCCGGTGCTCCTCGAGAGCTTCCTCGACGGCCCCGAGGTGTCTCTGTTCTGTCTGGTCGACGGTGAGACCGTGGTCCCGCTCCTGCCCGCCCAAGACCACAAGCGCGTCGGCGACGGCGACGCTGGTCCCAACACGGGCGGCATGGGTGCCTACACGCCGCTGCCCTGGCTGCCGGCCGAGGTCACCACGCAGATCGTCGAGGACGTCGTCACCCCCGTCGCCGCCGAGCTCGTTCGCCGCGGCTGCCCGTTCTCCGGCCTGCTCTACGCGGGTTTGGCGATCGGCAAGGATGGCCCGGCCGTCGTCGAGTTCAACTGCCGCTTCGGCGATCCGGAGACCCAGGCGGTGCTGGCCCTCCTGGAATCACCGCTCGGTGCGGCACTCAATGCGACGGCCCGGGGAACCCTTGCCGACCTGCCGCCGCTGCGGTGGCGCGACGGTTCGGCGGTGGTCGTGGTGATCGCGGCAGAGAACTATCCGGGCACCCCGCGCACCGGCGACGTGATCACCGGTGCCGACGCCGAGGGCATCCTGCATGCCGGAACCAGACTCGATGCCGACGGCACTGTGGTCTCCGCCGGTGGCCGGGTCCTGGGAGTGGTCGGGGCCGGGGCCGATCTCGCCCAGGCACGCGCCCAGGCCTACGAGCGCGTCGCCGCGATCAAGCTGCCCGGTTCTCATCACCGCACCGACATCGGCCAGGCCGCGCTCGAGGGCACGATCGCCCTGTAGCCCCGCCGAATACCGCTACCGATGACACGTCAGCGGAGCGCCACGACAACTATTGTTCCGACGCTCCGCTGACGTGTCATCGGTGGCAACAGGCCGCCGTTGGCGGAGTCGTCGGAAGGGATCGGCCCTTCGTGCTCATGGCGGCGGGCGGACCGACGGGATGCCCGTCACCGTCGAACGCCAGGGTCACGCGGTGATCATCGTGGGAGACAATGCAACTCGACGTCGTGCCGGCACCGGCCTGCCAGGCCAGATGCCACCCGGAACGAGCCGCGAGACCGCTGATCGCGACACGATGGTCGGCGACCGGGACCGAGTCGATGAGGTGGGGGAGGGCATCGACGAAGTCCCGGAACCCGGGTTCCGGGACCGGCAATCCGGCCAACAGAACGATCTCTCGGCCACCGTCGGTCTCGACACACCACGCCGGGCCGAGCCCGGTCGCCTGGACCGCCACCGCCGCGATGGTCGCCGCGATCAGATCGACGTCACCGGAACCCTCGAGGGCGATCTCCGGGGCCCGCAACTCGGGCAGACCCAGGAGCTCGCCGGTGCGTCGCAACCCGGCGCCGCCCAGATTCGTGGGGGTGTCATCGGTGCCGGCGGCCCATGCCCACCGAAACGACGTCGCGCCCGCTCGCACGGACGCGATCGGGGTGGCCTGGGCGCTGAGCGTACGACTCGCGTCGCCCACAGCGGAGAACACCACCCGTGTACGCACCCGGGTGCACGAATGGTCGCCGAGCTCCCGCTCGAGATAGTCCATCAGCGCACTCGAACGCAGCGCCGCATACCAGGCGCCGCAATCGGCGATCGCGCGCAAACCCTCCAACCGCATAGGGCTCACGCTAAACCGGTCAGGGTCCGCTGAGTCCCCATGTCGGGCGATCGACCGACCGTCGTCGGCCGCGGCCGATCTGAGCGAAAAGGCAATGGTGAGACGCCTCGTCCTGGCACCATTGCCCCATGACGTCGGCGGCGACCCCGAAGGGAACGAGACGGCGGTCTCGGCTCATCGAGGCCGCCGGTGCACTGCTCCTCGAGGGCGGATTCGACGCCGTCCGCCACCGTGCCGTCGCCGAACGCGCACAGACGCCACTGGCGTCGACCACCTACTACTTCGCCTCCCTCGAAGAACTCATGGCCGAGGCCGCCGCCCATGTTGCCCGCTGTGACGACGAGCGGACCACCGCGCGCAGCGCGGGCCTCGCCCGGCGTCGGCGCGGGGCCCAGGCGACCGCCGAGGCCCTGTCCGAGGTGTTCATCGGCGCCGACACCCCGGTCGCCGAACTCGCGGTCCGCTACGAGACGATCGCACTCGCCGCGCGCTACCCACGTCTGGCCGAGGTCGCCGACCGCCGCCACGCGCGCGTCGCCGCCCTCCACGCCGAAGTTCTCGACAAGTCCGGTCGGCACGCCGACGGTGAGCCCGTGAACTGGCTGATCGCCGTGGAGGAAGGCGCTGTCGCCGGGGCCCTCGGGGGCACGCAATCGCCGTTCCGTGCCGCCCGCGAGGCGTTGCACGGCGTCATCGACGTACTCGCGCCCGCGAAGTAAGGTCACACCTCGCGACGGTCACACCTCGCGACGATGGGGGAGGAAACGATGACACTACGACGGTGGTTCACATCCGGGCTCCTGGCCTCGACCATGACCGTGAGCACACTGATCGGCACGGCAGGCGCTGGCCACGCCGCCCCCGCCGGGCCGGTCGATCCCGGCATCCCCTTCTCCTCGGTCGTCTACGGCACCGGCTGCACCTACACCCTGACCGTGCCCGTCAACTCCTCGGGCATCGTCGCGTTCTACGAACGCAAGCGCGGCTACCCGCCCCGGCTCATCGGCCGCGACCGCGCCTACCAGGGCTACGCCTCGGTCTGGTGGAGCCCCCGCCGCATCGGCAACCGCCGGCTCTATGCCATCCAGAACGGGAAGCGCTCACCCATCACCGTCGCCCGCGTCCATCAGGGCTACGGGTCGGGCGGCCTCTGCTTCGCTCTGTAATTTGGCGCAGGCTTCGCCTGCGCGGTGCCTGCGCCTTGACACCCCGCTCTTCGTCGTCGGTCCGCAACTGCTCTCGTCGGCGGTCGGGAACGTCCGCACATGGTGGGGCACTTGCGGCCCTCCTCCTGCATCGCGGGGCCGGCTCCGGCACGTGCTTCCGCTCTCGCTGGTCGAGTAGGGCCGACGAAGCAGGCTTCGCCTGCGCGGTGCCTGCGCCTTGACACCCCGCTCTTCGTCGTCGGTCCGCAACTGCTCTCGTCGGCGGTCGGGAACGTCCGCACATGGTGGGGCACTTGCGGCCCTCCTCCTGCATCGCGGGGCCGGCTCCGGCACGTGCTTCCGCTCTCGCTGGTCGAGTAGGGCCGACGAAGCAGGCCGGATCCGCCGGATCGAGCGTGTCGAGATCGAGACCACTGCCGGTATGTCGGGTGGTCTCGAGATACGCCCTCCGCCGGCGCTCCGGGCTACTCGACCAGCGGAGAAGGATTCGCAGAGCTGGGACAGACACGGGACGGCCGGTGCCCGGCCGCGCCAAACTACACTCGACCCCGTGCCCAAACCTGCTGTTGCCAACGTCCTTGCCGGTCGCTACGCCTCCGCCGAACTCGTCTCCCTCTGGTCGGCAACCAACAAGATCGCCACCGAACGGCGACTGTGGATCGCGGTCCTCAAGGCGCAACGCGACCTCGGCATCGACATCCCCGAGCAGGCCATCGCCGACTACGAGGCCGTGGTCGACGACATCGACCTCGCCTCGATCGCCGAGCGGGAACGCGTGACCCGCCACGATGTCAAGGCACGCATCGAGGAGTTCAACGCGCTCGCCGGACACGAACAGATCCACAAGGGCATGACCAGCCGGGATCTCACCGAGAACGTCGAACAACTGCAGATCCGGCAATCACTGCAGCATGTGCACGCCCACGGCGTGACAGTGCTCGCCCGGCTCACCGAGCGCGCGGCCGAATACTCGACGGTCGTGATGGCCGGGCGCAGTCACAACGTCGCCGCCCAGGCGACGACGCTCGGCAAGCGGTTCGCGTCGGCCGCCGACGAACTGATGATCGCGCTCACCCGGTTGTTCGAGCTCATCGAGCGGTACCCGCTGCGCGGTATCAAGGGCCCGATGGGCACCAGCCAGGACATGCTCGACCTGCTCGGCGGCGACGCAGGCAAGCTCGCCGACCTCGAAGCACGCGTCGCCGCCCACCTCGGGTTCGCCCGTGCGCTCACCTCGGTCGGCCAGATCTACCCCCGCTCCCTCGACCACGACGTCGTCTCCGCGCTCGTGCAGGTCGCGGCCGCCCCGTCGTCGTTGGCCCACACCATCCGGCTGATGGCCGGCCATGAGCTGGTGACCGAGGGATTCCAGCCCGGGCAGGTGGGCTCGTCGGCGATGCCGCACAAGATGAACACCCGCAGTTGTGAACGCGTCAACGGCCTGCAGGTGGTGTTGCGTGGCTACGGCTCGATGGCCGCCGAACTCGCCGGCGCCCAGTGGAACGAGGGCGACGTGTTCTGCTCGGTGGTGCGCCGCGTCGCGCTGCCCGACGCATTCTTCGCCCTCGACGGCCTGATGGAGACCTTCCTGACAGTGCTCGCCGAGTTTGGCGCCTACCCCGCCGTGATCAGCAATGAGCTCGACCGCTACCTGCCGTTCCTGGCCACCACGAAGGTCCTGATGGCGGCCGTGCGGGCCGGCGTCGGCCGCGAGACCGCCCACGAGGCGATCAAGGAGAACGCCGTCGCGGTGGCCCTGGCCATGCGCGAGGAGGGCCGCGAACCCGACCTGCTCGACCGCCTGGCCGCCGACGACCGCATCCCGCTCGACCGCGCCCAGCTCGACGCGCTGCTCGACGACAAGGACGCCTTCGTCGGCGCGGCCGGCCGGCAGGTCGCCGACGTGATCGCCGCCGCGACCACGATCATCGACGCCCACCCGGACGCCGCGGCGTACGTGCCGGCACCGATCCTCTGACGCCGATCTGTGCTCACCCCGATCGGTACCCCGGCCCAATCGGTACTCGGGCCGGTCAGTGCCCGCCGCGGTCGGTGTGCCCGAACTGCCAGTCGGGCAGTGCCGCGTCCCGGACGCGTCGTTTGAGCTCGGGAGCATCGGGAAAGCCCCCGTCACGCTTGCGTTCCCAGATCTGGTGGCCGTCGACGTCGACGACGAAGATCCCGCCGGTCCCGGGTATCAGCGTCACCGAGCCGAGATCGGTGCCGAACGTGTTCAGCAGCTCCGCGGCCATCCAGTTGGCACGCAACAGCCAGTTGCACTGGGTGCAGTAGGTGATCGTGATGTGCGGGGCGCTCATGAGCACCGAGAATGCCAGACCCGATAGGGTCGAGTGATGCGGCCGCCACTCGAGCAGTACACCTTCCTCGCGTCGGGCAAGGTGCGCGAGATCTACGCGATCGACGACGACACCCTGCTGATGGTCGCCACCGACCGCATCTCGGCGTACGACCACATCCTGAACCCCGCGATCGACGACAAGGGGCGGATCCTGACCGCGATGAGCTTCTACTGGTTCGACGCCCTCGGCGTTGCGAATCACCTCGCCGGCGGACCCACCGACAAGCGCATCCCCGACGGCCTCGTCGGCAGGTCGATGGTGGTGCACAAGATGCCGATGGTCCCCGTCGAATGCGTGGCGCGCGGCTACCTGACCGGTTCCGGTCTCCTCGACTACCGGGCGACCGGATCGGTCTGCGGCGTCGAACTACCGGCCGGGCTCGACGAGGCCGACCGCCTGCCCGAGCCGATCTTCACCCCGGCCACCAAGGCCGAGCAGGGCGATCACGACGAGAACATCACCTACGACGCGGTCGCGGCACAGGTGGGCGACGAGCTCGCCGCCGCGCTGCGCACCGCCACCCTCGACATCTATTCGCGCGGTGCCGCGTTGGCGGCCGAACGCGGAATCATCCTGGCCGACACCAAGTTCGAGTTCGGGCAGGCACCCGACGGCTCGTTGGTCCTCGCCGACGAGGTACTCACCCCTGACTCCTCGCGCTATTGGGACGCCGCCGGGTACACGCCGGGTCAGGTGCAGGCGTCGTTCGACAAACAGATCGTCCGCAATTGGCTCACCTCACCGGAATCCGGCTGGGACCGGGCTTCCGATACCCCGCCGCCGGCCCTGCCCGCCAGCGTCGTCGCCCGCACCCGGGCGCGGTATATCGAGGCCTACGAATGGATTTCGCAGAAGTCCTTCGACGACTGGCCCGGCGCACACTAGTGTTCCGACACCGAACAGGAGAAGGCCGCACGTGACCGACGCAGTGTCGTTCCCCCGCAATCGCCTCGGCGCCCCCGTCGCCAAGAAGGTGCCGCATGAGCGCACCCACCACGGCGATACCGTCGTCGACGACTATGAATGGTTGCGCGACAAGGACAATCCCGAGGTGATCGCCTACCTCGAGGCGCAGAACGCCTATACCGAGGAGCACACCGCCGATCTCGCCGAGCTCCGCAGCACGATCTTCGACGAGATCAAGGCACGCACCAAGGAGACCGACATGACGGTGCCGTCGCGCAGCGGCGGCTACTGGTATTACTCGCGCACCACCGCGGGGCAGTCCTACACCGCGTACTGCCGGTGCCCGCTGGCCGACCCGGACGACTGGACGCCGCCGGTGATCTCCGAAGGGGTCGCACTGCCCGGCGAGCAGGTGTACTTCGACAGCAACGCCGAGGCAGAAGGGCACGCCTTCTTCAGCCTCGGCACCCTGTCGGTGTCCGACGACGGCGAGTGGCTGGCCTACGGCGTCGACGTCACCGGCGACGAGCGATACACGTTGCGGTTCCGCAACCTTCGCACCGGTGAACAACTACCCGACGTCATCACCGACACCGCGGGCGGGGCCGAGTGGTCCGCCGATGCCCGCCACGTCTTCTACCAGACCGTCGACGACGCCTGGCGCCCGGACAGCGTGTGGCGCCACGACCTCGGCGCAGGCACCGAGGACGTCCGCGTGTTCCACGAGCCCGACGAACGCTACGGGGTAGGCCTGGGCGCCACCCGCAGCGAGCGGTACCTCATGATTGTGGCCGGCTCCAAGCTCACCAGCGAATGTTATGTGCTCGCCGCCAACGACCCGACCGGCGACTTCGTCAGCGTGGCACCGCGGGTTGACGGGGTGGAGTACGGCGTCGACCATGCCGTGATCGGCGGTCAGGACTACTTCCTCATCGTGCACAACGATATCCGCGACGGCGAAAAGGCCGAGGATTTCGCGATCGATATCGCGCCCGTCACCGATCCGTCGGCGCGCACGCCCTTCATCGGGCATCGCCGCGGTATCCGGATCGAGGACATCGAGGCCTTCCGGGACTACCTGGTGCTGTCGTATCGCGCCGACGCGCTGCCGCGTGCCGCGATCGCCGACCTGCGCCGGATCGACGGCATTCCGGTGGCCGAGGACTTCATCGAGGTCGCGGCTGCCGCCGAGCTGTTCTCGCTGGGTCTGCACAGCAACAGCGAATGGGCCACGCCGCGTCTACGATTCGGCTACGGCAGCTTTACCGAACCGGCCGAGCTGTTCGAACTCGATGTCACCACCGGGGAACGCATCCTGCTCAGGCGTCAGCCGGTGCTGGGTGACTACGACCCCGCCGACTACGTGCAGTCCCGGGAGTGGGCGAGGGCTGCGGACGGGACGCGGATCCCGCTGTCGATCGTCCGGCATCGCCGCGTGCCGGCACCCGGCGAGGTCGGCGCCGCGCCTGCGCCGGCACTGATTTACGGCTATGGCTCCTACGAGACCAGCATGGATCCGTACTTCTCGGTGCCCCGCCTGTCCCTGCTCGACCGCGGTGTGGTGTTCGTGATCGCCCATGTCCGCGGTGGCGGCGAGATGGGCCGCGCCTGGTACGAGAGCGGGAAGGCCCTGACCAAGAAGAACACGTTCACCGACTTCGTCGACTCGGCCCGCCACCTCATCGATCGCGGCTGGACGACACCGGAACAGCTTGTCGCCGAAGGTGGCTCGGCCGGTGGCCTGCTCATGGGCGCGGTTGCCAACCGGGCCGCGGACCTGTTTGCCGGCATTCTCGCGGCGGTGCCCTTCGTGGACGCGCTGACCTCGATGCTCGATCCGTCGTTGCCGCTGACCGTGACCGAATGGGATGAATGGGGCGATCCGCTGCATGATCCGGCGGTCTACGACTACCTGCGCTCCTACTCACCCTACGAGAACGTCACCGCGCAGCCGTACCCGCCGATCCTGGTGCAGAACTCACTCAACGACACCCGGGTCTTGTTTGTCGAGGCCGCGAAATGGGTCGCGCGACTTCAGGAGCTGAGCACCTCCGACAATCCGATCCTGCTGAAGACCGAGATGACGGCCGGTCACGGGGGGGTCAGCGGGCGCTACGAGCAGTGGGCGGAAATGGCCTTCGAGCTCGCCTGGATCCTGCGACAGACGGGGGCGGTCACGCCCTGATGGTTCGCCGCGATCGCTCGGATCGCGTCAAGAACCGGCCGTGGGGGCGGCGTCGGCGATGATGAACGGCGTAGTCGGCGTTCATCGGTCGAACTCCTCGCCTCGTAAGGGGGCGGTCGCCGATCAGCATCAATGCTCGGCACCCACGTTACGAAGAGACCTACTCGAGTGAGCGGACCCCTGTCTCTCGCATGATCCGTGATGTCGCCGGACGTGGTGGCGTCGGTGGATCGCTGATGGTCCAGAAGTCATACCGGGCCTGGCGACCGCAGCCCTTGGAGAGAGGAGCTGCCTAAAAGGTAACGGGAGTTCACAGAAGCGTAACCCTCCTCTCAGGATATTCTCATGTATCGAACTCTAATTCGTCTACCATAGAGACATGACCGATACTGAGATCGCCGCCAAGTTCGAGGAGTTCCTCGACACCCTGGCTGATCTCGCCGTGCCCGACGAGATCGCCGGCCCCGATGCCCACGCCGTCCTGACGGCGCTGGCGCGGCTGCGGAACGTTGTTGATGACCAGTGTGCGCAGTGGGTACGACAGTGTGACCGGCTCGGTGTCGCACAATCCCACGGCCGCACCATCCGGGAACTGTTGCTGGTGATGGGGTTCGCGCCCGCGGTCGCCTCGCGCATGATTCGACGCACCAGTTTCACCGACGACCGACTGGACCGTCACTGCGCGGACGGGGCGGTGTCGGCAGAACACGCGGATGCGATTGTTCGCGGGGTGAACCAGGTCGCCGGGCGGGTCGGTGCGGACTTCGACGCCGAGGCCCGGTCGGATGTGGTGAATCAGTTGCTGGCGCAACACTTCTCCGGGGCAACACCCGCCGAGATCGGCGATGCCGCCAAGAGTCTGGGTAACCGGTTGGCCGCCGACGCGGGTGGACCACCGGCAGCGGAGGATCGACGGTTGAACCGCCTGGCTCTGGGTACCGACGATGATGGCCGGACGCAGCTATCGGGCAACCTGCACGCCCCGGTCGGCGAGAAAC
>JASGFO010000144.1:0-10579 GCA_047605505.1 Gordonia sp. (in: high G+C Gram-positive bacteria) | reverse complement strand
CGCGCGCACTGGTTGGTCCGCGCGATGCTGTCGCTGCTCAGCACCCCGGGTGCCTCCCCCGCCGACGAGGCGCACATGCTGCGCACCTTCGTCGCACCGGTCGTCGTCGCCTGATTTCGGCGGTCGAGTGGGCACATCGCCGACGTCCACGCTATTCTTTCGGCAACCATTTTCATTAACGGTTTGTGCAAGCCCACGACCACCGCCCCTGGAGGCCCTCCGTGCGTCACCCCCTGCGCGTCGTCGCCGCTGTCGCGATCGCCGTCCTCGCCCTCGCCGCCGCTCTGACCGGATGCTCGACCGATTCCGACAAGAACGTGACCCGACCCCTCGTCGTCACGTCGACGAACGTCTGGGGTTCGGTCGCGCAAGCCGTCGTCGGCGAGCACGGCACCGTCAAGGCGCTCTACAGCTCGCCCGACGGCGACCCGCACGAGTTCACGCCGTCGGCCGCCGACTCCGCTCAGATCTCCGACGCCGACGTCGTGCTGATGAACGGCGCCCACTACGACCAATACCTGGCCGACGCGACGAAGCGGACGCGCACGGTCGCGATCGTCGACGCCGCCGCGCTCCTCGGCATCGAATCGCACGAGGACGACCATGACCACGACGGTCACGACCACGACGACGACCATGACCACGACGGTCACGACCACGACCACGGGCACACCCACTCCGCCGACGCCCCGAACGAGCACGTCTTCTACAGCCTGAGCGCCGTCCGCAAGGCGGCCGACAAGCTCGCCGACGAACTCGCGACGAAGGCCCCCGACCACGCCGCCGACTACCGCCGCAACGCCGCCGCCTTCGGCGTGCAGCTCGACGGCCTGCAGGCGAAGCTGGCCGCCATCGCCGCCAAGCACCGCGGCGCCCGGGTCGCGCAGACCGAGCCGCTGGGCGGCTACCTCCTCGAGGCCGCCGGCATCACCGACGCCGCGCCGCCAGCGTTCACCAACGCCGTCGCCAACGGCCAGTCCCCGTCGGCCGCCGACCGCGCGAAGATGGACGACCTGCTGACCTCGAAGACCGTCAAGGCGCTGGTCTACAACACGCAGTCGACCGATGCGGTCACCGACTCGGTGCGCGCCACCGCGGAGAAGGCGGGCGTTCCGGTGGTGAACTTCAGCGAGTCGCTGCCGGCCGGCGTCACGTCGTACATCGACTGGCAGGGCAAGCAGATCGACGCCCTGGCGCAGGCACTCGACAAGTGACCGCGGCCCCCGTCGCCCGCCTAGTCGACGCCGAATTGGCGTTCGGCGATCGCGTGCTGTGGAGCGGGCTGAACCTCGACGTCGCGCCGGGCGAGTTCATCGCCGTGCTCGGCGCCAACGGCTCGGGCAAGACGTCGCTCCTGCGGATGCTGCTCGGCCAGATCCAGCCCACCGCGGGCACCGTCGAGGTGACCGGGCGCATCGGGTACGTCCCGCAACAGCATGCCGACGACGCCGACCCGCTCGCGGTCCGCGGGCGCGACATCGTCGGCTTCGGCGTCGACGGCGGGGCGTGGGGTATCGGCTGGTTCGGTCGCAAGCGGCGGCGCCGGCTCGTCGACGCGGCGCTGACCGAAGTCGACGCGACCGCCTTCGCCGACCGCCCCTTCGGCCTGCTGTCCGGCGGAGAGCAACAGCGCCTGCGGATCGCCCAGGCCCTGACCCGCGACCCGCAGTTGATGCTGTGCGACGAACCGCTCGCGAGCCTCGACCCGGGCAGCCAGCGCCGCGTGCTCAGCCTGCTCGACCAGCGTCGCCAGCAGGCCGACACCGCCGTCGTTCTCGTCACCCACGAGATCAACCCGGTGCTCCCCTACGTCGACCGCGTCCTCTACCTCGTCGACGGCCGGTTCGCCGTCGGCACCCCCGACGAGGTCTTGACGACCGAGGTTCTCTCCGACCTCTACGGCGCGCAGATCGACGTCGTGCGCGTCGACGACCGGATCGTCGTCCTCGGCACCGAGGAAGCCCGCCACTGCGAGCAGAGGCCGGTCCATGGGTAGCTTCTTCACCGAGACCGCCGATCTGCTGAGCCGCGACTTCGTCCACCAGGCGCTGCTCGCCCTGGCTCTGCTCGGACTGCTCGGCGGGGTCATCTCGCCGCTGATCGTCACCCGACAGATGTCCTTCGCCGTTCACGGCATCAGCGAACTCACCGTCACCGGTGCGGCCGCCGCCATGCTGGTGGTCGGCGCGGCCAGCGCAAGCCTGAACACCGCGGTGAACGTCGGTGCGATCCTCGGCGCCGTCGTCGCCGCGCTGACTTTCGGCATCCTCGGCAACCGCGCCCGCGAACGCGACTCGGTGATCGGCGTCGTGATGTCCTTCGGCCTGGGCCTGGGCGTGCTGTTCCTCGCCCTGCAGACCAACGTGCGCCAGGGATTCGCCCTGCTGACCGGCCAGGTCGTGAGCGTGAGTGCCGAGCGCCTGATCGGCGTCGCGATCACCACCGGGGTTGTGTTGTTGGTCCTCGCCGTCGTCTACCGCCCGCTGCTCTTCTCGTCGGTCGACCCGCGGGTCGCGCTGGCCAGCGGCGTGCCGACGCGCTGGCTGTCGATCCTGTTCGCCGTGCTCATGGGCCTGGCGTGCGCACAGGGCGTCCAGGTCGTCGGCGCACTGCTCGTCATGTCCCTCGTGATCACGCCGGGCGCAGCGGCGATGCGGCTGTCGTCGAACCCCGCGGTGGTCACCGGACTGGCGATCTTGTTCGCCGAGACCGCCGCCATCGGCGGCCTGATCCTGTCACTCGCCCCCGGCCTGCCGGTGTCGGTGTTCGTCACGACGATCTCGTTCGTCATCTATCTGGTCTGCCGCTGGATCGGCCGGGACCGCGTGCGCGACGGCGTCTGAGCTCCCAGCAAGCCGAATCCCGAGGATAACTCACAACTAGGTGTGCAATGCCCGTTACCTGCAAGGATGCAGGGACCAAAGGACCCTCGAAATTCTGTTGAATCCGCACACTCCGCCAGGGATCCGTGTTACTAATCTCTTGATTCAGTAACCAACAGGGAGGGTTCGCGTGAATCGACGTGCGTTGTGCGCGGTGGTGGCGCTGGTGGTGGCGACCGAGGCGGCCTTCGCCGGGGCGCCCGGCGCCTCTGCCTTGCCGCCGTTGTTCGGATCCTCGGAGCCGCCGAATATCAAGGACCGCACGATTGTGCGGACGACTGCAGACGGGTGGCGTCTTGAGATATCGAAGACGCGTGAGCGGATCAACAGTGTCCCTCCCCTTAACCAAAGTCCTTGGTCACGGGAGGGCTATACGGGGGTGCGGGGATCGGTGAAGATCCTCGGTCACGGCAGAGCCCCGGTCAACGCGGGGCGGGTGTCCTCGGGCATCCACATCGGGTGTAACACCAGCGTCGAGAGCGGGGCCACCTTTGGACTCTGGGCCGGCCCGACGGCGCAGATGTCGATTTCGTATCCGCCCGCGGCCATCGTCGGATTCCAAGCGATGCCGAATGTGTCCACCACTCTACGCCCGGGCCAGATCACGATCGTCGCTTTCGGCGACAAATCCTTGGCCAGCGCTCAGGGCGGGGTGGGCATGCAGGGGGTTCACATCAAGGTCGACGGCTGTCTGGGGCCGGTGGCGATCCGCACGTTCGTGCGCGTGGCGATCTCCACCGACAACAACGACGACACCTTCCACATCTACGGCAAACCCAACTACCTGTAGCGAACCCAGCGAAAGAGGTCGACCATGACCAGCGACAACGACACCTACATCGAAGACGATGTCGAGGCCGAGGACGCCGGCTACGACAGTGATGAGGACTTCGACGGCGCCGAGCCCCGGCGTGAACCGCCGGTGCCGACCAAAGTCTTGTGGCTGCTACTGGTCGGGCTGGTCCTGCTGATCGCGTCGGCGGCGGCGTTACCGAAACTGTCGGGCTGGTCCGAGCACTACGGCTCGATCCCGGTATTCCTCGGCTTCTTCCTGCTCATGTCGCTGGCCGGACGCTGGTTCTGGCAGGGCATGGACGCCGTCATCGGCGCCGTTCGAGGACGATGACATGATCACCACCCCACCGGTCAAACCGCAGGCCACCGCCCGCGCACGGTTTAGGGTGATGGCCGCGGTGGCCGGTGGTGTGATGGTGGCCGGCATCGGCGGCGCCGTCGTGGCTGCCACCCTCAACTCAGGTGGCGGTACGGCCCACGCCGATGCGCTGTGTGATCAGATGCGCCGCGAACACGGCCCGATGTGGCCGTGTATCAACGTGCCGACCTACAGTCCTCCGCCACCGGCGCAGAACAACCCGCAAACCCAACTCCCGACCACCAGCGCTCCCGACAGTGGGCCTGGCGCCGGTGGCTCGCCCGGCTCCGGGCCGGGCACCGGCAACGGCACTCCCATCGTCCCTGTCCCCGGCTACGTGCCCCCGCGCCTACCCGGCCAACCCGCACCCCCTCCACCACCAGCACCCCGCGCACCCGCACCCGTGCCGGTACCGGGCGGGCCAGCACCAACGCCCGGTCCGCAGCAACGAGGTCCCACCCCACCCCGAGTACCACGAATCCCCACACCCCAACTACCCGCACCATCGGCACCAACGCCAGCACCCGCGGTCGTACCCGGCACCGTCCCCGTGCCCAAACCAGCACCCGACGGCACACCTTCCGTACCCGTCGGCATCTGGCTCCTCGCCGGCGCAGCAGCACTCGTAGCAGGCGGTGGAACTCGGACTGCCTCCGCCATGGGTCTACGGGGTCTCTTACGAGCGCTCCGCCATAACGCTGATCTAAGCCCGAACGGGACGCAGGACATCAAGCGCTGGGGTAACGGCGACTGGACGATCGAGGATCGTCAGAACGGAACTGAGACTCAGCACACAATAGTTGGCAACGGGCTGTTCCAAGGCACAAAGCAGCTCGCTCACATCGGCAATGACGGGAGCGTCACAGGGGCCGGTGGAGTCCCGATAGAGACCACTGCGACTGGTAGAGGCATCCTCAAGGCCGCCGCGTCCTATCTAGGAAGTCCATACTCCTGGGGCGGGGGCCACGGCGATTCCCCAGGACCCAGCCTCGGCGTTGGCGACAACGGCGGTGCGGCTGACAAATACGGTGATGCCAATATTGTCGGCCTCGATTGCTCCGGGTTTACCCGACTAGCTGTGTATGAGGCCACCGGGAAGGATATCTACACGCAGGCGGATGGCTACAAGGACTCCAGTACCAACGGGATGCTCCGCTCGAGCACCCTTGCCAATCCCAATACGCAAATTTGGACTGGCTCGCCCCGCAGCGTTGATCCGGCTGCAGTTGGCGCCCAGCCCGGGGACTTGCTGTTCTACGGCCCTTCTTCGTCGCCGACTAGTCCGTCGACTCACCATGTGGCGATCTACGTCGGGAACGGTGTGATCATCGAAGCACCGCAATCTGGCTCAGTGATCTCGATGAATCTCTGGTCAAAGCATGGTGATTTGTCAGGAGTGCGGAGGGTTTCATGACGTTCAGACGCCGAATAACAGTCCTGTGGCTAGCGGCAGTCCTCTCAGCTGCTGCCTCTTCTGCGATAGCAGGCTGCGGACCGAGTGATGCTGGGCCGAGGGATGTCCCAGGCAGCACCCTGGTCGAGCGGGTCCTCCCCGGATGGAACCCATGCTGGATTGATAGAAGTGCACTGACCGCTATCGGGCTAGAAGGTGCGGTTGGGCGTTACAACAACTACATGGCTCGATCGTGTGCTTGGCAGGGGACATCGATTGATGCCGGCGTAAGGATCGTAAGCGCGAGTGCGCGTAACAATGTTCGTTGGTACCACGGACAGGCCAAGGTTGTCGGCCAACTACCAGTGTCGAGACGAACCGGGACGTTGGTGGTCTACTCGGCAGCGTCAGACCCCAAAGCCGAGGCAAGTTGGGTCATCGTAGTCCCGACTGGAAACGAGGAGTCGATCTCCTTCTCTGTCTGGACCTTCAGGACGCGCGCGAGGCTTACTGGAGCCGAGGGGCGCAGGCTCGTGAAGCGATTTGCAGACCGAGCGTTGCCATCGGTGCCGCTCGCGCCGTAACCGGCAGTTGAGAAAGTCTCGTTCCGGTGACGCGCGTACGAATCCGCGCTGGCAAAAGGGGAGGGTATCGTGACCAGCCATAGCACCACCTACCTCGAGGCCGCCGAGCTCGAGGATGGTTTCGACGGCGCAGGGCCCCAGCGTGGACGGCCGGTGCCGACCAAAGTCTTGTGGCTGCTACTGGCCGGGCTGGTCCTGCTGATCGCGTCGGCGGCGGCGTTACCGAAACTGTCGGGCTGGTCCGAGCACTACGGCTCGATCCCGGTATTCCTCGGCTTCTTCCTGCTCATGTCGCTGGCCGGACGCTGGTTCTGGCAGGGCATGGACGCCGTCATCGGCGCCGTTCGAGGACGATGACATGATCACCACCCCACCGGTCAAACCGCAGGCCACCGCCCGCGCACGGTTTAGGGTGATGGCCGCGGTGGCCGGTGGTGTGATGGTGGCCGGCATCGGCGGCGCCGTCGTGGCTGCCACCCTCAACTCAGGTGGCGGTACGGCCCACGCCGATGCGCTGTGTGATCAGATGCGCCGCGAACACGGCCCGATGTGGCCGTGTATCAACGTGCCGACCTACAGTCCTCCGCCACCGGCGCAGAACAATCCGCAAACCCAACTCCCGACCACCAGTGCTCCCGACAGCGGGGCTGGCGCCGGTGGCTCGCCCGGCTCCGGGCCGGGCACCGGCAACGGCACCCCCATCGTCCCCGTCCCCGGCTATGTGCCACCGCGTCTACCTGGACAGCCAGCACCCCCTCCACCACCAGCACCGGCGGTACCAGCGCCCGGTGCAACACCGGCGCCCGCACCAGCACCAGCGGTACCAGCGCCGCCGGCGCCCCGGCGAGCCCCGGCACCAGCGCCAGCGACACAAGCCCCCGCACCCAGGCCAGCACCAGCGCCCCCGGCGCCACCACCCGCAGTCGCACCTGACACTGGTCCGTCGACTGCGCCGGGCAGGCCGAAGGTCACATTGCCGGTCTTGTTCTGGAGTATCGCCGGAAGCATCGCCTTGCTTGCTGGGTCCCTCTACTCGGGCCGCCGCTCTGCGGCCGCTGTAGTTCCCCCACCGGAGCCGCCCAAGAATCAGGGTGGGACGACCGGCCCGGGCGCCGGCGGTGATGAAGAGTTGCGCATGCTGCGGGTTCCCGAAAACCAGGCTCCTGATCCTGGTATCCCAGCTCCTCGCGGCGAACAGGGCATGCCAGCTCGGCCAACCGAACCTATTGAGGCGCCTCCGCAGACGTTGGGACCACAACAGCCACCAACACAACCGCCGACTTCGCCTCCTGCCCCGGCGGAGCCGCCACCTCGGGCACCGAAGGAGCCAAGCGGCAACCCGCAGCCCGAAGTCCAACAGCCTGAAGACAACGGTTGGGAATCGGTCATTCCGAAGATGATGCTGGCCGTCGCATTTGCTCTTGCGCCGCTCCTTGCCCTTTCGGGACCAGCGATAATTCTGGCGATCCTTGCCCTACTCGCCGCGTTGGCGGCAATCTACGGTCTCGCGTGGCTAGCGATGCACCAAGACCAAGTCATGATCTGGATCGCTAAGAGGATCGCGGGCGCCGCAATGTTGGGCCAGAAGCTGTGGGATACGGTAACCCAGTTCTTTAGCGATCGCGCTAGCGACGACCCGAAGAACTTGAGGTATAACCCGAGTCCGAAGCACGATGATATTCCAGGGCAAGGTGTACGGGGGTCGAAGATGGACCTCCCTCCGAAAGTAGCGGAGCGGGTGTTGCGGCGCTCCTACAAGGCCTCGCCGAAAAGGCGGTATGGATACAAGGACGGCAAGTACTACGAGTTCAAGAACGGAAACGATGGGACGTGGCACGGGTACCGTCTCGATAGCTATAAAGACGTCCCTAAGAACATTCGAAAAGGGATGTCCAAACGCAAGATGATCCCACGCAAAGACTACCGAAAGGGTTGATGGACATGGAGCTCCAGCCATGCTGAAGCTAAGGATCGCCAGCTTGGTCGCCGCCGACGCCCCTGACGTCCAGCCGTTTCATTCGATCTACCTCGTTGACGATGTTGGCCGGCAGATTCCACTCTTTGAGGGTGCTCTCGACTTCGACGACTTCCACGAATGGTGCTTGGAGAACGAAGAATCGATCAAAGCCGAGACCTTGCCTCCTTTTCCGGTACGTCGCAATGAGTCACTGAGTGCGGCGTACCTACGGGCGCGGGAAGCCGCCCCGTACACCGGCCTAGAGGTCGCAGACGATGATCCGGACTTCCTGTATGAGGTACTCGTCGACGATTGGGGTGAGGCACACACGCTGGCTTGGTCTCACGAATGGGAGCTGCCCGGCATTTCAATAGGCACCGGGATCGATGGCCCGGAAATCTCCTGCGAGCCGAGGCCTCCCGACGACGATGAGGCGTTCACGGGTGCCGAGTGGCGTTGGCGCTACTACCCTGTCAACCTCCGTGAATTCTTCGAGTGGTTGCGGACAAAGCACGGGAGTACGCATGTACAGACTGCGAATTGAGCGCATAGAACGAGCGGATCGGTCGCCAACCTCGGTGCCGACCGCCAGCCTGTACCTGCTCAGTAAGAGCGGCAGTCGTGTCCCGCTATTTGCTGGGGAGCTCGACACCGACGTCTTCACTCGCTGGTGCCAGAAGAATCGAGACGCACTTTGCTCCGAGGAACCACCCTTTGAGGTGATGAAGACGGAATCGCTCACACATGCCTACCGGAGAGCGTTTGACGCCCTGCCGGATATCTGGGTTGACACACCAGCCGACGATCCGGCGGCGCGAGAGTTTGAGGCGGTCGAGCGTTGGGACCGTTCCCATCGGCTGAGAAATGCGGCGGTGCGGGGGACCGTCCTCCCAGACATCAGCATCGGCAACGGCTCGGACGGCCCAGAGATTTCTTGCGAGCCACGAACGTGGCTTCAAGGATCGACCTACTTCACCGGCCGTGAATGGGCGTGGCGACTGGCACCGCTCGATCTACACGAGTTCTTTGCGTGGCTAGACAGTCGTAGCTGAACTAGGACAGGTAGCACCGACCGCAAACCCTCCAAGCTCAGGCATCTTCACCGTCGAAGGGATCTGGCGTGCGCTCAGCGAGGTCGTGCCCAGCGTCGGTCAAGATGTACCAAATGCCCGTGCCTTCCACTCCGGGGTCCAAGGGGTGTTCGTCCAGAAAGGAGCGGATTCGCTCCATTGCCGTGATCGCCTCGCCAGGCCAAGGGTTGAACTCTCCTGCACCCGGGTTTCCGACCACGACAAGCCCCTCGCTGAGCAAGCGGTCGAATACTGCGTCGAGGATCCGCCGCGCGTGGTGGGTTGAACCAGTCACGTACTTAACTGCGCCGTACAGGAAGTAGATCGGGACCTCGTCCTCGATGGCGTAACACAGCGCGATGTCGAAGACTTTCGCCTCGTCTCGATTCATCAGGATTTCTCGTTCGGGTAGCCCAGCCGCTCCCGAAGAGTCGCGGCACCGGGGCCGGAGAGCGCCGACGCGGCGGTACGCCGGCCCGCCATGGCCAGCAGGATCGCCTCACCGGGGCCGGTCACCTCTGAACCGCGCCCGGCGGCCCAGTCGATGTCGTCGGCGACGAGCCGCAGGCCCTTGATGCGGCCGCGGGCACCGATCGGCGGTGCCACACGGGCGAAGTTCAATGCCGGGATCAACCGCTCGGCGGGGATCTCGCGCGGCCGCCCGAGCGGGCGTCGAATGTCCTGCTGGTGGACCATGCAGTCCAACAGCGCGATGCGGGAGCCGAAGGCGGTCGGCAGGCCACTCGGCGTGAGATGCCCCGCGAGCAACTCAAGTAACTGATCCGGCCCGACGCCACTCATGGCGGCGAGACCATCGGCGTTGGCCCGGTCAAAGCGCCCCATATTGCGTGCGAATCGGCCGAGCATGGCCGGCACGGTCAGCTCGTCGTAGCTGAGATGGTGGGCGACGACGTCGCGCACCGACCAGCCCTCGCACAACGACGGGCCGTTCCATTCCGCCGGCGTCAATGTGGCCAGGAAATCCGCCAGGC
This sequence comes from Gordonia sp. (in: high G+C Gram-positive bacteria), assembly GCA_047605505.1. Classification (GTDB taxonomy): domain Bacteria; phylum Actinomycetota; class Actinomycetes; order Mycobacteriales; family Mycobacteriaceae; genus Gordonia. Next base: position 548 of record JASGFO010000144.1, on the reverse strand, counting down.
TGGCCCGCTCGTCGCGGGCGAGTGCCTTGACGCTGAGCATGGTCAGGTGCCGCGCGGGTCGCGCCCGGTCCAGGCGATCAGGTCCTCGGTGGGCGTGGCGTCGGCCGGCGCCGGCTTGGCCGCGTCGAAGACACCGGGGCGTCGCGCCGCCTCCTCGGGCACGTACTCGAACATGCCGCGGATGAAGGCGATCGCCCCATCCGGGATGGTGACGGACTGCCCTGTCGCGGTACCCAGGTCCCAGCCGTGCAGATAGAGGTCGGCCGCCGGGAACGCCAACCCCTCGCGCACCGACCGCCGACCCATCGGGCTGTCGACGACCCGATCCAGATCGACGTCGCCGGCCAGCACCTCGTAGGCCTTGCCCGCCTGTTGCTGCCACCAGAAGGCCGGATCACCGTCGACCGCTTTGGCCGGCGGATCGAATTCGGCGGGATCGAAGGGCGCCTCCGACAGGATCAGCGCACCGATCCGCGTCGTCTCCCCGACGTGGCCCAGCACGTCGAGCGCGGTCCACCCGGCACAGGGCGACGACCGCCGCCACGCAC
>JASGFO010000143.1:0-10657 GCA_047605505.1 Gordonia sp. (in: high G+C Gram-positive bacteria) | reverse complement strand
TCAGTGCCTGCCGTGCGCCGGTGTGCCCCGGCGGGCAGCCGGATCGCGCCCACGAGGTCGGCGAGCATCGCCATCTCGCGGCGCGCGCCGGGGTTCTGCGCATCCATCGTGTACTGCGAGGTCAGCACCGCGACCATCCCGCCGGGCCGGACAAGGCGCAGCGATTTGAGGATGAAGTGGTTGTGCATCGACTGCCGGGTCGGGTTGTGCACCGGGTCGTGCAAGGTCACATCCGAGAACGGCACATTCCCGATCGCCGCATCAAACATGCCTTCGGGTAGGCGGGTGTCGGCGAACGACTCTGCCCGCACCTCGGCGTGCGGATACAGGGCACGGCTGATCTGCGCGGTCACCGGGTCGAGTTCCACCCCGGTCATCCGCGCGGCCTCGGGGGCCATGCCGAGGAACGTGCCCAACCCGGAGCCAGGTTCGAGCACCTGCCCGCCGTCGAAGCCGAGCGCGGTCATGATCCGCCACATCTGCCGGACGATCAACGGGTCGGTGTAGTGCGCGTTGATCGTCGTCCGCGCGGCAGCATCCCACTCGCCCGGGGCCAGCAGACTCCGCAGCTGCTCCCGCTCGGTTACCCAGTCGGTCTTGGCCTCGTCGAACACGTCCGGCACCGCGCCCCAGCTCGACCAGCGCGCAAGCGTCTGCTGCTCATCGACGGTCGCCGGGCGTTCCTGCACGGTCAGCAGACGGGCGGTCTCGATCGCGGCGATATTCGCCCGGAAGCGGGCCTTCGCACCCGACGGGGCCAGGTCGTCGTGCGTCGCGGGCACGAACCGCACCACCGGAACGGCAGACTCCCGCTCCGGGCCGGTGGCAGTGTCGTCAGTGGTGGGTGTTAGTGGACTTCGCGCAGGAAGCGGATCGTCGCCGCCTCCGCCAGCAGGGCTTGGTGCTGCTCCAGGTAGCGCCTCGGGATCTCCGCTTCGACCAGGCCCTCCAAGAACCAGGTCGGCACGGCCCAGTCTTTCGCCTTCTGCTCCAAGTCGACCGTCGAGGGCATCAGATCGGGGGCGTCCTGCATCCGCTCGGCCCACATGATCAGGTTCTCGTCGTTCGGCGTGGTCTGGTTCCACTCCTGACGGGCTTCGTCCAGCGGCAGGCTCGGGTCGGTGAGCCAGGCGAGTTGCTGCATCACGACCTCCTCCGCTATCCGTAGCGCCGTCATCCGGCGTGCCACGTCCGTGAGATAAGTCTCCCTCGAAGAGGACGTCCTGGCCAGCACCCCGGCGCGGTTCGTCTCGATCTGTCGTGCCAGCTCGGTGATCTGCCCCTGCGCCTCCCGGCCCAGATCGGTGAAGAACCGGATCGGGTCGTCGAGGCTCTGGAACCTCTGTGGCGCGTGGGTCATCCAATGCCGCATCGCCTGCGCCCCGTACTTGTTCACGTTCTGCTCCCTCCACCCCCGGTGTCGTTGCTGTTTCGGTGGTTGTGGTGATCTGCTCGTCGGCGGTCTGTTCGGCCAGCCCCCACAGGTCGAACTCGAGCTGACCGGGCGGTGCTGTCCGGCTCCTGCGTCTGGCCATCAGCGATCACCTCCACCACGCTCGTGCCGTCGTTGATGCCCACGACGCCACGGTGCCGTCGGGGGCTGGAGGAAGGTGCGGTTCAGGTGCCATGCGTGCCTCGTTCCAGCAGTCCCTCGATCTCCGCCCGGTCGGCCCCCAGCCGGTCACCGTCGGGTCGTTTCGGCCAGGCGCGCAGGTCGGTGATGATCGGCGGCGCGGAGCGCAGCAGGGTGACGGCGGTGCCGAACGGGAGGGTGCGGATGCGGTCGGGCGGCATGATCGGCACGCGGCGGATCGAGCGTTGATTCGAGCGGGTGCCGTGATCGCCGAGGGTCACACTGTCGGTGAACTCGTCACGTTCCCCGATCAACGCGGAGAGGTCTTGCAGGTCGCGGGAGTTGGATGCGCCGCCGAGGATGATCTTGGTGATCGCCGCATCCCAGATCGCGTTCGCTTGGTTCTCGCTCCACCGATCCCGCGCTTGGGCGAGGGACTGGAGTACCGGCATCGTGGTGATCCCGGTGCCGCCGCCTTCGGCCATCAGGGTCGGCAGGCTCGGCAGCGGGCTGAGGTTCGCGATCTCATCCAGAGCGAGCAGCAGGGGCGGGTCCAGGCGTGCGCCCGGTGAGCGTGCCGCCATCCGGCGGGCGGCTTCGACGAGGTCTTCCACGAACGCCGCCACGAGCGCGGCACTCGCGCCCGCGCCAGCACCGGTGGCGAGCAGGTACAGGGTGCCGCGCGATCGGATGAATCTCTCCGGGTCGAAGTCTTCACCATCACCCGGTGAGACCGCATCGAGCACGCGCGGATCGGCCAGCGCCGACAGCGACAGCGACACGCCCTGCCAGATCGAATCACGGGTACGCGGGTCGGAGTCGATCATCGCCTCCAACGATTCGGCCCAGCCGCCCGCAGCGAGCGGACTGTTGGTCAAGATCGCCACCGCATCGGCGGCGGCGGTCGGGTCGAGCGTCCACCGGAACAACTCCGATGGTGGCCGGTGGTCGATCGCTGCCGCGTGCAGCAGGGCTTGCAGGGCGGAGCAGGTCTTGCCCTCCCAGAAGCCGCCGCCCTCCACCCCGCCCGAGGTCAAACCGGTCGCACTGGCGAGACCGGTCGCGCGGATCATCGCGGTCAGCGGGTCTTCGCAACCCCGGATCGGTGACCAGCGCAGCCCGGCGGGGATGCCCTCGGCCAGATGCTGCGGGTCGAACACTGCCGCCGGGCCGATCCGCTGCCTGGCGCGCAGCGTCGCGGTCAGGTTGTCGGGGCGGGTCGAGGTCACCACGACCGCGCCGGGCGCATCCAGAATCGACGGGATCACGATGTGCAGGCCCTTACCCGAGCGGGGCGGGCCGATCAGCAGAATCGAATCCTCAACGCTGGCCCACACGTCCCGCCCTTGACAGGTGCCGAGCCGGTAACCGACATCGGCAGATGCCGGGCGTTCCAGCGAGGGACGCAGGTTTGCGGCCCGCCCCAGCAGCGCCTTGGTCGACGCAGCCTGAGCGACATCCTGTTTCGTGGCGATTCCGACGAGCCGGTGCGGGTCACGGGCGCTGCGGTGTGACTGACGGCGCAGCAGCATCCACACCCCGGTGATCGCCGCCCCCAGCGCAACAATCAAGGCGACGGCAACGATCCAGTAGGCGACGACGTTCAGCCCTTCGGCCTCCAGCGCAGTCGCCGGGTCGCCGGGATTGAACAGCACGCCCACACCGGCGGCGGGGCCTGCTTCGGGCTGTTTGGTGCCGGTGAGGAATGCCGTCACTGATCCGGCACCGCGCAGCAGGAGTGCGAGCGCGAACACCCCGATCAGGCCGATCATGGCGGCGTTGGTCAGCTCGTCACCGAGAGCACCGGTCTGCCTGCCCGGTGCCGGGCCGCTCATGACAGGCTCCGCACGACGAACGTGCCCGACACTCGGCCCACGAGCACCACTTCGTCGCCGAGGTCGAGATGGTCATGAACCAGGTCGAGCAGCGCGCGGGCGGTGCCCGTGTGGGCGGCGTCGGTGTGCCGGATGATGCGGCACACCGCAACGTCCTCACCGGGCACGAAGCCCTCCCCGCTCACCTCCACGAATCGTGGCGTCACAGCAGGTGCCGCCTCCAACGCCACCGGTGCAGGGGCGGTGGTGCGGGGGCGGGCGGGGATGATGTCGGTGAACGTCGAACCATCAGCCTCGGTGACTTCGACCCGTGCCGGGATCATCCGCTCACCGGTGACCTGATCGACAATCCGCGAGAACGACCCACGTCGCCACGCACCCTCGGCGACCGGCGGGGCGAGGGGTTCACCGTCGACGGTGGCGCTCATCGTGCCGTCGTCATGCACGTCGAAGCGGATCACCGGCATCGACACCGGCGACGGAACAGGGGCATGGGCTGGTGGCTTTCTCATACCCGTCAGGTGCGCTCCGCCGCCACCAGGTGACGCCCCCACGGGTCAGCGGGGGTCTTCGTAGTTGAGTGTTCCGGTGTCGTACCCGACGAGCACCACGGCTTCCCAACGCGACGGGAGATCGGCGGCAGTGATCGTTGCGCGAACCTCGCCGTACCGGTCGGCCTCGACGCTACGAAGCAGGATCGCGACACCGACGGTCTCGCCAGGCTCGAACATGCGCCCTTCGATCTCGTAGGGAGGAGCCGGGCGAAGGGTGAAAGCGGATGCTGAGTGTTGTGTCATGACCACCAGGTGCACCGCCGGGCGCACCCGTGGCTCAGGGGGTGCCGGGAATCAGACCCCTTGCCCTGAACCCTGTTTCGAAGAGTCCCATTTCGGCGGGATGGAGTTGTGCCTGGACGACGAAGCTGCGTTCTTTGATGCGCCACAGGCCTTGCCCGACGCCGAGTGAGGGCAACAGTGTGCGTTCGGTGCTGGTCAGGCCGAGGGCTTTCGCGGTGACGCCGAGCTGGTCGGATTCCTGCCGGTAGATGATCCGGGTTTCTGCGTTGGCGAGCAGGCTGTTGGCGAGTGAGCGCATCGCTGATCCTTGATCGCCGACGTTTTCCAGGTCGGTGAGCTTGTGGAAGATCAGCATGTTCGCGATGCCGTAATGGCGGGCGAGTCGCCAGTGCGCGTCCATCCGTTTCAGTAGCGACGGGTGCGACATGAGCCGCCAGGCTTCGTCGTACACGACCCAGCGTTGCCCGCCTGCCGGGTCGAGCAGCGCCGATTCCATCCATGCCGAGCAGCACGTCATGAGCGCGCTGATGAGGGTGGAGTTCTCTGTCACCCGTGACAGGTCGAGGCTGATCATCGGCAGTGTCGGGTCGAACTGCACGGTCGAGGGGCCGTCGAACAGTCCGGCGAGGTCTCCGGCGACCAGCCGCCGCAGGGCGTGTCCGACGATGCGCCCGTCTTCGGTGAGTCGCCCGTCGGGGTCGTCTGTGGGGGCGAGGATGTGGTCGACGACCATCGGCAGGATCGGCACCGTGTTCTCCCGCACGGTTGCGCCTAGTGCGGTGTCGATCGCGGTGTGTTCCAGCGGGGTGAGGGCACGGCCCAGGACGACTTCGGCCAGTGCGCCGATGAGGTCGCGGCGACGCGCGGTGACGGTGCTGTCCCATTCGGTGTCGGTGAAGTGGGAGGGCCGGTAGCCCTCATCGAGCGGGTTGAGCCGGTTGGTCATGCCGTGTCCGAGCGCGATGGCGCGCCCGCCGACGGCTTCGGCGACGGCGGTGTGTTCGCCTTTCGGGTCGCCCGGCACGTACACGCGCCGCCCGAACGGCAGGCTGCGGGTGTAGAGGCTCTTGGCGAGGGAGGATTTGCCGGAGCCGACGATCCCTGCCAGGACGACGTTCGGTGCGGTGATGACCCCGTTGGCGTACAGCACCCACGGGTCGTACACGAACGAGCCGCCGGAGTAGAGATCTTGGCCGACGAACACGCCACGGCTGCCGAGTCCGCCCTCGGCGATAAACGGGTACGCCCCCGACAAGGTGGCGCTCGTATCCTGGTGGCGCGGCAGATGCAGACGGCCCGGTGTGCGCAGCATCGACGCGCCAGGCTCCCCAGAACCGGGCAGGTACTGGCGTTCGGCACGTTCGGCCTTGTCTGCATCGGCTTGGGCTTTGGCCTGATCCATCCGCTGCTGACGCTGTTCGCGGTGCAGCTGGGTGGCGGCCTGGCGGCGCTGTTTGCGGTAGCGTCGCCGCTCTTTCGCGGGCGCGACGAGCACCGAGGCGTGCAGTTTCTCCTCCTCGGTGCGGCTCATCGTCCCAGCCCCCGGTTGCGTTTGATATCGGTGATCCGGTCAGGGGTGAACCATGACCCGTCGCCACGCACCCGGTCACGGCGCGCCTCCAGCGCCCGCCGCACCGCCTCAGCATCGGTCGGGGTGCCGCCCGGCGGGGTGTGGGCGCGGTAGAGGGCGACGTGCCCGAGCGTGTGACTGTAGATCAGCGCATACTCGCCTGCCGTGGCCTGCCGGTCGTTCGAGCCGGTGGGCAGCGTGTCGTAGACGTGCCCGCCAGCGAGCGCCGTACTGGTGGTGTCCTCACCGTCGTCGAAGCCACGCAGATGCTCGATCGCAGTGTCGGTGCCGTCACGGTCGATCAGGTCGAGCACCCGGTCGGCGTCCTCGCCTTGCAAGAACACCACGCTCACCCATTGCCGTGGTGCGGGATGCCAGGCGATCCGGCCCAGATGCTGGGAGGTCTGATCCAGGAACGTCTCGGCCGCGCCGACGTGCCGTGCGGCCTGCTGGAGCGCGTCGGCTGCGGCCCAAGCATCGGCAGCGCCGAGATTCCGGTCGCCGTCATCGTGCGCGGCGCGGTCTTGATGGGTGAGGCTGGCTCCGCCGAGTTGGATGAGCGACTGTTCCAGGGAGCGGGTCGCGGCGAGCAGTTCCCCGACGATGCCGTACAGCAGGTCGGGGTCGGTAATGCGGCCGGTGGCGTGTGCGAGACCCCGCAACGCTTGACGGGCTTCGGCAGCGTCGGCGGTCGGGTCGTTGAACGTGGGCATGACGGTCCTCCAGATTCGGTGTGGGTTGGTGTCGAGGTACGCCCGACCGCTCAGACCTTGCAGCTCCGGCCTTTCGGCTCAGACTTTTCGGCACAGGGGCAGTGCGGCGGCGGTGAACGCTTGCGCTTGCTGGCCGACGAGGGTGCGGGTCTCGCAGGAGGCTTGGATGGCGGCTTGCTCGATCGCGGCGACTGCCGCTTCCAGTTCGGGTAGGGATTCGGCTGAGATGGAGATCAGGCCGGTGTAGCGCAGCACTCCGTGTCCGGCGGTCAGGTCGGCTTCCTGTTGGAGCACGTCGTGGTATTCGGCGGTCTGTGAGGCGTCTTCGATCTGACCGATGCGGGCACGCTGGGCGGCGTCGCTGATGTACTCGGTCTTCTTGCGGCGAATGTCGCGGGCGGCCTGATCGGTGCGCAGCGGTGTGCAGATCAACGAGAAACTGCGGTGGATACCGCTGGACAGCAGCACCGGTGACAGGAACCCTGGATGCACCATCGAGCGCGGCCACTCCGAAATCCACACCACACAGTGGTAGGCGGAGTCGCTGCGCAGATGCCCCCACGACTCGGTGACCGCGACCGGGCCTGCGGTGGCGAGGTCGTGCCCGAGGTCGCCGTGGCGTTCCAGCGTCGCGGCGATTGCGGGGTCATACGCCGAGCGCAGGATGACCGCGATCTGTCCAGGGGTGAGCCAGCCCTTGCTGGTCAGGTCTGCCGACCGTAGCGCCGCCGACAAGGTGCCCATCTCTTGGCGCAGCACGTTCGCTGCGCCCTTGATGCCGCCGCCAGCGGTGCGAATCTGCCGTGCCGCTGCACGCATGTCCAATGACAGGCTCAGCGTGGTCGCGTGGCGTTCCCCGGCAGGCCCGGCCCGGTCGATCAGCTCCTGATAGGTCGTCGCGGCCCACGAGCCGTCAGCGGTGCCGTGCGCGGCCCACCACTCCGCCAGCCCTTGGCCGGAGTCCGGCAGGGTGCGCTCCAGCACTTGCAGGGTCGCGATCCTGCCGGAGCGGCACACGGTCGCCAGCACGCGGCCCCAGGCGGTCACGCGGCGTTCCTGTTCGCCGGGGTCGAGCAGCACGAACGCGGGATGGGTGATCTCGGTGACGACGGTGAGGGTCGCCCCGGTCGGGTCGTGCACCATCCCGGCCCCGGTCTCGGGGTCTGTGTATTCACGCAACCTGGCCATGTCGCCGGGCAGTGCAAGGGTTCCCGCCGGGCGTGGGGTGACGATCCTGCGCCGGTAGGCCAGTTGCCCACCGGTGCCGCGCCACAGCCACCAGCACGCCACCGGCAGCCACTCCACCATCGGGCGACCCCCGATGGGTATCCAGGTGATCGCGGCGGCGATCACCCAGACGGGTGCGGTGATGAGGAACAGGGCACCGCCGCCGCCGTAGAACGCGAACACCAGGCTCGCCCCGCCGACACCAAGGGTGATCAGTTGCGACAGCGACAAGCCGAGCAGGATGCCGCGCCGGGTGAGGCGGGAGAACTTCACGGGCACCAGCTCGCCGCCGTGCTCGTGGGCTGTGTCAGTGCTGGGCATGACGGGTCACTCCTTGCTCGGTTGGGGCGGGGTGCTGTTCGGGGTGCTGCCCGGGGTTCTCGGCAGCGGCTGCGAGGGTGGCGGCGCGTGCGGGGCAGGCGGGGCAGACCCCGACTGTTCGGCACCGCTCGCGGCGTGGTCGGCCTGATCGGCAAGCGCGTGCCCTGCTTTCGGTCCGGCGGTCGCGGCGGCTGTGACCACGGTTGCCCCTGCGACGACTCCGGCGGCGACCGGCCCAGCCACTGCCGCACCACCCGCACCGGCCCCGGCCCCGGTGGCAGATCCGCCGCTGCCAGCACCGCCCGCGCCTGCGCTGCCTGCCGATGATGCCGAAGGGGCGGGCTTGACGTTCGAGCCGCCGCCCGCACCGCTGCCGGAGGTTTTGTCGCCCCCGGTGCCTGCGTCGAGGACTTTCTTCGGGTCGCCGCCTTGTGGTTTGCCCGGGGTAGGGATGGGCCGGTTGAGTGCGCTCTTGGCTTCCTGTTCGGTGCCCATCGAGTTGTAGAGGTCGAAGCCGATGAACGACAAGAACCGGTAGGTCATGTAGGGGGCGAACCCGGCCAGCGCCATCAGCACGACCCCGGCGAGGGGGTCGGCGATGTTCGACAGGTCGGCGTCGATCGGGGCCGACACCTGGGTGACCGCGACCAGCAAGATCACGACGAGCACCAGCTTGGACAGCACGAGCGCGATCACGAACATCGCCCATTTGGAGATCCAGCCGCGTGTGGCATCCCACGACGCCCCGGAGAACGCGAACGGTGCTAGCACCACCGCGACCAGCAGCAGCGCCTTGCGGATCAGCAGCGACAGCCACACGATCGCAGCCGCCGCAATCGCCAGGGAGGCGAGGAAGATGGTGAGGATCGCACCGACACCGGGCGCGCCGATGTTCAGCGCGGTCAGCCCGGCGACCAGGAGAGCGATCTTGTCGCCCATCGTGGTGGTGGTTTCCCCTCCGGCTTGGATGATGCCGACCGAGAGTTGGTCGGTGATTTCCAGCAGCAGCGCGGTGAGGGTGATGACCACGAAGGAGCCGAGCACGCTCTTGGCCAGCCCGAGCGCTGCGCGGGAGAGCGCGGCGGGTTCTCGATGGATCATGCCGGTGATCAGTTGCAGGCAGAAGAACACCAGCATGACGAACACGGCGATGCCGAAGATCAGGTTGTAGACGCCGACGTACTCGCCGCCGGTGACGTCGACCATCGTGGTGGTGTCGAACACCGTCCACACGGCCTCGAACATCCAGCCAGCGGCTGCACCCATCGCTGATGCGAGCCAGTCGAATGGTGCCGAGATCAGCGACGCGGCGGCTTCACCGGCGGTGTCGCAGACAGTAGAGATGACGGGGACATCACACACGCCCATCACGAACCTCCTTGCAGATCGGAGTTGTTGACGGGTGGGGTCAGACGGCTTGGCCGACGCCCCAGAAGAAGTTGATGAGCGTCACCGACGCGCCACAGACGATGGCGGCACCGCAGGACACGAGAACGCCGACCTTCCCGCGACTGGCCAGGTGGGGGTTGGACGAGTTGGAGCCGTAGGCCCAGATGATCGCCGAGACGATCAGGGCCAGAACGCTGAGGATCAGGCCGACGGTCATCACTGCGCCGACGATGATGCGCAGCTGCTCGATGCCCGGCAAGCCGCTGGAGTTGGGGTTGATGTCGATCACGGCAGTTCTCCTTCACTTGATGGCGGATGGTTCTGCTCTCAGGTGCACCCCGCCGCACACACGACAAAGCGCCCACCCCTGGAGGGGTGGGCGCTCAGAAACGGTGGTGTTGGGTCAGAGGTTCTGGCCGATGCCGATCAGCCAGTTCATCCACGCGACACCGGCCCCGGCCAGGACTGCGCCGCCGAGGGCGACCAGCACCCCGACGCGGCCTTTGGAGGCGGTGGCGTAGTTGCCGTGGGATGCCGCCACGGCCCAGATGATCGCCGAGACGATCAGCATCAGCACCGCGATCACGAGCGCGAACATCAGCAGCGCCCCGACGACCTCCTTCAGGTCGCCGATGCCCGCCAGGCCGTCGAAGTCGGGAAACACATCCATGACACCCACCCCGCTATTCGACCGAGACATGGGCGTGGTCGAAGTGACCGCCCGTCGCGTCGGTGACGTCGTAGATGCCGCCGCCGGTGTAGGTCCGCCAGCCCTCGTCGGCGCGGGATGCCGTCCAGATGCGGCCCTGCCAGATGACGTAGGAGACACCCCAGGTGTCGGCGTTACTGACCAGCCAGTCGACGAGCCGGTCGCCGTTCTCTTTGTCGGCACCGGTGGCGAACTGGCCGATAGCCCCGAACGTCACATCGCAGGCTTTGCCTTTCGGGTGATCGCTGGTCGGGTTCCAGGCGTGCGGGTCCCAGCAGGAGATCCCGTTGTGTCCGACCTGCATGGCCTCGATCTGCTGCACCAGGCGCTCAGTACGCGGGGTGACGCACGCGCCCTGCCTGCCGGGCTGGGTCGGGTCGGGCTCGGTGCACGACTCGGGCGGCCAGGTCCCGTCCGGGTTCTTGACGGGCGGGTCGATCCCGGTGTTCGGGAAGAACACCGCATCCGCGCTCGTGCAGCCTTGCGACGGGCCACCGCTGGTGGCCTCGGCAAGGTCGGCGGC
>JASGFO010000142.1:0-10667 GCA_047605505.1 Gordonia sp. (in: high G+C Gram-positive bacteria) | reverse complement strand
GCTTCCAGACGGCCATCAGGATCGGGAAGTTCCACGGGATGATCTGGCCGACGACACCGAGGGGCTCGTGGAAGTGGTAGGCCACGGTGTCCTCGTCGATCTCGCTGATCGAGCCTTCCTGGGCGCGCAGCGCACCGGCGAAGTACCGGAAGTGATCCACCGCGAGGGGGATGTCGGCGGCGAGGGTCTCGCGGACGGCCTTGCCGTTGTCCCACGACTCGGCGATGGCGATCTTCTCGAGGTTCTCCTCGATGCGGTCGGCGATGCGCAGCAGGATCAGCGAACGCTCGGCCACCGCGGTCTTGCCCCAGGCCGGTGCGGCCGCATGCGCGGCGTCGAGTGCGAGGTCGATGTCCTCGGCGGTCGAGCGCGCGACCTCACAGAACGTCTTGCCGTCGACCGGCGACGGATTCTCGAAGTACTGCCCCTTCACGGGCGGGGTCCACTGGCCACCGATCCAGTTGTCGTAGCGCGACTCAAAGCTCATCACCGAGCCTTCCGAACCCGGCTTTGCATAGACAGTCATGTGTTGGTGCTCCTCAGTGCAGTTCGCGGGGTGTCACACAGCAGGCGCCCGGCCATGCGTGTGATCTGCCCCACATACTAGGAAATCCGTGGTTGCAGTCACGTTGCAGTGAAATTTCTCGACTGGGTTTCGGGCCTCAACTCAGGCGCCGTAACGCCGATCGAGGAGCCGAATCCGGCCTCCCGCGACGGCCCGGTCCGGGTGTCCGACGGGAAGCCGGTGCTCCAGTCGGCGCCACGCGGCGAGATCGTCGCGGCCATGCACCGACGACGTCCAGGTGCGCAACGCGGTGATGTCGCCCTCGGCGATGACGCGGGACCGGATGTCCTCGCGGACCGTCTCGAAGATCTCGGTGATCCCGGGCGCCGTCGACTCGACGAGCAGCCCACCCCGGCCGAGCGCCTCGATGATGCCGGTCAGATCACCGCCGTCGGCGATGCGGGCCCGGATCTCACCGACGTCGGAGGTGACGTCGACGGTCAGCCGGTACGGCCGGGAGCCGACGACGTCGCTGCCGAGGTCGCGGCGCAGCCGGGAAATCTCCGCGCGCACGGTCACCGGGTCGAGGCCGTCGCCGGCCAGACGCAGGGCCAGCTGTTCGGTGTTGAGCCCCTCGGGGTACTCCTGCAGCAGCAGCAGGATCTCGGCGTGCCGGCGCGACAGTGTCCGCTGGCGTGCCCCGCTCCCGGCGCCGCGCCAGTGACAGAGGTTGTCGCCGAGCACCGACAGCCGGGCACCGCTGTCGCCGGACGACGCGAAAGTCGCCGGATTGCCCAGGTCCACGGCGGTCGACTGGAGTTCCCGTTCGACGGCGGCGACCACCGACCGGACCGCGGCAAGGGCGAACGGCGCCCCCACCACCTCACGGCCACCGGTCACGTCGATCACCCCGATCACGTGCCCGGTCACCGGGTCGTGCACGGGCGCCGCGGCGCAGCTGTAGTCCTGGACGGGTCCGGCGAAATGTTCGGGTCCGATCACCTGGACACCCCGCCCGACGGCCAGGGCCAACCCGGGCGCGTTGGTTCCCACGACGTCCTCGCTCCACCGCGAGCCTTCGACGAAATTGATCTTGCTGGCCTTGTCGCGGGCCTCGGTGCTGCCCTCGACCCACAGCAGACGGCCCACCTGATCGGTGAGGGCGAGTACCACCCCGGTATCGGCGATGTCGTCGAGCATGAGCGACTGGACGAGGGGCCGCACACTCGTGAGCGGGTGCGCGGCGCGGTAGCGCGTGAACTCGCCGATCGTCATCGTGTCGGTCGCGTCATCCTGGGGCAGTGGGTCCCCCGGATCCACACCTCGGGACAGAGAGCGCTTCCACGAGTCGCGCACGACCGCACGCACCGCGTCGTTCGGCGGTGTGATCCCGGCAAGGAAATCCTCGTAGGCGCGACGCACCCGTGAGGCCCCGACGTCCGTCATCCGACTGCTCTCGTTGGCCTGATGTCTCGATTATGCCAACTTCCCCGGCAGCGCGTTACCCACCTCCCCGACACCGCGCCCCGGCCGGCGACCCACGAAACGCGCGAACGACGGACAATTGACGACGAATTCACACATTCCGGTTGACACTCATCACACCAGCCCCGAGACTTGTCGCAAGTGTTGCTCCGTGGTGCACCGTGTTGCGTAATACGCAACGCACGAGCCTCGCACGTCTCACCCTCGCCCAGAGAGTCGTTTCGCCCAGAGAGCCGTAGAGAGGCCCGACAATCGTGACCACGACCAGCTCCACCGGATTCTCCTCACCACTCCTCGGCGATGCGCACCTCTTCCTCGACGGCACCTGGCGGCACGCGGGTGACGGCGCCACCCGCGAGGTCGTCAATCCCGCGACCGGCGCGGTGTTCACCCACGTCGACGAGGCCACCCCAGACGATGCGCGCGCCGCGGTCGCCGCGGCCCGCGCCGCCTTCGACGACGGCCGGTGGCCGGCCACCCCGGTGGCCGAGCGGGCCGCGCTGCTGCGCCGGATCGCCGACCTCCTCGTGCGCGAGCGCGCCGAACTCGCCCGCATCGAGACCCTCGACACCGGGAAGACCCTCGCCGAAAGCGAGATCGACATCGACGACGTCGAGTCGGTCTTCCGCTACTACGCGAGCGTCCTGGAGTCCTCGGCCGACCGCGTCGTCGATGTCGGGGTGCCCGGCGTGATCAGCCGGGTGGTCCGCGAACCCATCGGCGTCTGCGTGCTCATCGCGCCGTGGAACTACCCCCTGCTGCAGATCTCCTGGAAGATCGCGCCCGCATTGGCCGCGGGCGCCACCATGGTCGCCAAGCCCAGCGAGGTCACCCCGCTCTCGACGATCGCCTTCGTCCGACTCGCCGCCGAGGCCGGGGTACCGGCCGGCGTGCTCAACCTCGTCCAGGGGGCGGGCTCGGTGCTCGGCGACGCGCTCACCGACAACCCCGACGTCGATTTCATCTCCTTCACCGGCGGCCTCGCGACGGGCACGGTCATCAGTCGTACCGCGGCGCGTCACGTGACCAAGGTGGCGGTGGAGCTCGGCGGCAAGAATCCGCACATCGTCTTCGCCGACGCCGACTGGGAGTCGTCGGTGGATCAGGTCCTCACCGGCGCGTTCCTGCATTCGGGGCAGGTGTGCTCGGCGGGTACCCGCCTGATCGTCGAACGCTCCATCGCCGACGAGTTCGTCGACGCGCTCATCGCGCGCGCCGAGCAGATCGCGATCGGCGACGGCCTCGACCCAACCAGCAAGACCGGGCCGCTGGTGTCGGCCGCGCAGCTGGCCAAGATGAGCGACTTCGTCGCCGCGGGCCTGGCCGAGGGCGCCGTCCTGCGCACCGGCGGCGCCCGCCCGGACCGGCCGGGGCTGCATCCGGGCGGCTTCTTCTTCGCCCCCACGATCTTCGACCACTGTGATCGCACCATGCGCATCGTCCAGGAGGAGACGTTCGGACCCATCCTCACCGTCGAACGCTTCGACACCGAGGAGCAGGCCCTCACACTCGGCAACGACACCGACTACGGCCTGGCCGCCGGGGTCCGAACCGCCGATGCCGCGCGCGGTGAACGGATGGTCCGGGCCCTGCGCCACGGCACCGTGTGGCTCAACGACTTCGGCTACTACACGCCGGCCGCCGAGTGGGGCGGCTTCGGGAAATCCGGCAACGGCCGCGAACTGGGCCCCACCGGCCTCGCCGAATATCAAGAGATCAAACATATCTGGCACAACACCGCGCCGTCGCCGTCGCAGTGGTTCACCACCGAGGAAGGCAATTGATGAGCACAAGTCCCAGCCCCGTCGAGGACGCGTCCAGCGGCCTCGAGGACTTCGGCTACAAGGAATCACTTGACCGTAGCATCGGCAAATTCGCGAGCTTCGCAGCCGGCGTGAGTTATATCTCCATCCTGACCGGAACATTCCAGCTGTTCTACGTCGGTTACGCCAATGCCGGCCCCGCCTACCTGTGGTCTTGGCCGCTGGTGTTCGTCGGGCAGGTCTGCGTCGCCCTGTGTTTCATGGAACTCGCCGCGAAGTATCCGGTGGCCGGATCGGTATACAACTGGGCCAAACGCCTTGGCTCCCAGGGGGTCGGCTGGTCGGCGGGCTGGCTGATGTTCACCGCTTCGGTGGTCACGCTGTCGGCGGTGGTCCTCGCGCTCCAGCTCAATCTGCCGCGACTGTGGAGCGGTTTTCAGATGTACGGCGACGGCGCCAACGCCACCGATTTCGCGATCAACGCCGTGATCCTGGGAACCATCATGATCGCCGTGACCACCGCAATCAACGCGTGGAGCGTCAAGTTGATGGCACTGATCAACAGCGTGGGTGTCTTCATCGAGCTGATAGCCGCCGTTCTCATCGCCATCATCTTGATGTTCAATATCAACCGCGGCCCCCAGATATTCTTCACCACCTCGGGTGAAGGCTATTCCCACCTGGAAAGCGGTGGCTATCTCGGCGCCTTCCTGGCGGCCTCACTCGCCTCCGGCTACGTCATGTATGGCTTCGACACGGCATCGTCGCTCGGTGAGGAGACCGTCGAACCCCGACGGACCGCACCCAAGGCGATCATGCGGGCAATCCTTGCCTCGTTCGTCATCGGTGGCGCGATCCTGGTCTTCGCGATCATGGCCGCTCCCGACCTCGACGATCCGGCGCTCGGCTCCCCCGACGGCAGCTTGCAGGGCATCGTCGAGGCCGTGATGACCGGCTGGGTCGGGAAGATCTTCCTGTGCGCCATCGTCGTCGCCGTAATCGTGTGTTCGCTGGCCGTGCACACCGCCGCGATCCGCCTGATGTTCGCGATGGCCCGCGACAACGCCCTGCCCTTCGGGGAGCGCCTGGCCACCGTCGATCCCAAACGCCAAACCCCGGTGGTCCCGGCCTTCGTGATCGGGATCATCGCGGTACTGATCCTGGTGATCAACATCAATCAACCGCACATCTTCACCGTGCTCACCTCGATTGCCATCATCATGATCTATCTGGCCTATCTGCTGGTCACCGTGCCCATGTTGCGCAAGCGCATCGCCGGGGAGTGGCCGCCGAAGGACCTGAAGGAGGGCGGCTACTTCACGATGGGCCGGTGGGGCTGGCTGGTGAACATCGCCGCCGTCGTCTGGGGTATCGGCATGGCCGTCAATCTCGCCTGGCCTCGTGAGGCCGTCTACGGCACCCCCTGGTACAACACGTGGGGCGCGTTCGTCTACATCGGCATCATCTTCGGGCTCGGCTATCTGTGGTACCAACTCAAGGGCCGCAAACACGTCGGCGTCCTGGCCTCGCACTCCACCGGAACGCCGGGTTCATGACACCACCGCACGCCGCCCGCGTCGCGACACCGAGACCCACCGAGAGAGCCGAGACCCACCGATGACCGACTCCCCGACCTACGACTATGTGATCGCCGGTGGCGGGACCGCGGGATGTGTCCTGGCCGCGCGGCTCTCGGAGGATCCCGAGGTCACGGTGTGCCTGGTGGAGGCAGGCCCCTCCGACGTCGACGATCCCAACATCCTCGTTCTCGCCGAGTGGATGCACCTGCTGGATTCCGGCTATGACTGGGACTACCCCGTCGAGCCGCAGGCAAACGGCAACAGCTTCCTGCGGCATGCCCGCGCCAAGGTGCTCGGCGGCTGCTCCTCGCACAATTCGTGTATCGCGTTCTGGCCACTGGCCCAAGGACTTTCGGATTGGGAGGCGGCCGGAGCCACCGGCTGGGGTCCGGCGGGTGTCCTCCCGTATGTCCAGCGCGTCGAGAACAACGTCGCCGATGGCACCTACCAGGGCCACCCGCACGGCCACGACGGCCCGGTGCGCCTACGCGACGTCCCGCCGCTCGATCCGTGCGGGCAGGCCGTCCTCGACGCCGCCGCCAAGGTGGGTTTGCCGACGGTGTCGTTCAACCGCGACGACTGGCACCTCAACGCCGCCGGCTGGCTGCAGATCAATGCCAACGAGGCCGGCGAGCGGATGTCGTCGTCGCACGCCTACCTCCATCCGATCCTGGACTCGCGCCGGAATCTGCGGGTGCTCACCGACTGCTGGGTCAGCGAGATCCTGATCGACGATGCGCGGCGCGCGACCGGCATCCGGTATCAGCGCCCCGATCTCACCGGCTATGACACCGTGACCGCCCGGCGCGAGGTGATTGTCACCGCGGGCGCCATCGACACTCCGAAACTGTTGATGCTCAGCGGGATCGGGCCCGCCGACCATCTCGCCGAGGTCGGTGTGCGGGTCAAGGTCGACGCCCCGGGCGTCGGCGCGAATCTCGACGATCACGTCGAGGGCCTGGTGTTCTGGGAGGCCGCCAAACCGATGGTCACCGAGTCCACCCAGTGGTGGGAGATCGGCCTGTTCGCCACCACCACCGACGGGCTCGACCATTCGGACCTGATGATGCACTACGGCAGCGTGCCGTTCGACATGAACACCCTGCGTTGGGGCTACCCGACCACCGACAACGGCTTCTGCCTGACCCCCAACGTGACCCAGGGCCGCTCCCGGGGCACCGTCCGGTTGCGGTCCCGCGATTTCCGGGACCGGCCCAAGGTGGATCCCCGCTATTTCACCGATCCCGAGGGCCACGACCTCGGCGTCATGCTGGCCGGAGTGAAACTTGCCCGCCGGATCGCCGAGCAGTCACCGCTGCGCGAGTGGGTCGGCGCCGAACTCGCGCCCGGTCCCGACGCCGTCACCGACGATGATCTCGTCGACTACGTCCGCAAAACCCACAACACCGTCTACCATCCGGCCGGCACGGCGAAGATGGGGGCGATCGACGATCCGCTCGCGGTGCTCGACCCCACCCTGAAGGTCAAAGGTGTGCACGGACTCCGGGTGGTCGACGCCTCGGCCATGCCGAAGCTCCCGGTGATCAACCCGAATATCACGGTCATGACCATGGCGGAGAAATGCGCCGACCTCATCCGCTCGGGCAGTTGAGATGGCCGCACCGCGTCTGGATATCGGGTCATTCCTCCAGGCACGGTCACCGTTTCAGGAATTGCCGGACCGCGAGCTGAGACGAGTCGCGCGGCTGTGTACCGTGCATACCGTGGCTCCCGGGGAGGTGGTCGCCGAGTACGGCTCGGACAACCCGGATGCGGTGTGGATGGTGCACACCGGCCGCATCGAGCTCAGCAATCCCGACGATACCGTCGACAGTTTCGAATCCGTGGGTCCGGGCGATATTTTCGGCTATCTGCCGCTGATCATCGGGCCGGTGGCCAGTTTCGTCGCTCGTGCCACGGAGCCCTCGGAGCTGATTGCGCTGCCCACCGATGAGATGCGGCACATCTTCACCCAACGGTCGGGGCTGACGTTCGTTGCGGAGTCGGCCTGGCACACGATCACCACCCGCCCGGACTCCTCGGCCCGGTGGTCGCCGACCCGCCGCGTCGCCGAACTCCTGCGCCGGCCACCGGTTTTCGTCACCGCGGACACTCCCGTCGCCGACGCCGTTCGGACGATGGGCGCCGCCGGGGAATCCTGCGTGCTGATCGAGATGGCGGACGGCACCCTCGGGATCGTGACCGAAAGCGATGTCACCCATCGGCTCGTCGGCGCCGGGCTGTCGCCGACGGTGCCTGTGCATCGCATCATGAGCTATCCCGCACGTGTCGTCGACGCCGACCGTTACGCCGCGACGACGTGGCTGGAGATGCTCGACGCCGGGGTCCGGCATATGCCGGTGTGCTCGACCCGCGGCCGGGCGATCGGCGTGATCGAGGAAACCGATCTGCTCGTTGCGGCCAGCCGCGGCGCCTCCGTACAGCGGGAGATCGCTCAGGCTGTCGATGCGGCGGACCTCACCCGGGTGACCCGCGCCGTGCCGAAGCTCGCCGACGAGTTGTTCACCAACGGCTTCGACGCCGAGACCACGTGCGGCGTGCTGTCCCTCGTCGTCGACACGACGGCGCACCGGGCTGTCGAGCTGGCCCTGGCAGCGGATCCCGGGCTCGGCGGGTTCGCGTGGATCAGCCTCGGCAGCGTCGCCAGGCGCGAGGCGATGCCATCCTCCGACGTCGATGCCGCGCTGAGCTGGGCTGATGACCGCGACGACGATGCGCCCCGGTACCGGCAGATGGCCCAGCGTACGCACGAGATTCTCGACGCCTGTGGGCTGCCTGCCGATTCCAACGGCGCGGTCGCCTTTCGTTCCCGGTTCTCCCGGTCGGCATCCGGGTGGCGGCAGGCGGCACAGGACTGGCTGGACACGCCGCTGGCCGATCATGGTCTGATCATGTCGTCGTTGTTGATCGACGGCCGGGTCATCCTCGGCCGCAACGCACTCCATACCGTTCCTGCGGTCTTCGCCAGCATGCCCGACGAGCACCCGGAGGCCCTGCGGCTGCAGCGGCTCGATGCGCTGTCGACCAAGCCCCGATTCCGCAGTCTCCGGGATGTCCTCTCCCGCCGGGGCAACACCGTCGATCTCAAAACCCACCTGATCAGCCCGATCGTCAACCTGGCCCGGTGGGCCGGGCTCACCGCCGGGATCACCTCGGCCCCGACTCCGTCACGGCTTCACGGTGCGGTGGACGCCGGCACTCTCGCCGCCGAGGATGCGACGGTCCTGCACGACGTCTTCGCCATGACCCAACGGCTACGGCTACGGCATCAGGTCCAGCAGATTCGCGCCGGTCATATGCCCGGCGACGTGATCACGATGTCCGATCTCTCGCCGCTGGAACGCAGCATGCTCGGCGAAGGTGTGCACGAGGTGGTGGCCATTCAGCGGCGGGTCCGCAGCGGCGCGGCGACCGGCTGAACTCGCGATCAACGGAGGGGCCGTCAGCCCTACGGCTGCCAGCCGTTGCGTCGCGGATACGACGCCCGGAGCGGGCCGTAGACGTAGGTGCTGACCAGCAAGGCAACGCCGGAGACCAGGGCCGCCCAGAGGAACGGGTTCACCGGTGAATCCCCGGCCGCCGCCACTGCCCATGCGATCGCCGACAGCGTGGTCGCGAGCGTCGCGGTCAACCGGACCACCAGGACGACGGTTGTCAGCACCCACCACACCGCCGTGCGCGCGTGGATGAGATGGACGGCCATGTGCCCGATTGTGCTTTCGGAATCGCCGATCCGGCCATTCACACGCGCGGATTGTCCGGAATCTCACCGACGATGCCCCACCGTGATCGACGACACCGGTGACAATGATCGTATGAGAACCCTGCTCAATGTGGTCTGGCTCGTGCTGTGCGGTTTCTGGATGGCGTTCGGGTACGTCGTCGCCGGGATCATCTGCTACCTCCTGATCGTGACGATCCCGTTCGGGATCGCGTCGTTCCGCATCGCCAACTATGCGCTGTGGCCGTTCGGGCGCGAGGTGGTCCGCGATCCCCAGGCCGGGTCGATGTCGCTGCTCGGCAGTGTGCTGTGGCTCGTCTTCGCCGGCATCTGGCTGGCCATCGGGCACATCGCCGCCGGCGTGTCCTTCTGTGTCACGATCATCGACATCCCACTGGGTATCGCCAGCTTCAAGATGGTGCAGGTCTCGCTGCTGCCCCTCGGTGCGCGGATCGTGCCCACTCCCTGACCTCGTCTGCGTTCGGCACATAGAATTCGGCAAGCCCAGACTTTCACCCACCCCTCGCCACGCCTTCCCGCTAATCCGGGTACGGAAATTCATATACTTACTCCGATTTGGAGGCCTCCGGTGATCGAGCCATCGCCCGATACCTGGCGCCATTTCGCCACATCTCCCTAGTCAGGATACGGTAAATCGTATACTGCCTTGCGGCTTCTCTTTATGGCCTCACGAAGCTGGTCGACCTCGTGTCGCAGCGCATCAATTCTGTCACCAGGAACAGGGTGGGGTCCGTCGGAATCCAGCAAAGCAAGAACAGTCCCAACACGTGTAGACGGGTCTGAAGTCAGTACCAGCCTGTCCCATGACAGTGTACTTCCGGCCGCACAATCCAAACCTGCAATCACGCATTCGGCGTGCCGCATATGCGCCGCCGGAATATCTTGACGCACTGCAATCTTTGAAATGATGCGGCGCACATCAGACACATCCGAGAATCGCCAGTGCTCAAATTTCGAGGAGAACCCGGGGAGATCAGCCCTCAAGAGACGCCACGCCTCCAGCTTGCAGTAAACAATAAGGTAAACATAGGCTGAAGCCAGCCGACCCAATCGGATGGCATAGTCATCCGATGGCAGGTAGTCGAAATTGCGGCTATCCAAGCGTCGTCCCTTCAATATCAGGCAGCATGATACCAGAAACTTTCCAGTCACCATCTGGCACACCTGCCTGAAGCTCACTGAGAGGGTTCGGTGGCATTCTGTTCTGCACACAATATAGTACGGAGTTATCGCAGTTGGCTCGCTGGGATAGGTGGCGGGCCTTGTTCGTACGCCATTTCGCCCTCATCCACCTGGAAGGACGTCGAGTACCCGGCACTGGCGAGAGAAGCCAAAAAGCTGGGTGCGACCAAGGGTTTGCGGTACGGCGCCAACGGTCGCCGATAATCCGCTGCTCAAACCGGTTTTCTCAGCCGCCCAGCACCGTCGCCCCGGCCTGCGACACCATCCCGGCCCCCGAGCCATCTACAGACAACGACTGGCAAACGACGTGACCAGGTCTTTGCCGACGTGCCGGCGGTGCCGTCGGAGAGGCACCCTCGACCGCCGGGGGTGTGTTCACAGAGACGTAA
>JASGFO010000141.1:0-10699 GCA_047605505.1 Gordonia sp. (in: high G+C Gram-positive bacteria) | reverse complement strand
TCGGCGCGCCGATCCTGCACGTCAACGGCGACGACCCGGAGGCCTGCGTGTGGGCGGCCAAGCTGGCCGTCGACTACCGCGAGGCCTTCCACAAGGACGTCGTCATCGACCTCGTCTGCTACCGCCGCCGCGGCCACAACGAGGGCGATGACCCGTCGATGACGCAGCCCGCGATGTACGACGTGATCGACTCCAAACGCGGTGTGCGCAAGAGCTACACCGAAGCCCTCATCGGTCGTGGCGACATCACGACCAAGGAGGCCGAGGACGCGCTGCGCGACTACCAGGGGCAGCTTGAGCGCGTGTTCAACGAGGTCAAGGAACTCGAGAAGCACACGCCCGAACCCAGCGAGTCGGTCGAGTCCGATCAGGCGCTGCCGGCGCGACTGGTGACCGCCGTCGACAAGTCGGTGCTGGAGACCATCGGCAACGCCTTCGGCAACCTCCCCGAGGGCTTCACCCCGCATCAGCGGGTCAAACCGGTGCTCAAGCGTCGTCTGGAGATGTCGCGGAACGGCGGCGTCGACTGGGCGTTCGCCGAGCTGTTGGCGTTCGGGTCGCTGGTGCTGGAGGGCCGGACGGTCCGGCTGTCCGGTCAGGACTCCCGCCGCGGTACGTTCACCCAGCGGCATTCGGTGCTGATCGACCGCACCAGCGGCGCCGAATACACCCCGCTCAACCATCTGCAGCCGGTCGACGGGACAGCCGAGGGCATGGGCCGGTTCAACGTCTACGACTCACCGTTGTCGGAGTACGCCGTCCTGGGCTTCGAGTACGGCTATTCGGTCGGCGACCCCGAGGCATTGGTGCTGTGGGAAGGCCAGTTCGGCGACTTCGTGAACGGCGCGCAGTCGGTGATCGACGAGTTCATCAGCTCCGGCGAGGCCAAGTGGGGCCAGCACTCCGACGTCGTGCTCCTGCTACCCCACGGCCATGAGGGGCAGGGCCCCGACCACACCTCGGGCCGCATCGAACGCTTCCTGCAACTGTGCGCGGAGGGCTCGATGACGGTGGCGTTACCGTCGACCCCGGCCAGCTACTTCCACCTGCTGCGTCGCCACGTCCTCGACGGCATCAGCCGGCCGTTGATCGTGTTCACACCCAAGTCCATGCTCCGCAACAAGGCCGCGGTCTCGCCGTTGTCGGAGTTCACCGATGACAAGTTCCGCTCGGTGATCGACGATCCGCGCTTCGTCGACGGTGCCGACCGATCCAAGGTCACGCGGATCCTGCTGGTCAGCGGCAAGCTGTACTACGAGCTCGCGGCGCGACGCGACGCCGACTCCCGCGAGGACGTCGCCGTCGTCCGCGTCGAGCAGCTCTACCCGGTGCCGCATCGCCGGCTCGCGAAGACGCTCGAGCAGTACCCGAACGCCGACGACTTCGTGTGGGTGCAGGAGGAGCCGGCCAATCAGGGACCGTGGCCGTTCCTCGGGCTGTGGCTGCCCGAGCTGCTCCCGGACGTGCTCACCGGTCTGCGCCGGCTGTCGCGGCGGCCGATGTCGGCGCCGTCGTCGGGCTCGTCGAAGGTGCACGCCGTCGAGCAGCAGGAGATCATCGACGGGGCGTTCGGCTGAGTTCTGACCTCAGCCCGCAGGCACCACGCCGGCGCTCGCCGCGAGCGCCGGCAGTGAGGCCGTGATCACGTCAAGCAGTTCCTCCCGCGTGATCACCGGTGCCGCCAGCCAGGACAGCGTGGTCTCCTCGACGAACGCGATCCAGCCGCCCACGATCATCTCCAGCACGGGGGTGACCTCCGTCCCGAGGTCCCGGATTTGATCGGTGAGCCGGCCGGCCATCGCCGCCCGGGTGTCGTCGAACACCTCGCGCATCGCGGGGTCGGCGCTGGCCGATCCGCGCATGAACGCCATGTAGGACACGCGATTGTCACAGACGTAGCCGATGAACGCCGACATCGAGGCACGGAGCATGGCGAGCGGATCCACCAGTGACTCGTCGGCGGCCGTGCACTTGAGCATCTGCCGGGCCTGCTCGCGGGCGATCGCGACGTGGAAGTCGCCCTTGGACTCGAAGTAGTGGAACAGCAATGCCCGCGAGACGCCGGCCACCTCGGCGATCTTCTCGATCGTGACCTCTTCGAGTGGTTGCTGCGAGACCATCTCCAGCCCCAACCGGATGAACTGGTCGCGGCGCGCCTCGGGGCTCATCCGGGTTCGGCGGCCCCGGGAACGGGTCTTCGGTGTGGTCGGCACGCACCCATCATAGCTTATTGACCAATGTTCAACAGCCTATTGACGCGTCGTCAATAGGCTGGCTATCCTCAAATCCATGACAACCCACGATGTTGAGGTCGCGATCATCGGAGCCGGCTTCTCCGGCCTGGGCGCCGCCATCACACTCACCCAGCACGGTTTCGACGACTACGTGATCCTCGATCGGGGCGCCGACTTCGGCGGCACCTGGCGCGACAACACCTACCCCGGCGCCGCCTGCGATGTGGCGTCCAATCTGTACTCGTATTCCTTCGCCCCCAACCCGAACTGGTCGCGGTCGTTTTCTCATCAGCCCGAGATCCACCGCTACCTCAACGATGTCGCCGACCACTACGGTGTGCGCGGCAAGGCGCGTTTCGCCACCGACGTCACCAACGCCGCATGGGATTCCGAGGACCGCCACTGGATCCTCGACACCATCACCGATGGCACCAAATCCACGTACCGTGCACGACATCTCATCGGCGCGGTGGGGCCGCTGTGTGAGCCCAACAATCCCGATATCGCCGGCATCGACTCCTTCGCCGGCACCGTCATGCACTCGGCACGCTGGGACAACGACCATGATTTCACCGGCAAGCGCGTCGCGGTGATCGGCACCGGCGCGTCGGCCATCCAGATCGTGCCCGAGCTGGCCAAGGTCGTCGGCCACCTCGACGTCTACCAGCGCACGGCACCGTGGATCGTGCCCCGCACCGAACGCGCGTACACCGCCCTCGAGCACTGGGCCTTCCAGCACGTGCCCCTGACCCAGACCGCCAGCCGCGCCGGCATCTACGCGTTCAACGAGTTCGTCGCGCTCGGCCTGACCTACGCGCAGCCCGCACTCAAGCCCGTCGAGCTGCTCGCCCGCGGCAATATCCTCCGCAGCATCCGCGACAAGGAGCTGCGCGCCAAGGTCACCCCCAACTTCCAGATCGGCTGCAAGCGCATCCTGCGCTCCAACGCCTGGTACCCGGCGCTGGCCCGACCCAACGTCGACCTCGTCACCGATCCGATCGAGCGGATCACCCCGACGGGCATCGTCACCGCCGACGGCACCGAACGCGACATCGACGTCCTCGTGGTGGCGACCGGCTTCCACGTCACCGACTCGCCGGTCTTCGACACCATCCACGGCACCGACGGCACGACCCTCGCACAGTCCTGGGACGCCAACGGCATGCAGGGTTACAAGGGATCGACCGTGCACGGCTTCCCCAACATGTTCCTGATGGTCGGGCCATCGACGGGGCTGGGCCACACATCGATGGTGTACATGATCGAGTCGCAGTTGAACTACCTCGTCGGCTACCTCGAGGCCGCGCGGGCGGGTAACCTCACCCGCATCGAGGTGCGCGCCGACGTGCAGCAGCGCTACAACGAGGGCATCCAGCGCGACCTGCGCAACAGTGTGTGGGTCGACGGCGGTTGCGCGTCGTGGTATCAGGACGCGCACGGCAACATCACGACACTGTGGCCGGGCTTCACCTTCAACTTCCGGCGCGCGACCCGCACCTTCGACGTCGCGGCCTACGACGTGAGCAATGCCCCGGCGGCCACGCCCGCCGACACCCCCGAGCTGTCCGCTATCGGCACCGGCGCCTGAGTCGGGCCAACGAAAGGTCAAGATCATGAAAGACTTCCGTGACAAGGTCGTGGTCATCACCGGCGCCGGCTCCGGCATGGGCCGCGACCTCGCCGTCCAGCTCGGCCGGGCGGGCGCCAAGCTCGCCATCTCCGACCTCAACCCCGACGGCCTGGCCACCACCGAACGACTCGTCGCCGAGACCGGCGCCCCGGTCCACGCGCAACTGCTGAATGTCGCCGAGCGGGAGGCCGTCCTCACCTACGCCGACACCGTCAAGGAGCACTACGGCACCGTCAACGTCGTGTTCAACAACGCCGGCATCGCCCACCACGGCGAGATCGAACGCACCGAGTTCAAGGACTTCGAGCGCGTCATGGACGTCGACTTCTGGGGTGTCGTGAACGGCACGAAGGCGTTCCTGCCGTACCTCATCGCCTCCGGCGACGGGCACATTGTCAACACCTCGTCGCTGTTCGGTCTGCTCTCCGAGCCGGGGCAGTCGGCGTACAACGCGGCGAAGTTCGCGGTACGCGGATTCACCGAGTCTCTGCGTCAGGAAATGATCGTCGCCAAGCACCCGGTGTCCGTGACGTGCGTGCATCCGGGCGGCATCAAGACCGGCATCGGCCGCAACATCACCACCTCGGCCGGCCACGATCAGAAGGCCACCGCCGAGTTCTTCGACAAGTACCTGGCGACGATGTCGTCGGAGAAGGCGGCCGGCGTCATCATCGACGGCGTCCGCAAGAACAAGGCCCGCATCCTCGTGGGCGCCGACGCGAAGGTCCTCGATCTGTGGGTCCGCCTCGTCGCGTCGAAATATCAGTGGGTGGTTGCCAAGACCACCGCATTCGCCCTGGCGAAGGCCACCAAACCCGTCTGAGCACTCGCCTCGACCACGCGCCGCCGGCACCAGATCCGGGGCCGGTGGGGTGTGCGGGCGTAAGTACAGGCCCAGAGCAACGCCACGACAATTATTGCGATCCGCCCCCACTGAGCCTGTACATAGGGATCGATGCGACAGTAGCCCCACCGACCCGGGCCTCTAGAAGCCGTGCTGGGTGAGCCAGTCGGTGGCCAGGGTGCGGGTGTTCTCGCCGGCTGCGGCCCGGCGGGCGAGCCCGCCCAGGTCGGCGGTCGAGATCTCACCCGCGATCGTGTTGACGATCTTGACCTGATCGCGGCGCAGCGCGGCACTCCGGTAGACGGGCACGAGATCCTCGGCGCGTGGTCCCGGTGTCGTGGCGTGGCCACCGCTCAGCCGCCGCAGCCGGGTGTCCACATCGCCGCCCGCTCCCGCCGACGCCGAGGCGAGCGCATCCTGGAGCGGGCTCAGGATGCCGTTGGCGCCACCCGCCGCGACCCGCTCCCGGACCTGGGCAGCATCGGCGACCTGCTCGACGGCGCCGAGCCGGCACCCGGCGCCGGCGAACGCCCGCACAGTGATCTCGGCCGGCGCGCCGACCACGACAACGGGCAATCCCGCCGGCAGGCGCGAGCACCCGGATAGGTCGGTGACACCGGCCGCCCCGGCGGCGGCCGCGTTGACGTACAGGGTGGGCACATCGGAGACCGGCGTCCGATCCCCCACCGAAACCCCCTGCGGTAGTGACCGATTGAGATCGTTGTAGACATCATCGGGCGTTGTCGGCGGGAGAGCGGGCGCCAATCGCGAGAGCAGCCGACCGGTGAACGCGGGAAACAGGTCCACCTCGGCGGTGTCGAGGGCGGCCAGTTGCGCGGGGTCGTCGCCGAGCGTGATCTCCGACGACACCGCCGTCCCGGCGCGCCGCAGGACACCCGCATAGATCTCCCCCATCACCCGCATCACCGGGGTGTCGGCCGCACCGATCACCAGCGGCCGCCCAGCGAGGTCCCCGCCCTCGTTTCCGCAGCCGGTCAGCAGGGCCCCGAACACGGTCAGCACGGCCAAGACGGAGACCATCACAGCGTTACGCACGTCGCCCACGCTAACGAATGCACCCACCGGGCGTAGCATCCAACACGTGCCTTCGATGCCTCATCTGCCGTCGGGACTCGGCATCCCGGCCGGCCGCCGGGCTCGCAAGCCCCTGGTGCACATCCCGGTCCCGATCGCCCGCGCCGTGGTCGACTGCGCCGTCTACATCGACGGTGTGCGCCAACCCGGCCAGGTGTCCTATTCGGACGCCTTGACACAGGTGCGGGAGAGCGGCGAGGGCTTTGTCTGGCTGGGGTTGCATGCGCCCGACGACGAGCAGATGACCGGGGTCGGCGAGGTCTTCGGGCTGCACGAGCTCGTCGTCGAGGACGCGGTGCACGCCCACCAGCGACCCAAACTCGAGGTCTACGACGAGACCCTGTTCCTCGTGCTGCGGACCGTCTCCTACGTCGAGCACGAGTCGATCAACAAGGCCAGTGACGTCGTCGAGACCGGCGAGATCATGATCTTCACCGGCGCCGACTTCGTCATCACCGTGCGCCACGGCGATCACACCCATCTGTCGGGACTGCGCCGCCAACTGGAAAGCCGGCCCGAACGGCTGATCCTCGGTCCGACGGCCGTCCTGCACGCCATCGCCGACCTCGTCGTCGACAGCTACCTCGCGGTCACCGAACGCATGGAGGTCGACGTCCTCGACATCGAACAGTCGGTGTTCACCGCCGAGCACCGCTGGCTCAACATCGAGCCCGTCTATCTGCTGCGCCGCGAGGTCCTCGAACTCCGCCGGGCGGTCACCCCGCTGGCCGCACCGCTCAAGCGCCTCTCCGCGCAGAACCCGCTGGTCCCCAAAGAGATCCGACGCTATGTGCGCGACGTGAACGACCATCTCACGTTGGTCATCGACCGCATCGTGGAATACGACGACCTGCTCTCCTCACTCGCCGGGGCGGCCGCCGCCAAGGTGGGAATCCAACAGAACGGCGACATGCGCAAGATCTCGGCATGGGTCGCGATCGGCGCCGTACCGACCATGGTCGCCGGGCTCTACGGCATGAACTTCACGGTGATGCCGGGCGCCGACAATCCCGCAGGCTTCTACCTCATCCTCGGCATCCTGATCATCTCCTGCGTCGGCCTCTGGGCGGTGTTCCGCCGCCATCACTGGCTGTAGCCGGGGACGTCCTGACGGCCTACATCGTGGCCGCGGCACGGGCGGGGTCGCCGACGTCGAGGCCGGCCTCGGCCCAGGCCTCCCGCAGTGCCGCCGCGCCCTTGAGACGCACCCAGGCGGCCTCGTTCGCGGTGATCGGCACCGCCCGCAGGAATCGCACCGGTTCCCGGGGGGCCGCCAGCGGCAGATCCGCGATCGCGTCGGGCTCGGTGAGGAGCGCGGTGAACGGGGCGCCGTCCCACAGGGGTTCGCCGAGATCGAGCAGGGCATCGTCGGTGAGCACAAGACCTTCGACGGCCGGTGCGGCCGCCACGGCCGCCAGCCGCCGGTGCAGTCCCGGCATCGGGGTGCCCGGGCGGGCGCGCAGCACGAGTTCGGCGCGCGGCCCCCGCACCGGGTCCGGATTGCGATCGGCGGGATCACTCATCGGGTGCCGGGCACACCCGAGCGTCACATACGCGATCTCGCCATCCCCGCCCGCCCCGGCGAAGCGCGCCACATCGATCGGCTCGACCCCCAGGAAGGTGACCGACGCCCGTTGTGGGGTGATGCCGAAATGGTCGACGAGATGGGCGGTGATGAGGTCGGTGACGGAGGCACTCACGAGTTCACCGTAGGCCCGCCGACCCCGCGCCGGGAAAACGTAGCCTGAAACAGTGGTGAGCATCCTGGCCGTGGCCGACGAGGTGGTGGAGTCGTTGACCTTCGGGGTCGGTATCGCGAACAAACCCGATCTCATCCTCGGCGCCGGCGACCTCCCGTTCTCCTACCTGGAGATCCTGTCCTCGCTCTGCGACGCCCCCTGCGTCTTCGTGCCCGGCAATCATGACCGTGACCTGCGCGGATATCGTCGGGCGGCGGCCGGCTGGACCCGTGCCGGGCTGCCCGCGGAGAACCCGGGACCGCAGGGGGCCATCAACGCCGACGGGCGCATCGTCTCGGTGGGCGGGGTCACGATCGGTGGTCTGGGCGGATGTCTGCGCTACAACGACGGACCCAACCAGTACACCGAGTTCCAGCAGTGTCTGCGGAGCCGGCGACTGACTGCCCGTCGACGCCCCGGTCGGCGCCGACCGGACATCCTGCTCACCCACGCCCCGGCGCGTGGGGTCGGCGACGGCGACGACCGCCCGCACCGCGGTTTCGCCTGCTATCACCGGCTCGTCGAGAGACTGCGGCCCCGGCTGCTGATCCACGGTCACATCCACCCGTACGGCGCACACCCGCCCGATGTCCGCGTCGGCGCCGGCACGGTGTCGATGAACGTCGTCGGCTACTGCCAGTTCGATTACGACCCCGCCGGCGGCGCGGTCACCGTGGTCCGGCGGCGTCATGGCGCGTGACACCGGGTTCCCCGCGGCCGACGCCGAGTTCGACTTCCAGCGGATGCGCCGGCAGGCCGAGCTGGCGCGGCTCACCCAGTGGTTCACGCGCGCGCCGCGCGACGTCAACACCATCCTGCCGTTCGACGAGGTCGTCGCCGCACTCGGCCGTACCGGCGAGACCCGTCGTGGCCTGCACCTCGTCCCGGTCGACGCGATCGTCGGAAGCGTGGACCGCACCACGGATTTCGACCGCTGCTTTCGTCCGACGTCAGCGCGCACGCGAGCCCGGTGGCAGCGTCTGGCCGCCGCATCCCGGCGTGGCGAGCCCCTGCCTCCGGTACGGCTCTACCAGATCGGCCCGATGTACTTCGTCATCGACGGCCATCACCGGGTCTCCATCGCGATCGCCCGTGGCCTGCCGACGATCGAGGCCTACGTCACCGAGATCCACACGAGCATCTCGCCCGAGGGCATCCACGGCACGCGCGACCTCATACTCAAGGACCACCGACGGCTGTTCCTGTCCCGGGTCCCGCTCACCGGCGAGCAGGCCGCGGCCATCGAGATGTCCGATCCCCTCGACTACGCCCAACTCGCCGAGGCGGTGGAGGCCTGGGGATTTCGGCTGTCCCAGGAACGCGCCGAATTCCTGGGCCGGCCCGAGGTCGCGCGGCGCTGGTTCGGCGAGGAGTTCCTGCCCGCAATCCGGATGGCCCGCCGCGCCCGGCTCCGGCCCGACCTCGAGCGCGACGCCGAACTCTACCTGTGGCTCGCGGGGGAACGTTACCGCCTGATCCGCAAGCACATCTGGGACGACGACGTCATCGCCGCCCTCGGCGAGCGCCGCGGGCGGCGGTGACCGGCGGCGCTACCGCAACGTCACCCCCGAATGCTGGTCGAAGATCGCGGCCCGCGCCGGATCGAACCACAGCTGTGCACGGGTACCGCGTCGCACCCCCGACTCCGGGGAGAGCCGCGCGATCATCTCACCCCCGCCGAGGCTGTGACCCGAGTCCGCGGCCAGCTCGTCGAGCGCGTCGTTGGCCGCACCCCCCGAATCGACCCGGAAGTAGGCATAGTTGTCCGACCCCATCGACTCGAGGACATCGACGTCGGCGGTGAACGTGGTCCCCCGCGTGCGGGTGGCCGCGTCGAGCAGCTGCGCATCCTCGATGTGTTCGGGCCGCACACCCACCAGGACCTCGCCGTTGCTGCCGGCCGCACCGGCCGCCGAGAGCACCGACCGATGATCGTGCAGCGGCACCGTGCCGATCGGCGTCGAGATTCCGTCGGCGCCGAGGCGCCCGGGCAGGAAGTTCATCGCTGGCGAGCCGATGAACCCGGCGACGAACACATTGGCCGGACGACTGTAGAGCTCCTGCGGGGATCCCACCTGCTGCACATGTCCCGCCCGCATCACGACGACGCGATCACCGAGCGTCATCGCCTCGGTCTGGTCATGGGTCACATACACGGTGGTGGTGCCCAGCCGGTTCTGCAGACGCGCGATCTCCGCACGCATCTGCACCCGCAGCTTCGCGTCCAGATTCGACAGCGGCTCGTCCATCAGGAACGCCTTGGGCGCCCGGACGATCGCCCGGCCCATCGCGACGCGCTGGCGCTGCCCGCCGGACAGATTCGCCGGCTTGCGATCCAGGTACGGGCCCAGATCCAGGATGCGGGCGGCCTCGTCGACCTTGGTCTTGATCTGGTCCTTGGGCAGCTTGGCAAGGGTGAGCGGGAACGCGATGTTGTCGCGCACCGACATGTGCGGGTAGAGCGCATAGCTCTGGAACACCATCGCGATGTCGCGGTCCTTGGGGGCCCGCTCGTTGACGCGTTCGCCACCGATGCGCAGTTCCCCGGAACTGATGTCCTCGAGTCCCGCGATCATGTTGAGCGTCGTCGACTTTCCGCAACCGGACGGGCCGACCAAGATGATGAACTCGCCGTCGGCGATGGACAGATCCACCTCATGTACCGCGACCGAACCGTCGGGATACTGCTTGGAGATGGAGTCCAGGACGATGTCTGCCATGGGTTATCCCTTCACCGCACCGGAGGTCAGGCCGGCCACGATTCGACGTTGGAAGAAGAGGACGAAGATGATGATCGGAATGGTGATGACGACGGCGGCCGCCGCGATCGACCCGGTGGGCTCCTCGAACTGGGAACTGCCGGTGAAGTTCGCGATGGCGACCGGCGCGGTGATGGCCCGCTCGGTCGAGGTCAGCGATAGCGCCAACAGAAGGTCGTTCCAGGCGAAGATGAACACCAGGATCGCCGCGGTCACCACCCCCGGGGCCGCCAGCGGCGCGATCACCTTCGAGAACGCCTGCCACGGGGTGGCACCGTCCATCTTCGCGGCCTTCTCCAGCTCCCAGGGGATCTCCCGGAAGAACGCCGAGAGGGTGTAGATCGCCAACGGCAGCGCGAACGTGACGTACGGCAGGATCAGGCCCGGCCAGGTGTCGA
>JASGFO010000140.1:0-10762 GCA_047605505.1 Gordonia sp. (in: high G+C Gram-positive bacteria) | reverse complement strand
TCGTAGTGCAAGTTCCGCCCGTTGAACATGTGCCCGAGCATGGGTTCGGCGAGCGCGGCGGGCTGCTCGGCGATCTCCTTGAGCATGAAGAAGTCGAATCCGCCCTTCTCGGCGGCCGCGAGGTCCCAGTCGATGTGGAACGGTTTGCCTGTGCTCGGGTTCCGGTCGAAGTCGGTGATCTCGTAGGTGTCGGCGGTGATCACGACCACCTGATCCTGACCGAGCTCGACGGCATCCCGGGTGTGCTCGATGAACGCGGTGACATCGGAGGCGACGAACATCTCGCCGGCACCGACACCCACCACCAGCGGTGTGGAACGGCGGGCGGCGACGATCGTGCCGGGATGATCGGAGTGGGTGAACACGAGCGTGAACGCGCCCTCGAGGCACCGCAACGCCGCGTAGGCACTGGCCACGAAGTCACCGGCGGCGCTGCCCTGCGCATACTCGCGCTCGATCAGGTGGACCGCGGTCTCGGTGTCGGTGTCGGAGGTGAATTCGACGCCGGCGGCCTCGAGATCGTCACGCAGCACCGCGTAGTTCTCGATGATGCCGTTGTGGACGACGGCGATCTTCCCGTCGGTGCTCACATGCGGGTGGGCGTTGCGGTCGGTCGGCTGGCCGTGGGTGGCCCACCGGGTGTGTCCCATGCCGGTAGTGCCCGACAGCGACTCGCGGCCGACGGTCGCGATCTGCTTGTCCAGATTCTCCAGACGGCCGGCCTTCTTCTCGACCGCGGTGTGCCCCTGACCGTCGAGAATGGCCACGCCGGCGGAGTCATAGCCCCGGTACTCCATCCGCCGCAACGCTTCGACGACGATGTCGAGGGCCTGCCGCCCCCCTGTGTATCCGACGATTCCGCACATAGACGCTCAGCGTACCGGCAAGAGCCGGGCCACCCGCCCACGCTTGCGCGCTTTGGCGCCCAGGAGCGCCGAGATGTGATCGAGTTCGCCGTCGGGAATCACCTGGGGATCGACGGCAGGCGATTTCCCGATCACCGCCGCCGGATCGGCGAAGCCCGCGTAGTGGTCATCCGCGGCGACGGTGTACCGGAGGAATCCCGTCATCAGGGCACGCACCTGCCGATGGGTCTTCTTGTCCGCCCCGTTGATCCCGATCAGCGACTTCCAGGACCGCCGTTCGAGGAGCTTGCGACTGTCGGCGCCGGGAACCGTCCGCAGCACGACGTCACCGCCCCAGGCCGCGGCCAGCGGACGCGCGTTGGCATCGACGGTGTCCAGTGCGCCCGGTGCCGCCAGGACCAGACCCGGCGCCGTCACCTCGGCGGCCGCGGGAAGCAGGATTCGGGTGGTCGGCGCCGGGAAGATCGCGACCACCCCGGCGACCGACGGCGCCTGCTGTCCGGCGAACACCTCCGGCGAGGCGGCGAGCGCCGCAGCCGCGGCGCCGAATCCATGACCGGCAAAGCCGATCCGCTCCGGGTCCACGGTGATGCCGCCATCGCCGAGCGGGGCGTGCGCGATCATCGACAACGCCGAACGCAGTTCCGATGCCAGCCCGACGTCGGAGGGCAGGACCCCGCTGTGCCCGTGGGGAACGGCGACCACGAAACCCCACGACGCCAGGTGATAGAGCAGATCCCGATAGCGCCGGCCGTCGGCGAGCCAGGCATGCCCGAAGGCCAGTGCAGGCAGTCCGGTGCCCGCGGCGGGCGCGAACACCTGCCCGTCGATACCGACGATGCCCAAACTGCCGGTCAGCACAGGATGCGGACCGCGGTGCGCCAGCTCCGTGAGCTGCTTGGCCGGTGGCGGGGCCGACTTTCGGAAACGCTTTTTGCCTGGCACACCCGATAGCCTATGCCACCACGGCCGCCGCCTCGTCGGGTATCGGGCTCATGATGCGGCGTCCGGACCACGCCGGCGGTGCGGACTCGCGTCGGCCAGGTCGGCGGGCAACAGGATGCGTGGCGTCGGATGGTCGGCCGCCGCGGCGGCGGATTCGAGGTCCGCCCGCAGCCCGGCGACCTCGTCGTGGGTCCGGCAATGGTCATCGACCTCGGCGGCGAGGCGCCGCAGCGTCGCAGTGAACTCCCGGGACGCGGCGGCGAGGGCGGTGGTGGTCTCCCGGGCGAGAGACTCGATCTGGTCGGCGGCCTTCATGGATGGGCACTCCGCACCGATCTCACTGGTCACCGGCCAGTGCGAGATCGGCATCCGGCAGATCGGCGGCCGGTTGCGGGCTCGCAGATTGCCCACCGGGCGGTGTCGGATCCGGTGGCGACGAGCCCGGCATCGGCCGATCGGCGACCGGTGGCGGCGGAGCCGCGGAGTCCGGCGCGGACGGTGGCGGCGGAGCCGCGGAGTCCGGTGCGGACGGGGTCACGGTGCCCTCGGTCACCGGGATCGCCGCCAGGGTCAACGGCAGGTCGTCGCCTGCGGGTCCGCCCGGCGACGCCCCGGCACCCGCGGGTGTCGCGGCGGGTGCGGCGGCCCGGGGCAGGTCGGCGGGTGCCGGCGGTGTGGTGCGGGGGCGATCCGGCCGGTCGGGCACGGTGGTCTCCCAGCCATCGGCCGTGCCGACGAGCGCGGTGAGGATCGACGAGATGCCGGTGTGGGTGATCGTCGCCGACCGCTGGAGCAGGTCGACGCGGGCGGTGAGATCGGCGGCGACGAGGTGATGCGGAATCCGCCCGGTCAGCACCGAATCACCGAGTTCGCCGGCGGGGACACCGGCCACCAGCGGTGTCGACAGCCGGGTCACGGTCAGATACCAGGTGCGCAGGATCTGGTCGACGCCGGCGGCCGCAGCCTGCGCGGCCTCCGCCACCGACCGCAGGGCGTGCAGATCGGTCTCCGCCCGCCGCTGATGGTCGATCACGCGGAGCAGTGCCGCGGCCCCCGCCCCCGACGACCATCCCTGGTCGAGCCGGACCTGCTGTTCGGGCAGGCGGTGCAACTGATCGGCGACGGCGCGGTGCACCGCACCGAGGCGGCGCGCGTCCGCGGCGAGTCCGCCGACGTCGAGATGCGCCACCTGCCGCAGGGGCCTGCGGATGTCGTCGTCACTCGGCAGCGCAATGCCGAGCGTCCGCCCCACGACCAGGACAGCAATCAGGTCCTCGACGCCGGTTATCGCCCGATCACGCAGTGCAACAAGGGAATCCGATCCTCGGCTCACGCGCGGCCCCCATCGACCGGTGCTCGGAGCACGGCGGCCGCACCGGCGTCGGATTCGACGACGGCCTCGACCCCATCATCGAGTGCCGCCGACAACCGGGCCGCGGACCCGGCGTGGGCGGCCAGGCGCCGGGCCAACGTCGCACCGACGGCGGCAAACCGTTGGCCGAATCCGCCGTAGTCCGCGCCGTGCGCCCAGGAACCGAAATCGTGATCGCCGACCTCGTCTGCCGCGGCACCGACGACGTGCGCGGCCCGGCGATAGAACGCGGCGACGGCGGCAACCTGATCGACGTCGACATCCACCCGCCCCGCCCAGGTCCCCGATCCGGCCCCGGTGACCGCTTCCTCTCCGGTGACCGCATTCTCTCCTGTGATCACTGCCCGCTCCTCCCCCGGCTCACGACCGGACCCGGCCGATCTTCCTATCGGACGCACGCATCGGCCCTCGGGTTCCGTGCCTGCTGAGATTGTCGCCTGCCGAGATTGTCGCGCAGTCGGCAAACACACGCATACCGGCGTGGCCGGCGACGGGATGCGTCTAGGGCGTGTCTCCCGAGGTCAGAGGCCCGGACGCGGTGCGTCTACCTCAGCCACCGACAGGTCGATGCCTCCTCGGCCAAGGGCGTCACGCAGGGCGTGCGGGCGCCGGTCCGCCGGCAGATCGGCGACGAGCTCGAAGGCGCAGCCGAGCGCGCGGGCACCACCGTCGGCGTGCTCGCTGTCACCGATCATCAACGTCCGCTCCGGGGACACCCCGATCATCTCGAGCGCCGCCCGGAAGATCGTGGCCGCCGGCTTGATCACGCCGACCTCGTAGGACAGCGCGTAGGCGGCGACGAGACCGTCGACGCCGTGCCGGGCGAGCACCGACCGCAGATCGAAGGCGATGTTGCTGACCACCCCGATCGGGATGCCCGCGGCCGCCAGGCCGCGCAGCACCGGGACGGTGTCGGCGAACGGCCGCCAGAACCGGGGGTCGATCACCTGGTCGTAGAGTGCCTCGGCCGACCCGGGCAGGTCGAGCCCCGACGCACGCAGCATCGCAAGGTAGGCACGTCGATGCAGTTCCGGATCGAGGTCCCGGCGCTCCCAGGCGGCGCGGTCGGCGGCCGAGAGGTCGGCGGGCAGCCCGACGGGCTGCGTCATCCGCCGGACCAGCTCGGCCCGGCGGTCGGCGGGCAGGGGCCGACCGGACGCGTCGTGCAGACCGGCGAACCACGTATCGTCGGCCTCGAACCGGAACAGGGTGCCGGAGAAGTCGAACAGGACCGCCGCCGGCCGCACCTGCGACGTCATCGCCCCACTGCGGCGACCACGTCGGCGATACGCTCGGCCACCGACAACGCCTCGGTCGGGGTCCCGGCCTCGACCATCACCCGGACGAGCTGCTCGGTCCCCGAGGGCCGCAACAGGATTCGCCCGGTCTCACCGAGTTGGGCCTCAGCATCGACGACGGCTTCCTTGACGACCGGCGAATCGGCGACAGCGTGCTTGTCGGCGACTTCGACGTTGATGAGTTCCTGCGGCAGGACGGTGATGATGCCGGCCAGATCGGCCAGCCGCCGACCGGTCCGCGCCATCCGTTCCATAAGGAGCAGGCCGGTGAGAATGCCGTCACCGGTGGTGCCGACCGTCGGGACGACGATGTGCCCGGATTGTTCGCCGCCGAGCGAGTATCCGCCACTGCGGAGCTCCTCGAGGACGTAGCGGTCGCCGACGGCGGTGGTCCGCAAGGTGATCCCGGCCTCGCGCATCGCGATGTGCAGCCCCAGATTGCTCATCACTGTGGCGACGAGAACGTTGTCGCGCAAGCGATTCCGTTCACTCATCGCGATCGCGAGGATCGCCATGATGGCGTCGCCGTCGACGAGCGCGCCGGTCGAGTCGACGGCCAGACAGCGGTCGGCGTCACCGTCGTGGGCCAGGCCGAGGTCGGCGCCGTGCTCCAGGACCGCTGCGCGCAGCTTGTCCATATGCGTCGACCCGCAGTTGTCGTTGATGTTGAGCCCGTCCGGCTCGGCGTGAATGGTGATCACGGTGGCACCGGCGTCGGCGTAGACCGCGGGAGCCAGCGCTGATGCCGAGCCATGGGCACAGTCGACGACGACGGTCAGCCCGGCCAGGCACCCGCGACCCTGAGCGGCGGTCTCAGGGGTTGCGCCGATCGCCGCGACGAGATGGCGGCGGTAGCGCTCACCCGCGTCAGGCGCGTCGAGGATGCGGCCCACGGCCGCACCGATCGGGCGGATCGGCTCGTCGGTCATCGCGGCCTCGATGCGGTCCTCGATTTCGTCGTCGAGCTTGTGGCCGCCGCCGGAGAAGAACTTGATGCCGTTGTCGGGCATCGGATTGTGCGACGCCGAGATCATCACGCCGAAATCGGCCTGGTAGTCGGCGGTCAGGAAGGCGACTGCGGGGGTCGGCACCACGCCGACGCGGATCGCGTCCACACCGGTCGCGGCGAGGCCGGCACAGACGGCGGCCTCCAACATCTCCCCCGATGCACGCGGATCCCGGCCGACGACCGCCCGGGGGCGGCGACCGGTGTCCGAGGACGTCTCGAAAACGGCAGCGGCGGCCGAGGCCAGGCGCAACGCGAACTCGGGGGTGAGATCCGCG
The DNA here is from genome assembly GCA_047605505.1 of Gordonia sp. (in: high G+C Gram-positive bacteria). GTDB lineage: Bacteria > Actinomycetota > Actinomycetes > Mycobacteriales > Mycobacteriaceae > Gordonia. Next base: position 4,997 of record JASGFO010000140.1, on the reverse strand, counting down.
TTGGCCAGGCCCCGGACGCCGTCCGTGCCGAAGAGGCGAGCCACGCTCAGCGCTTGGAGTACTGCGAGGCCTTGCGGGCCTTCTTGAGGCCGTACTTCTTGCGCTCGACCGCGCGCGGGTCACGGGTGAGGAAGCCGGCCTTCTTCAGGGCGGGACGATCATCCGGGGTGACCTCGATGAGGGCACGCGCGATGGCCAGCCGCAGCGCACCGGCCTGGCCCGAGGGGCCGCCGCCGACGAGCTTGGCATAGACGTCGAAGGACTCGGTACGTTCGACGGTGACCAGCGGGGCCTTGATCAGCTGCTGGTGCACCTTGTTGGGGAAGTAGTCCTCCAGGGACCGGCCGCCGTTGAGGCTGAACGAGCCGGTGCCGGGGACCAGCCGCACCCGGACGATGGCCTCCTTGCGGCGGCCCACGGTCTGGACCGGGTGGTCGATGACCACTGGCTCGCTGCCGTAGTCGGCGTCCTCGGCAACCGCGTCGGTGTCGTAGTCATCGGCACCCTCGACGGTCTCGACCGCGACGTCCTCGACGACCTCGTCGGAGAAGTTCTCGTTGGTCACTGGGCCACCTGCTTGATCTCGAAGGGGACGGGCTGCTGGGCCGCGTGGGGGTGATTCGGTCCGGCGTAGACCTTCAGCTTGCGGGCCATCGCATTGCCGAGCTTGGTGTGCGGCAGCATACCCTTGATGGCCTTCTCGATGACCCGCTCGGGGTGGGTCGCCAGCAGGTCGGCGGTGGTCTGGACCTTCAGGCCACCCGGATGCCCGGAGTGCCGGTAGTTCAGCTTGGTCTCGGCCTTGCCGTTGGTCAGGGCGACCTTCTCGGCGTTGATGATGACGACGAAGTCGCCGCCGTCCATATGCGGGGCGTAGGTCGGCTTGTGCTTGCCGCGGAGCAGATTCGCGCTCTGCACGGCCAGCCGGCCGAGCACCACGTCGGTGGCGTCGATGACATGCCACGCATGCGTGATGTCACCGGCCTTCGGGGTGTAGGTAGGCACAGGTGGTCCTTCAACTCTTGTCACTGGGTGCTGGTCGGATGCGTCGGCGAGGGGGTGCCCGGCGACCAGTGGGGACCCGGGGCCTACGGTTACCGCACGCCTCGACGAGCGGTGCCGCGCACCAGCGGTCCAGCCTACCGATGCGTCCGGTCCAGGTCAAAGTCGCGATCGCGCTACCCGGGCGCGATGACCGCGGTGCGGACCGCGTCGGCGCACGGACCGTCGATCGCGTCGCCGCCGGTCCCGACCTGACAGCCCACGCTGACCTGCAGGTCCTTCTCGACGAGCACGTACCAGCGGATGGCCGACCCGGACACCGGGATCTCCCGGTAGCTGATCACGTCACGGCCGCCGAAGCGCGTCGACGCGGAGAACTCGGCGACCACGTCCTCGCCGCGCTGGGCGATCCGATTGCGCAGGCTCACCGCCACCGACGCAAGGGTGGAGTCGGCCCGGACCGGGCTCTGGATCACCAGCAGGCGGCTGCCGTCGTCGGTGGACGCGAAGACCGTGCGAGTCTGCCCGGGGCCGCCCGAGTCCGCCGGCGGATCGCTGCGGCGCCAGCCGGTCGGTACGAGCAGCGTGGTCCGTCCCACGACCACCTGGTGCGAGCCGGGCCGCGGCGACGTCGGGTGTCGGCCACCGATCATCGCCGCGGCGATGATCACCGCCACCAGCGCCACCACCGGAAGCCCCCAGCGCAGCAGACGCGACCGGCCCGGTCGCGTCGGGACCGGATCGGGCAGGCCCGCGAACAGCGCGGCGGGGTCGCCGACCGGTCGGCGTCGGGTCGCCCGGGCACCCCACCGGGCGATCAGCCCCGGGTCGATCGCCGACACCCGGCCGGCGACGCCGAACTCGCTCACGAGGTCGACGGCGCGGGCCACCTCGTCGTCGTCGGAGCCGGCGACGAAGACCGCCTCGACCCGATCGTCGACGAGGGCCTCGACGGCCGGTCCGTCGACCCCCGGATCACCGTCGGGTTCGAGGACACCGCTGCGTTCGATCTCCCAGTCACCCGCCCCGCGGCACAGGATCTGGACATCCCAGACCGGGGCCCGCCGCGGGTGCTCGGCCGGATAGTCGGGCCGGTGCGTGGTCTCGACGACGGCGCACCGCGAGACGGTGAGGTCGGCATGGGATCGGGCGATCAGGATCGCCCGCGGCACGAGCCGGACGTCGGCGGCAACGAGTGCGGCCGCCCGCACCAGGATCGCCCGCCGGATACCGCCCCACGTGCTGGGGTGGCCGACGATCAGCGGCCCGGGGCCCGCCGCGGTCGCGAAGGCGTCGAAGAGCTCGGCCCAGCGGTGTTCGGCGGGGGCCGCCCGGCCGTGCACGACGATCGCATCCGCGTCGATCGCGTTGAGCAGCACGGTCACGTCGGGCCCCGGCCGGTCCGCGATCCGGGTGTGTCCGTAGGCGAGGTCGATCACCGTCGTCATCGGCTACCCCGCAGCGGTCGCTGCCACCTGGATCATCTCCTGGGGGCGGGTGCGGGAGAGGAGCTCACCGCGGCCGGGAATCAGTCGCTGCATCCGGGTACGGCCGCTGATGTAGCCTTCGTCGCGGTCACCGCTCATGAGCAGGATGTCGCACGAGAGGTCCTTGCAGCGGGCGATGAGCGGATCGAACAGTGCCCGCCCCAGCCCGCCGGACCGGCGGGCCAGGATCAGGTGCATCCCGATGTCGCGGCCGTGTGCGGCGAGATCGACCAGCGGCAACAGCGGATTCCCGGTGGCGGTGGCGACCATGTCGTAGTCGTCGACGATCACATAGACGTGCGGGCCGGACCACCAGCTGCCGTCCCGGAGCTGTTCGACGGTGAGGTCCTCGGGCGGGAGCCGATCGGTGAGGTAGGCGGCCAGTTGCGTCATCATCGTGGCGGCGTTCTCACCGGAGCTCGCGTATCCGGCCAGGTGATCACCGCCGACGACGCCGAGCAGTGTCCGCCGGTAGTCGACGAGCACGATCTTGACCTCCTCGGGGGTGCCCGTGCCGATCAGTCCGGTGACGATCGTCCGCAACAGGGTGGTCTTGCCGTGTTCGACATCGGCGAATGCGAGAAGGTGCGGCTGGGCCCGGAAATCGAGGATCACCGGCGCGAGTTCGAGTTCACCGACGCCGATCGCCACCTGCTGCGCGGCCAGGACGCCGCCCTGCGCGGCGACCAGGTCCGCGACCTCGGCCGTGGTGATCGAGGTGCCGAGCTTGCGGACCGGGACCGCCCGCCGGTCACCGTAGGCGCCGACGAGGACGTCGACGGCCTGGGCCGCCGCAGCCGGCAGCGTCCCCGGCGACGGATCGCCGTCGAGCCGGGGCAACCCGATGAGCAGGTGCATGCCGTCGGGTGCCAGTCCGCGCCCGGGCCGGCCCGCGGGGACCAGTGCGGCGGCTCGCCGGCCGATGTCGGAGTCCATCGCGTCGCCGAGCCGCAGCTCGACGCGGCTCCCGATCAGGTCGCGCAGCGCCGGGCGGATCTCCCCCCAGCGGGCCGCGGTGACCACGAGATGCACTCCGTAGGAAAGCCCTTGGGCGGCGATCGTGTTGATCTGATCGTCGAGGAGCTCGAGTTCGCCGCGCAGCACCGCCACACCGTCGAGCACCAGGAACACGTCGCCGTGGCGGTCGTCGGCGAAGGCGTCCGCGGCAGCCGGTACCCCGGTCTCGTGCCAGACCCGACGACGCCGGCGGTAGTCGGCCATCGACTCGATCCCGGCCCGCGTGAACCGCTCCTCGCGGGCCCGGATCACCGCGAGGACCTCCGCGACCGTCCGGCGGACCGCATCCATGTCCGCGCGACCGGCGACCGAGCCGACGTGGGGCAGCCCGGCGATGCCGGTCAGCGAGCCGCCGCCGAAGTCGAGGCAGTAGAACTGGATCTGCTCGGGCGGGTGGGTGACGGCGGCAGCACAGATCAGGGTCCGCACCGCCGTCGACTTCCCGGATTGGGGTCCGCCGACGATCGCGATGTTCCCGGCGGCCCCGGCCAGGTCCAGGACGTGGATGTCCCGGCGTTGCTCGAACGGCCGGTCGACGACCCCGATCGGGACCCGCAGATCGCCCGGGGCCGCCGGTGCGCCGAAGTCCCGGTCGCCGACGAGGGTATCCACCGTCGGCGACTCGGCCAGCGGCGGCAGCCACACCTCGTGGGCCGGCGGCCCCCACCCGGCAATCCGGTCGACAAGGGTCTGCAGCAGGGTCGGCACCCCCGCCACCGGCGGATCGTCGACACCCGGCGGCACCTCGGCGAGCAGCGCGGCGGCCTGGTCGAGCAGCGAGCCGCCGGCATCCACCGGTGCGGGATCGGCCGCCGACCGCGCCACCGGCAGCGCGGTGAAGACCAGGGTCCGGGCCGCCGACGGTAGTCGGGTACGCGATTCGGTGCCGCCGGCCGCCGACGGCGGCCGGTAGGGCCCGGAAACGTAACAGGTGGTGAACCGGACCGGATCGCCGGCATCGCATTTGAGGTAGGCAGAGCCGGGGACGCTCGGCAGATGGTAGGCATCGGGGACCCCGAGCACCGAGCGGGATTCATTGGCCGAGAACGTCTTCAACCCGATCCGGTACGACAGGTGCGAATCGAGTCCGCGCAGCTTGCCCTCTTCGAGTCGCTGCGAGGCGAGCAGCAGGTGAATGTGCAGCGACCGGCCCAGCCGTCCGATCGCGACGAACAGCTCCGCGAAATCAGGTTTCTGGGACAGCAATTCGGAGAACTCGTCGACGACGACGAACAACGCCGGCAACGGGGCCAGTGGGGCCCCGCCGGCACGCGCCCGCTCGTACTCGGTGACATTGGCGAGGTTGCCCGCCGCGCGCAGCAATTCCTGACGCCGATTGAGCTCACCGGACAGGGCGTCCTTCATCCGGTCGACCATCTCCAGTTCCTGTTCCAGATTGGTGATGATCGCCGAGGTGTGCGGCGCCCGCTCGAGTCCGAGAAAGGTCGCACCGCCCTTGAAGTCGACGAGGACAAGATTCAGCTCGGCCGG
>JASGFO010000139.1:0-10823 GCA_047605505.1 Gordonia sp. (in: high G+C Gram-positive bacteria) | reverse complement strand
TGGCTATGGCACATTCACGAGGACAACAACTCATCATGACCGCAACGATTGACCAGCATTCCCGACGGACTCTCGCCCCGGCCCGCCCCGCGACTGCGCGTATCGCCACGCCCCGGCCGGTCCCGGCGGCGACCGTCCGCATCGCGGGGCCACGTGCGCTGAACAAGGGGGGCCGGCCGATTCACGTCGCGACCCCGCAGCTCGAACTCTCCGCCAAACCCGCGGCCCTGGTCCTGCGGAGTGCGCGGCTGTCGGGTCCGGTGTTCCGTGATCAGGCCGCCGAGCTGACCGGCCTGTCGATCTCCACCGTCAACCGGCAGGTCGGTGCGCTGCTCAAGGCCGGCCTGCTGCGGGAACGCGCCGATCTCGCGCCCGCAGGCGCGATCGGCCGGCCCCGACTGCCGTTCGAGCTCAACGTCGCCCCCTATGTGACGCTGGGCATCCACATCGGTTTCAAGGTCACCTCGATCACCACCCACGACCTGCTGCACCGCGTGGTCGGTGCCATCCAGATCCCGACGCCGGTCACCGGCAGCCCCGAACAGACCCTGGCCGCGATCGGCGAGAGCGCCCGCCGCTTCCTGGGGCGCTGGACCAACCGGCGACTGCTCTGGGCCGGTGTCGCCCTCGGTGGTCGCGTGTCGCCGGGCGGCTTCGTCGACCATCCCCGTCTGGGCTGGAGCAATGCGCCGGTGGGGCGTATTATCGCCGAATCGGTGGGCCTGCCGGTGTCGGTGGCCTCCCATGTGGAGGCGATGGCCGCCGCCGAACTTGTCGTCAACCCCGACGACAAGCGCAGCAGCTTCCTCTACTTCTACGCCCGCGAGATGGTCGGCATCGCGTTCAGCGTCGACGGCACGGTGCACACCCCGGCCGCGGGCCCGCCGGTGATCGGTCACTTCCCGGCGTCGGGAACCACGCTGCTCGACCCCAACCGCACGGGTCGGCTCGAGCCCGCCGTCAGCGACACGGGCGTGGTGGAGGCCGCGCGGTCACTGGGACTGACGGTCACCGACATCGACGCGGTGTTCGGACTGGCCAAGGCAGGCGATGCGACGGCGCGGGCGCTACTCGACGAGCGCGCCACCGTTCTCGGCCGTACCGCCGCACTCATCGCCGACATCTTCAACCCCGACCACGTGATCCTCGGCGGTCAGGCCTTCACCGACTACCCGGCCACCCTCCCGGCCGTCGCCGCGTCGATCCGGGAGACTTCCGTGGTGCCCAATCGCGATGTGCGCGTGTCTCATTCCGGTGCGACAGTGCAGCAGCAGGCCGCTGGGGCGGTATCCTTGGACGCGGTCTACAGTGACCCGCTGGAGGCGCTGTCGTTCACCGAATGAGCCGCCACACGCCGACGCGCCACTGGTAGTGTCGGGGGCCATGACCGATTCGCCCGCTATCGAGGCCCTCGGCCTGACCAAACGATTCGGTGACCTCACCGCCGTCGACGGGGTCTCGTTCGCGGTGCCGGCGGGGACGGTGCTGGGCCTGCTCGGCCCCAACGGGGCAGGCAAGACGACGATCGTCCGGATGATGACAACGCTGTCGCTGCCCACCGGCGGCACGGCGCGGGTCAACGGGCACGACGTGATCGCCGAGCCCGAGGAGATCCGCCGTAGCATCGGGTTGACCGGGCAGGCCGCGACGGTCGATGAGATCCTCACCGGCCGGGAGAATCTCCGGATGATCGGCGGACTGTACGGAATCGGCCGCACGGACCTCGCCCGGCGCACCGACGAGCTCCTGGAGCAGTTCTCGCTCACCGACGCCGCGGACAAGCAGGCCCGGTCGTATTCGGGCGGGATGCGCCGGCGCCTCGATCTCGCGGTCAGCCTCCTGGCCGCGCCGCCGGTGCTCTTCCTCGACGAGCCGACCACCGGCCTCGACCCGCGCAGTCGCAACGAGCTCTGGGAGGTGCTGCGTGAGCTCGTCGAGGCCGGTACCACCCTACTGCTGACGACGCAGTATCTCGAGGAGGCCGATCACCTCGCGGACGACATCGTCGTCATCGATCGCGGCACGGTCATCGCCCACGGCACCCCACTGCAACTCAAGCAGCAGGCGGGTGCGGCCAGCGTGGTGGTCACCGTGTCCGAGCCCGCGGACCTGCCTGCCGCACGCGAGATCGTGCGGCGCACCGGCAGCGAGGTCTTCGTCGACGAGGCTGCCCGCACGCTGACCACCGCCGCGTCGGGCCTGTCGGAGCTGACCCGGATCGCCAACTGGTTCGACGAGTCCGGCATCGCCGTCGACGATCTCGGGCTGGTCCGCCCCAGCCTCGACGATGTGTTCCTCACCCTCACCGGCCACAAGGCCGCCGACATCGGCGCCGCCGAAGGAGCCTCGGCATCATGAGCACCCGCCCCGTCGGCCGCCCGGCGATCCGGCCGACCAATCTCGCCCAGCAGTCGGCGATCATGGTGCGCCGTAACCTGATCCACACCCGACGCATGCCCGAGATGCTGTCCGACGTGACCATCCAGCCGATCATGTTCGTGGTGTTGTTCGCCTACGTCTTCGGGCCGGCGATCGGCGCCGCGATTCCCGGCGTGAGCTACAAGCAGTACCTGCTGCCCGGCATCATGGGGCAGACGATCGTGTTCACGGCGTTCATCGTGGCCACCGGGATCACCGCGGACATCGAGAAGGGCATCGTCGACCGGTTCCGGTCGCTGCCGATCCGCCGGTCGTCGGTGCTGGTGGGACGCAGTATCGCGAGCCTCATCCACTCGTCCATCGGCATCGTCGTGATGGCCGTGACCGGGCTGATCATCGGCTGGCGCATCACCACATCGGTGTGGGCGGGGATCGCCGGGTTCGCGCTGGTGCTCGCCTTCGGCTTCGGGATGATCTGGTACGGCGTGCTGATCGGGTCGTGGCTGCGCAGCGTCGAGGCGGTCAACGGGTTCATGTTCTCGATGCTGTTCCCACTCACGTTCGTCTCGAATGCCTTTGTGCCGACCGAGAACATGCCGACCTGGCTGCGGAGCATCGCCGAGTGGAATCCGTTGTCGGCGCTGGTGCAGGCGATGCGGGTGCTGTGGGGCAACGGCCCCGCGGCGCCGGAGACCGCGGCCCTGCCGCTGCGGCACCCCGAGGTGGCGACCCTGCTGTGGGCGATCGCGCTGACCGCGGTCTTCGCGCCGTTCGCGTTGCGGAGCTACGCACGGCGCACGGCGGATTGAGCCGGCCGGCGCACGGATCCGCAGATGCGTGAGGTTGTCGCGTAGATTTCCGCGGATGCGGATAGGGTATCCCGCATGGCTGAGATCAGGATTCGCGAGGCAGCAACGCTGCTCGGGGTCAGCGATGACACCGTTCGGCGCTGGATCGCCGCCGGCGAGCTCGCCGTCACCTCCGAATCCCCGGTGACCACCGTGGACGGCGCGGCGCTGGCGGCATTGGCCGTCGCCCGCGCCCGGCAGGCACCCGACGATCACAGCGGGGTCCTGCGGTCGGCCCGCAACCATTTCACCGGCCTGGTCACCGACGTCGAGATCGACGGGGTCATGGCGAAGGTCGCGATGCAGTGCGGACCCTTTGCGGTGACCTCGTTGATGAGCGCCGAGGCGGCCCGCGAGCTCGCCCTCGAGCCCGGGGTCGTCGCCACCGCCGTCGTCAAGGCCACCACCGTCATCGTCGAACGCTTCGCCGACTGAGCACCACGAAGGAGTCCCCTTGTTCGATACCCTGTCCCTGCGCACGACCGCCACGCGATGCGCGGCGGCGGCAGCGGTCACGCTGGCCGTCACCGCCGGCGTCGCCGGCTGTTCCGCCGACGACAGCGGCGGCGGTGAGAAGACCGTCCTCAACGTCTATGCCGCCGCGTCGCTGAAGAAGACGTTCACGGCGTTGGAAAAGACCTTCGAGGACCAGCACCCCGACGTCGACGTCCGGCCCAACTTCGACGGATCGTCGGCGCTGGTCACCCAGATCCAGCAGGGCGCCGACGTCGACGTGCTGGCCACCGCCGACGAGGCCACGATGACCAAGGTGACCGATCTGGTCGACACCCCGCAGATCTTCGCCACCAATACCCTCGTGATCGCCACCGCGCCGGGCAATCCGCGCCACATCGAGAACTTCGCGAGCCTGCGCAATGCCGATATCTCCACTGTGGTCTGTGCGGTCGAGGTGCCGTGTGGTGCGGCGACGGCCGAGGTGGAACGCACGACCGGCGTCGACATCACACCGCGTAGCGAGGAGGCGTCGGTGTCGGCGGTGCTGACCAAGGTGACCTCGGGGGAGGCCGACGCCGGCCTCGTCTATGTCACCGACGCCCGCGGTGCCGGCGAGGAGGTCGCCACGGTCACCGACCCGGCGTTCGCCAACGTCGTCAACACGTATCCGATCGCCGCGCTCAAGGCGAGCCACCACACCGAGCTCGCCGCCGCCTTCGTCACCCTGGTGCTCGGTGAATCCGGGCAGAAGGTGTTGCGCGACGCGGGTTTTGCTGCGCCGACGCGGTAGTCTCGCGCGACAGTTCCTGACGAAAGGACCGATCACTCGCGATGCGACGGGTTCCGCTGTGGGTACACATCCCGGCACTGGCCGGGGTGCTGCTGATCCTCATCGGACCCGTCGCCATCGTGGGGAAGATGCCGTGGGGGGAGTTCCTCGGCCAGGTGACGTCGTCGGATTCGCTTGCGGCGCTGCGGCTCGGCTTCGGGACCGCGATCGTGACGACGCTGGCATGCCTGATTCTCGGGGTGCCGATGGCAATCGTGTTCGCGCGTTACGACGCGACGATCATCCGGGTGGTGCGTGCGCTGGTGCTGCTGCCGCTGGTGCTGCCACCCGTGGTCGGGGGAATCGCGCTGCTGTATGCGCTCGGCCGGTTCGGGCTGGTGGGCCAGTACCTGGATCGGGTCGGCGTCACGCTCGCGTTCTCCACCCCGGCGGTGGTGATCGCGCAGACCTTTGTCGCGCTGCCCTTCCTGGTGCTGTCCGTCGAGGGCGCATTACGCAGCGCCGGTGAGGGGTACGAGCGCACCGCGGCCACGCTCGGGGCGAGCCCGACCCGCACCCTGTTGCGTGTCACGCTCCCGCTGACCCTGCCCGCGCTGATCGCCGGCGGCGTGCTGGCGTTCGCCCGGGCGCTCGGTGAGTTCGGTGCGACGATCACCTTTGCCGGCAACCTGCCCGGCACCACCCAGACCGCGCCGCTGAAGATCTACCTGGACTCGATCAACGATCCGACAGCGGCGCTGCCGCTGTCGCTGGTTCTGATGGCGGTAGCGATGGCAGTGGTGGTCGCGGTGCACCTGCGGCGCGGCCCGGTGGCCTCGTGAGTGCGGCACTCCGGGCGTCGGTTCGATGTGCGAAGCCCGCTCTCGCAGTCGATCTGGATGTTCCGTCGGGGACGACGCTGGGGGTGATCGGGCCCAACGGGGCGGGCAAGTCCACGCTGCTGGCGATCCTGGCCGGGCTGCGCCGGACCGGCGGCTCCGAGGTGAGCGTTGGCACCCGGATCCTGCAGTCGTCGGCCGACTTCGTCCCGCCCCACCAGCGGTCGGTGGTGCTGCTGGAACAGAAGGCGCGACTGTTTCCCCATCTCTCGGTGCGCCGCAACATCGGCTTCGGGCCCGCGGCCGCCGGACTGCCCCGGCGCGAGGTGACCGCGCGGGTGCGCCGCCAGATGGCCGCCGTCGGCGTCACCGACCTCGCCGACCGCATGCCCTCGGCCCTGTCCGGTGGTCAGGCGCAGCGCGTGGCGTTGGCGCGGGCGCTCGCGACCGACCCGGACGTGCTCCTGCTCGACGAACCCTTCGCGGCCCTCGACGTGGATGTGGCCCAGCAGATGCGCACCCTCCTGCGCCCGCTCCTGGGCCGGCGGTCCGGGTGCAGCGTGCTGGTCACCCACGATCTCATCGATGTGGTGGGCCTGGCCGATCAGGTGCTCGTGATCGACCGTGGCCGCGTGGTCCAGCGAGGAGACACCCTGGATGTGCTCACCCACCCCGGGACGCCGTTCGTGGCGTCGCTGTCGGGGATGAACCTCGTGCTCGGCGAGGTCGCCGGGCCCACGTCGGTGCAGGCGCCCGACGGGGTGGAGGTGATCGGCACCCCGATCGGCGGGCTTGTGCCCGACGCCCGGGCGGCCGCAGCCTTCTCCCCGCGGTCGGTGGCGCTGTACCCTCGGGCGAACGCGGATTCGGTTGCACCCCAAGGAAGTCCACGCAATGCGTGGCCGGCGTCGGTGACCGAGGTGATCCCGCGCGGTGAGCACGCCCTGGTCCGGGCGGTCGTCGCGGGACACACCGTGGCCGCCGAGGTGACCTGGGCGGCGGTCCGTGAGCTGGGGGTCGCGACCGGCTCGCCGGTGTTCGCGGTGGTCAAGGCGAGCGAGGTCAGGATCTACGCGGTCGGGTGATGGGGGATTGCTCCGATAAACCCCGGAAAATCCAGCAGCTCCCGGGGATATCCCCGGGAGCTGCTGGAAAAGCGCCCCATTTTCGGAGCCCGCCGAGATGACTGGATCCTGCCTCGCGGGTATGGCGCCTGCCGCCGGTGCGGAACCACCACGGGTCGTGGTGCGTCCGAGTGGGCATGGATCTCGGAGTGCACAGCCGGGCGGAGATGCTCGCCAACGAATTCACCGACACAGACCTTGCGCGGATGGTCCGCCAGGGCGCGTTGCACCAGCCGCGGCGCGGTTGGTACGCGCTTCCCGACGCCCATCCGGATGCGGTCACTGCGGCGGCCCGCAGCGGTGCGCTCACCTGTGTGTCAGGTCTTCGCGTTCACCAACGCGAGCACCCCGAACTGTGGGTGCCGCCGGGCTACCGCGATCTCCACGTGCGGCCCTGTCCGCGGGCACGGGGTGCTCGGCGGGACTACTGCGCCCATCCGGGACCCCTGTTCCCGGTCAGCACCGTCCTGGACTCGATCGAAGAGTCGCTGATGTGCGCGGCCGGGTGCCTGACCGCAGACGACTGGATCGCCGCCTGCGATGCCGCGATGCGGGTGCTGGGGATCACCGAGACCGAGGACATGCGCCGATTGCTGCCGGCAACCAACCAGCGCATCGCGCGTCTGCTCGACCGATGTGATCCACGCTCGCAATCCGGAACGGAGAGTGTGACCCGGGTTCGACTGCGCAGAGCCGGATTCCGTGTCATCGTGCAGCCGAAGATCCCCGGCGTGGGGTTCGGTGACCTCCTCCTCGGCAGGCTTCTCCTGGAATGCGACAGCAAGCTCTATCACACGAGCCACGAGGCCTACCAGAACGACCGCCACCGCGATCGGAAGTCTTTGGCCCGGGGGTATCTCACGATGCGTCTGACCTACGACGACGTCCACTACGGGTGGGCGGAGACGATCGCCGACATCCGCTCGGTCACCACGGCGGGCCGCCACCGTCCGCGGCGGCGGCGAGTGATCACCGGGTCGGCATGACCGTCACCGCCGCCCTCCGCGGCTACTCGCGCCGCCGCCGATTTGCCACCAGTGTGCGTGCCTTCAGCTTCCGGTAGCCCCGAACGCTGAGGGCGGGGATGGACCGGATGTAGAAGCGGTCGTCGCCGGCGAGTTCGTCGCCGATCGCCTCGTCGATCAACGTCGTGCCCACGTAGGCCGAGCCGCACAGGCGCGCGGCGATGTTCACGGGCTCGCCGAAGACGTCGCCGAGGCGGGTCAGCACGGGCCCGCGGGCCAGTCCCACCCGGAGGTCGGGGATGGTGTCGCCGTCGCTGAGCCGGTGGATCGCGAGGGCCGCGTCGGCGGCCGGGGCCGCGGCGTCGAAGGTGAACATGACCGCGTCGCCGAGGGTCTTGATCACCTGGCCGCCACGCTGGGAGACGATCTCGTGCGTCTGTTCCTCGAAGGTCGCCAGCAGATCCTCGAGCTCGTCCATGGCGAGACGGCGCGACAGGCTCGTGTAGCCGACGATGTCGACGAAGCCGATCACGAGATCCACGGCGGCGTCCGGGTCGTGGGCGTCGCCGCGGTCGAGCGCCATCGCCAGATGGCGACGCCAGATCAGTTGCTGCAGAACGGCCAGCGCGTCGATGATCTGGTCGCGGGTCCAGGTGCGGGCGGGGTCGCGTTCGAGATCTCTGATCAGCTCGGCCTGCCAGTCGGTGAGGCGCGCCATCGTCTGTCCGATGGCGCGGGCGGTCGCGATCTGGGTCCGGTCGGTCATCACCTCCTCGGCCCGGGCGAAGGGCCGCAATGCACTCGCCTCGGCGGCGGTGAAGATCTTGTCGGGGGTGGAGATGCGGGCGAACCCGAAGGCATTCCAGAGCCGTTCGGCATGGTCGGCGTCGAGGTCGAGTGCCGCGACGAGCTCGTCTCGGGAGAACTCGGGATTGCCCGTGGTGGTCACGCTCCGAGTATGCCCTTCATGAGATAGGCCATGGTGGCCGGGAAGTCGGCGCGATGGGTGCCGCGGCGGACCCGGACCGCGTCGTTGACCACCGACAATGCCGCATGTACGGCGACGGCGGCCTGCGCGCGGCGCAGCCCGGGATGGAGCTGGCCCTCGAGGTCGATCCAGCGGGCCACGTACCGTCGCTGCGCGTCGAGGAGTCCGACGGCGCTGGGCTGCCCGGCGCAGGCATAGGAGTTGGTGAAACCGACCGACAGATCCGGCGTCGAGGAGATCTCCGCGACGTACGAATCCACCAGCAGTGCAAGCAGTCTCGCGGGATCCGGGCCGACGACGGCGTGTGCTGCCACCGCCCCGGCCTCCAGGCGGGCGGCGCCGCGCTGCCCGATGCCGATCAGGATTGCGAGCTTGGAGCTGAAATGCTTGTAGACGCTGGGGCCGGTGATGCCGACGGCGGCGCCGATGTCGTCGACGCCGACCCCGGTGTACCCGCGCTCGGCGAACAGGGCGGCCGCGGCGTCGAGGATCTCGTCGCGGCGCGTGGTCGTCCCGGCGAAGGCCGGGGGCACCGCGGCGAGTCCCGGTGCGGACGCGGGGCGCAGGGCGATCAACCGGTGCACCAGGATCTCCAGCTCGGCGGCGGCCCGCGCGGCGGAGAGTCGGCTGTGGTGGACGCCGAGACTGCCGATCACCGAGAGCACCGCCCAGCAGATCTCGACCGAGTCCCGCGGGCTCGCCTGTGTGGTCGCGGCGACGACGTCGGCCCACCGGTGCACCACCTCGCGGGTGCGCAGGATGACCTCGCGGTTCTGCTCGGGGGTCAGATGCCGGCTCGCCGACCGCCACAGCGAGACCGCCGCGGGCCGCCGCACCCCGAGCGCGCTGACGCTCGCGATCAGCTCGTCGATCCCGGCCGGTGCGGTCAGTGCGCGCGCGGTACACGCCTCGAGCTCGTCGACACCGGCCAGTACGGCGGCGGCCAGGATCGACTGCTTGTCGGCGAAATGCCGGTAGAGCGCGGGCGCGGTCACCCCGGCTGCGCGGGCGATATCGGCAAGTGCGACAGCCGGATAGCCGCGGTCGGCGAACAGCGTCGACGCATGGTTGACGAGCTGTGCGCGACGATCGGCCGGCCGCGGGCGCCGGGACGCGTTCTCTGTGGGCATGGTGAACCGACGATAGCCCAAACCACGCGGTCACGTACCGAGTTGACCACCGGGTATAGTCGTCGAAGTTAGTGCGCGTTAGCCTGGACGCACCACCGACGTGGTCTGCGTGCAGAGCACGAGGCAACCATCACTGGTCCCTGTGAAAGGAACATCCACCGTGGCTGATCAAGCATTCATCTACGAGGCGCTGCGTACGCCCCGTGGCAAACAGCGAGGTGGCTCGCTGCACAGCGTCAAGCCGGTCGACCTCGCCTCGGGCATCATCAACGAGGTGCTGTCGCGGCACGGCAGCCTCGACCCGGCCGAGGTCAATGACGTCATCCTGGGCGTCGTCTCGCCGGTCGGCGAGCAGGGCGGTGTGATCGCGCGGACCGCGGCCCTCAACAGCGGCCTGCCCGAGACCGTCCCCGGCACCCAGATCGACCGCTTCTGCGCGTCCGGCCTCGAGGCCACCAACCTCGCCGCGGCGAAGGTCGCGTCGGGCTTCGACGATCTCGTCCTCGCCGGTGGCGTCGAGTCCATGTCCCGCGTGCCGATGGGCTCCGACGGCGGCGCGCTGTTCATGGACCCCGCCACCGCCTACGACCACTACATCACCCCGCAGGGCATCGGCGCCGACACGATCGCCACCATCGAGGGCTTCAGTCGCGAGGATGTCGACGCCTACGCCGTCGAATCGCAGAACCGCGCGGAGAAGGCCTGGACCAGTGGCTACTTCGCCAAGTCCGTGGTCCCGGTCCGCGATATCAACGGGGTCATCGTGCTCGACCACGACGAGCACCGCCGCCCCGGCACCACCGTCGAGCAGCTGGGCAAGCTGCGGCCTGCCTTCGCCGCCCTGGCCGAGATGGCCGGCTTCGACGACGTCATCATGCAGCGCTACCCGTTCCTGGAGAAGATCAACCACGTCCACACCGGCGGCAACAGCTCCGGCATCGTCGACGGCGCCGCGATCGTCCTGATCGGCAGTGAGGCGGCAGGCAAGCGCAACGGCCTGACCCCGCGCGGGCGCGTCGTCGCCTTCGCCGAGGTCGGCTCCGAGCCGTCGATCATGCTCACCGGCCCCACCCCGGCCACCGAACTGGCGCTGAAGAAGGCCGGCCTGACCGTCGACGACATCGATGTCTTCGAGCTCAACGAGGCCTTCGCGTCGGTGGTCATGAAGTGGATGAAGGACCTGAAGATCCCGCACGAGAAGGTCAACGTCAACGGCGGCGCCATCGCGATGGGTCACCCGCTGGGTGCCACCGGAGCGATGATCCTCGGTACCTGCCTCGACGAGCTCGAGCGCACCGGCGGCCGCTACGGCCTGGTGACCCTGT
>JASGFO010000138.1:0-10840 GCA_047605505.1 Gordonia sp. (in: high G+C Gram-positive bacteria) | reverse complement strand
GGCCGACCTCGGAATTCGACGCTCCCGTAGCGCACTCCAGCACGATCCTCGACCTCAACGCGAGGTCCTGCGCCGACTTGCGTTGCCGCACCCACCGCTCCAACTGATCACGCTCCTCATCGGAGAGGGCCAGTGGTACAAGTGCCGGTCCGCGTCGTGCCATACATCATTTTACCATATCTAGCAACGAATTAACGGCGCAGGACACTAGTAAAGAAGAAGCGGGATGTACCGTGGCCACCAGTGTGGAATTCCGCCCGGGCAGGCGCTTGGCAGTGCTGAATAGTCGTTGTAGTCGCTGAATGATATTATTATGAACAGCCAAGTACTCACGATGCCGCCGAGAAGCATCGCCGGATAGTAAACTGTACTTCGGGTTCTGACGAGAAGTGCTGATAGTGCGAATAGCGCCACCAGTCCGACAGCATAGGCGATGGGTAGGTACGAAAATAGTCCGATCTGTGTGATCAGCGCCGGCTCGTTGATTTCGCAGGTCTTCCACTGATGCGCCAGAATGGAAACACCGACGGCCATCACCCCGAACGCTTCAATAAACGGGGTGACGATCGTGCGAATAACGGGAAATTTCCAGTTCTTCACTGCCGGCGTATCTGCGTAACATTCTCTCCGCGCGCTTGAGCCGCAGCCATGTTTTCCACCAGCTGGATGACGGCGGTGTAGAATTGGCGGTACGTGAGTTGGGCGTGGTAGGTGTCCCATAGGTCCATCCCGAGCTTCATTGACATGTCATCTCCAGCATCGCTGACGCCGGCCTCCTCGTCGTGGAGATTTGCTCCTGTGAACAGCTGAGACCTGCTGAAGCCCGCCGCCCTGCCGACGTATCCGTAGTGAATATTCGAGAATATATCGTAGGATACTCTGTACGGAGTTCCGGGAACGGCCAAATAGTGGTCGTCTTCGGTCTGGAGGTCAAGAAGTTCGTCCAGCTTCGGTTTGTGATCCCACTCTCCACCACCGTGCACCAATTTATACCAGGCCGCGAGTGCTGCAGCGGTTTCTATCCTGCCGTGTCCGAGGCTGTGTCGTATATTTGTAACCCTGGGATCTCGGGTATGAGATGTTCGCCTGAGCGGACGGTCCGCCAGAGATGCCGAGTGTGACACCCGTGTTGACGTCGGTATTGCATGCCAGTTGAAAACCGGTGGTGACGGTGCCGGCCTGCACTGGTACGGTGCCGTCGCCGACAATGGTTCCCGCGCCCTTTAGGCTGACGAACCCTTCTCTGGTCCAAGGGGATTGGTTGAGTGGTGGGACACTGCGGATGCGTTCGTTGGCTTTGACCGCGGTGATGAGCCAGCCGTCGTCGGTGCGCTTGGTCACCTGGCGATCAGCAAAGCTGATAGGCGTCGCGTCTGCCGGTGTGGTGCAGAGTATCGTCGCTACTGCCGCTATCGCCAGAGCTGTGCATGCCCCCCCCTGTGCGGCGGTGACCAGATCCTCGGATATATCTCTTGCCTGTGATTGACCACTCGCTCGCGTTGATGTCGGATCTTGAACTACGAGTGGAACTGTAAGTGAAGGGACTGGGTGATGGTGGCGAAACGGAGGATCAGAGGCGTGCGATTGCTGGCTACAGCCTGCGTGTCCCCGGGCTGGCGAGGACAGTGCTCGTGTTGACGGCGCCACCCACCGGCCCGCTACACCCCCGCCGCGAGCAGCACGATCAGCACGAGGTTGAGGATCACGATCGCGACCGAGGCCGCACCGGCCGCGATCCGCAACCAGGCCGCGTCGGTGAACTCGCCCATCAGGCGGCGGTCGCCGGTGAGGCGGCCCAGCGGGATGATCGCGAAGGGGATGCCGAAACTGAGGACCACCTGACTGACCACCAGCGCCCAGGTGGGGTCGACGCCCACGGCCAGCACCGCCAGCGCCGGCACCAGTGTGATCAGCCGGCGCACCAACAGGGGCACGTCGCGGCGGAGCAGCCCGCCCATGATTGCGGCGCCCGCCGACGAGCCGACCGAGGTCGCGGCCAGGCCGCTGGCCAGCAGGCCGACCGCGAAGACCGTCGCGGTGCCCGGCCCCATCGAGTCGGCGACGGCGTGGTAGGCGCCCTCGATGGTGTCGGTGCCCGCCGTGCCGCGCAGGTTGGTCGCAGCAAGCAGCAGCAGCGCGATGTTGACCGCACCGGCGACGAGCAGCGCGATCACGACGTCGACGCGGGTGATCCTGATCAGTCGGCGCCGCCGTGCCGGGGTGGTTGACACCCCGTGCCGGTCCACGACCATCGACGAGTGCACGTAGATCGCGTGCGGCATCACCGTCGCCCCCAGCATCGACGCGGCCAGCAGCACGGTCTCCGGGCCGTCGAGGCGCGGTAGCAGGCCACCCAGGACGTCGCCGGTGGGCGGTGGGTTGACCACGAGGCCGGCGACGAAGCCGATCGTGATGGTCGCGAGCATGCCGAGGATCACGGTCTCGAAGATCCGCTGCTGCCGTGGATTCTGCAGCAACAGCATCAGCGTCGACACGAACCCGACGATGACCCCGCCCAGCAGCAGCGGCAGGTCGAACAGCAACTGCAGGGCGATCGCCCCGCCCAGGACCTCGGCGAGGTCGGTGGCGATCGCGACGACCTCGGCCTGCGTCCAGTAGGCGAGCCGCGTGCGGGTGGTCAGGCGCTCCCCGAGCAGGCTGGGCAGGCTCCGGCCGGTGACGATGCCCAGCTTCGCCGACTGGTACTGGATGAGCATGGCGATGATGTTGGCCAACACCAGAACCCAGACCAGCAGAAATCCGTAGCGGGCGCCTGCGGTGATGTTGGCCGCGACATTGCCCGGATCGACGTAGGCGATCGCGGCCACGAACGCGGGCCCCAGCATCCCGACGTGGCGCAGCAGGCGCAGTCGCTGGGTGCGGAGCGTGCGCCGCGCCGTATCGGTGTCCACCGCGTCGGTGTCACCGGGGCCGGGCGCCTCCATCCTGGTCATTGCCCCAATCTCGCATAACCCGCGATCGGAATCAACTCCGTCGAAGTATAAAGTTCGGCGAGCCGAAGTTCAGTGCTGCGCGTCGGGATGGGTGAGACGCCAGATCCGATCGCGGGACATCGGTGTCTCGAAGGGCCGTACTCCGATGGCGCGGCGGATCGCGTTGGCGAGTGCGGGTGCGACGGGATTGAACGGCGACTCGCTCATCGACTTCGCGCCGAACGGGCCGAGCTCGTCGGAGGTCTCGGCGAAGAACACCTCGGTGATCGGGATGTCGGCCATCTGCGGTATCCGGTAGGTGCGGAACACCGGCGTGACGACCCCGCCTTTGCCGTCGAGCATGACCTCCTCGTAGAGCGCGGCGCCGATGGCCTGGGCCACCCCGCCCTCGACCTGCCCCAGGCATTGCTGCGGATTCATCACGGTACCGGCGTCGGCGGCGTGTACCGACTGCAGGATCGCCACGGCGCCGGTCTCGGTGTTCACGGCTACGCGGAAGCCCTGCACGTTGAACGCGATCGAGCGGAGGTCGCCGCGCTCCTCCCCGGTCGCGGTGGCGCGCGGCCCCGCGGCCGTGTCGAGACGGTGATCCGGCGGTGCGGCGTCGACGAGTGCGGCGAATCCGACGACACCCGTCGGTCCGGCGACCCCGTCGGCGGTGAGCGTCAGCGCACTCGGCGGCGCCCCGGTGAGTCCGGCGGCGGACTCGATCAGCACCTCGCGCAGCCGGGTGGCCGCACCGTGGCAGGCCTTGCCCGCGACGGTGGTGCCCGCCGAGGCGAAGGCGCCCGTGTCGTAGGGGGCGGCGTCGGTGTCGCCGTGGGCGATGTGTACGCGGCTCAGGTCCGTCGAGAGTGCCGTGGCGACGATCTGCGCGTGCACCGTCGTGGTCCCGTTGCCGAATTCCGCGGTGCCGACGCCGATGTGATACTCACCGGCCGCGTCGACGGCGACGGTCGCGGTGGAGAAGTGTCCGCGCGGGGCCATCGTCGCGATCGCCGCCAGCGCCACGCCCTCGCCGACCCGCCACTGCTCACCCGGTGGGGGTGCGGCGCCGTTGCCGCGTGCCAGGGCCTCCTGGGCGCGGTCGAGACACTGATCCAGGCCGTAGCTGCCGTAGACGAGGTCGTCCTCGGGGTGCGGCTCGGCGATCAGCAGCGGATCCCCGTCGCGGACCATGTTGATCCGCCGGATCTCGAACGGGTCCATGTTGAGTTTGACCGCGAGCTCGTCGATGGCGCTCTCGATCGCGAAGATCACCTGGCCCAGGCCGTAGCCGCGGAACGCGCCCGAGGGCGGGTTGTTGGTGTAGACGACCTCGGCATCGACCCGTTTGACCGGGCAGTTGTACACCGAGACCGACTCCGCGCAGCCATGGAACATCACGCCGATCGAATGATTGCCGTAGGCACCGGTATCGCTGAGCACGTCGATCGCGAGCGCGGTGAGCCGGCCGGAACTGTCGGCGCCGAGGCGCGCGGTCACCCGGAACGGGTGACGGTAGGTGGTGCGCGTGAGTTCGTCGGTGCGGGTCATCTCGAAGGCGACGGGGCGTCCGGTGCGCAGGACACCGAGCGCGACGAGGTCCTCGGTCAGCAGTTCTTGCTTGCCGCCGAAGCCACCGCCGACCCGGGCCGCGTAGACGCGGATCCGCTCGGGCGGCAACTCGAGCAGCAACGCCAACTCGTCGCGGATGAGGAAGGGCACCTGGGTGCTGGTACGGATGACGAGCCGGCCGTCGTCGTCGAGCAGCCCGATCGCGCCATGGGTTTCCAGCTGACCATGCGAGACCCGCTGCGTCTGCCAGGTCCCCGCCACGGTGACGGCCGAAGTTGCCAGCGCCGCATCGACATCGCCGCCGAAACCCTCGTGGAAGGAGGCGATCACATTGCGCCCCGCCTCGGCGACCCGATCCTCGGGTATCCGGTCCGGGTGGATGAGGGGTGCGCCGGGACGGCGTGCCTCCTCCGGGTCGAACACCGTGGGCAGCAGGTGATAGGACACCTCGATGAGCCGGCAGGCCTCCTCGGCGGCCGCCGCGGTGTCGGCGACCACGGCCGCGACCCGCTGGCCGATGAACCGGACGATCGGGTCGAAGATCAGGGTGTCGTCGGGATCGTCGGTCCGGAACTCGTGGCGGGCGGTGGAGAACCGTCGGCTGCTGACGTTCTCATGCGTGAGGATGAGGTTGACACCGGCGACGGCCGCGGCCGCGGAGGTGTCGATGGCCGTGATCCGCGCGTGCGGATGCGGCGAGGCCAACACCCGCAGATACTGCATCCCGGGGACGTCGACGTCGAAGGTGTAGGGCTCGGTGCCGGTAACCACCCGGCGCGCGGCCAGGGGGTTGATCGAGGTGCCCACCGGGGCCGGGCCGGGGTGCTCGTGCGTCAGCGCCGCCGGTGCCGGAACGCTGTGGGGGCCGCAGTCCCCGGGACCGCACACGCCCTGTGTGATGGCCGCCCGGATCGCACGATATCCGGTGCAGCGGCACAGATTTCCCTTCATCCGCCGCGGCAGGTCGGCGAGATCGTCGGCGCTCAGCGTCGACGCGGTCACGATCATCCCGGCCGTGCAGAAGCCGCATTGGAAGCCGAAGTTGTCGACGAAGGACTGCTGCATGGGGTGCAGGTCGTCGGGGGTGCCCAGACCGGACACTGTGGTCACGGTGCTGTTCTCGATGCGCTGTGCGGGATAGATGCAGGAATGCACGGGGACGTCGTCGACGAGGACCGAGCAGGCGCCGCAGTCACCGGCGTCACAGCCCTTCTTGACCTCGAAATGGGCGTTGTCGCGCAGGAAGGTGCGCAGACATTGCCCGGGCCGCGGTGTGGCCTCGACCGGCTCGCCGTTGATCTGGAATTTCATGTCTGCCCCTCAGTGGCCGTCGGCGAGTTCGGTGCGGATCTCCTCGGCGAGGACGGCGCTGACCCCGCGCCGCCAGTCCGCCGAGCCGAGTGGATCGGTGTAATAGCCACCGGCGGAATCGATATCACCGCGCAGCGTGGCCGCGTCGGGCAGCGCGGGGTAGCGCAGGACGGTCGGCCAGAGCGTCGCGGCGGTGATCCCGAAGACGCAGGTTCCGTCCGGGTCGGTCCGGCCCGTCACGACCGCACCCGAGCGGCCCAGCTCGGCGAGCGCGATCTTGCGGAAGCCGGTCCGGGCGGCCATCGCGTGGCCCGGAATGTCGATGGCGCGCAGGATGTCGCCGGGTTCGAGTGAATTGGTGCCGTTGCCGGTGACCAGTTCCGCGATCGGAATCTGGTAGTCGGTGCCGTCGGGGCGCCAGATGAGGCCGACGCCGTCGAGGCCTGCGGTCAGCGACACCATCGACGCGGCCGCGAACGACCGGCAGATGTTGCCGCCGACCGTCGCCACGTTCCAGATCTTGAACGACGCCAGCAGTGCCGTGGCGCACTGGAACAGCAGCGGGTGAGCGGTCCACCCGGGGCGTGCCGGCGCGTTTGCGAGGGTCGCGATGGGGCACGTCGCGGCGATCCGCAGCCCACCGTCGGGCAGATCTTCCAGGGGGGGCCAGCCGATGCGGCTGATGTCGACGACGCCGGTCGAGGTGACCTGCGGCTCACTGAAGAACCAGGTGCCCCCGGCGACGATGTGCTCGCCCGGCGCCAACGCCAGCTCGGCGCGCGAGGAGGCGTGACGGTAGCCGGTGATCGTGTTGAGATCCATCGCCTCAGCCTGCCTTCTCGAGCAGCCGGCGGTGCTCTTTCGCACAGTCGGCGGCGACGGACTCGGTGTCGGCGGTGAGCAGTACACCGTCGTCGACGATGCGCCGACCGTGGATCCAGGAGGCCTTGATGGGCGGGATGGTGCCCAGGACGAGGGCGGCGACCGGATCGTCGATGTCGGCATGGGCGAGCGTCGAGAGATCCCAGAGCACGAGGTCGGCGAACTTGCCGGGCTCGATGGAGCCGATCTCGTCGGCGCGGCCCAGCACACGGGCACCGCCGAGGGTGGCGAGCTCGATCGCGGTCCGGGTGGTCAGGGCGGTCGGCCCGCCTCTCGCGCGGGCCATGAGGACGGCCTGATGCGCCTCCTCGAGAAGCCGGGCCGACTCGTTCGACGCCGCCCCGTCGACGCCGAGGCCGACCGGGACGCCGGCGGCGACGAGGTCACGGGTGCGGCAGATCTTGTTGCCCAGCCGCGCATTCGACGTGGGGCAGTGGGCGACGCCGGTGGCGGTGGCGGCGAGCCGGCCGATCTCGGCGTCGTCGAACTCGATGCCGTGGGCGAACCACACGTCGTCGCCGACCCAGCCGACCGACTCCATGTATTCGAGCGGGGTGCACCCGAAATGGTCGGCGCAGTAGTCGTTCTCGTCGGGGGATTCGGCGAGGTGGGTGTGCATGCGGACGCCGAGATCACGGGCCAGGACGGCCGATTCGCGCAGGAGGTCGGTGGTCACCGAGAACGGGGAGCAGGGCGCCAGCGCGATCCGCAGCAGTGAGCCCGGGGCCGGATCGTGCCAGCGGGTGACGGCGTCGGCACTGGCGGTGAGGATCTCGTCGATCGGCTGCACCACCGAGTCCGGTGGCAGCCCGCCGTCCTTCTCCGAGAGGTCCATCGAGCCGCGGGTGGGATGAAAGCGCATGCCCAGGGTGTCCGCGGCGCTGATCTCGGCGCCCAGCAGATCACCGCCCTCGCGGGGGAAGACGTAGTGGTGATCGGTGGTGGTGGTGCAGCCCGACAACGCCAGTGCCGAGAGTCCGCCGAGGGCTGCGGCGTGCACGGCCTGCTCGTCGATGCCCGCCCAGATCGGGTAGAGGGTGGTCAGCCACTGGAACAGGGTGTGATCGGCGGCCAGTCCGCGGGTGATCCACTGGTAGAGATGGTGGTGGGTGTTGACCAGGCCCGGGGTCAGGACGCAGCCCGTGCCGTCGACGTGGATCGTGTCCGGTGGGAGATCGGTGAGCGGCTCGGTACTCACGGCGACGATCCGGTCGTCGGCGATGAGGACCGCGGCATCGCGCAGTTCCCGGCGCGCATCGTCGACGGTGATGACATGGGCGTTGCTGATCAACGTCGTGGGCATGCGCGTCACGCTACGACGGACGGGTTACAGCGGTGTTGCGCTTGGGGGGCGTAGTGACGCGCGGTGTGCGCCGACCGCCGGCGGCTGAGTTATGCGTGACTGCTATTATGGTCGGCGCAGCAGGTTCGCCGGTGGCGAGGTCAAGGAGCCCCTACCTCATCCCATCGGCGCCAAGAGGGAATCCGGTGCGAATCCGGAACTGTCCCGCAGCGGTATGCCGGAACGACCGCCGTCATCGCGACCGGGCGCCAACGCGCCCGGAGGCGACGGCCAGTAGGAGCCGCGGACTCAACGCTCCGCGCCCGCCGGTGAGTCCGCGGACCTGCCCGCTGTACCGGCCGCGCCGCGGCCGGTGGCTCGTCGCCTCGGGGATTGGGCGTGGTCGAGAGGGTGATTGGTGGGTGCCGCCGTACGGCACCCATGGGGCTTGCTCGACACCTCCTGTGAGGGACGACGGACCGTCGGCTAACCAATGCAGGAGTGCAACAACTCATGACAGTCTCGACCCCGTTCACCACGACCGTGCTGGGTACGCCCCGGATCGGACCGAACCGGGAACTCAAGCGTGCGATCGAAGGCTACTGGGCCGGTCGCGTCGACGCCGCGGAACTGGCGGAGGTCGCCGCCGGGCTGCGCCGCGCGACCACCGAGCAGCTCGTCGCCGCGGGCCTGGATTCGGTTCCGGTGAACACCTTCTCGCTCTACGACCAGGTCCTCGACACCGCCGTCCTCCTCGGTGCGCTGCCGCCGCGGGTGGCCGCGATCGCCGACCCGCTCGACCGCTACTTCGCCGCAGGCCGCGGCACCGCGGACGTGACGCCGCTCGAGATGACCAAGTGGTTCGACACCAACTACCACTACCTGGTCCCCGAGATCGGCCCGGACACCCAATTCTCGCTGAACCCCGAGAAGGTCCTCACCGAGGTCGCCGAGGCGCAGGCCGCGGGTGCGTCGGCCCGCCCCGTCGTCGTCGGGCCGATCACCTTCCTCGCCCTGGCGAAGGCCGTCGACGGTGCCGACGCCCCGCTGAGCCGCGTCGACGAGCTCGTGCCCCTCTACCGGGATCTGCTCGGCCGGCTCGCCGAGGCGGGCGTCGAGTGGGTGCAGCTCGACGAGCCGGCACTGGTGACCGACATCGCCGAGGGGCTGCCGGAGTTGGCCGGCACCGTCTACCGCGCACTCACCGCCGACAGCGAGGGCAAGCGCCCCGCGATCCTCGTCGCCACCTACTTCGGTGACGCGGGCCCGGCGCTCGCCGAACTGGCCGGCAGCGGCATCGACGGCGTGGCTGTCGACCTGATCGAGGGCAGCGCCGACTCCGTCACCGGCGTCCCCGCGCTCGCCGACCTACTCGTCGTCGCCGGTGTGGTCAACGGCCGCAACATTTGGCGCACCGACCTCGACAAGGCGCTTGCGACCCTGGAATCGCTGCGCGGATCGGCCGGGTCGCTGGCCGTCTCGACGTCCTGCTCGACGCTGCACGTGCCGTACTCGCTCGAGCCGGAGACCGGGCTCGACGACAACCTGCGCGGTTGGCTGGCCTTTGCCGCCGAGAAGTACGGCGAGGTCGCCGTGCTGTCGCGCGCGCTGACCGGTGGCCGCGAGTCCGAGCAGGCCGCGTTCGACGCGTCGGCCGCGGCGCTGGCCACCCGCGAGTCCGATCCCCGCCTGCACATTGACGCAGTGCGGGAGCGGTTGGCCGCGGTGACCGACGCCGACGTCACCCGCGGTCCGTCGGCGCAGCGCCTGGCCGCGCAGGGCGAGCGGCTCGGTCTGCCGCTGCTGCCGACCACCACGATCGGCTCCTACCCGCAGACCTCGGCGATCCGCCTCGCGCGCGCCGCCCTGCGCAAGGGGGAGATCGACCAGGCCGAGTACGAGAACCGGATGCGCGCCGAGATCAAGGCCGTCGTCGATCTGCAGGAGCAGATCGGGCTGGATGTCCTCGTGCACGGTGAGCCCGAGCGCAACGACATGGTCCAGTACTTCGCCGAGCAGCTCGACGGCTTCTACGCCACCGCCAACGGCTGGGTGCAGTCCTACGGCACCCGCTGCGTGCGGCCGCCGCTGCTGTTCGGCGATGTCGTCCGCGAGAAGCCGATGACCGTCGACTGGATCACCTACGCGCAGACGCTGACCAGCAAGCCGATGAAGGGCATGCTGACCGGTCCGGTGACGATCCTGGCGTGGTCGTTCGTGCGCGACGATCAGCCGCTCGCCGACTCGGCCAACCAGATCGCCCTCGCGATCCGCGACGAGACGGTGGATCTGGAGGCCGCGGGCATCGGCATCATCCAGGTGGACGAGCCCGCCCTGCGCGAGCTGCTGCCGCTGCGCAACGCCGACAAGCCCGCCTACCTCGACTGGGCCGTGCGTTCCTTCCGGCTGTCGACGGCCGGCATCGCCGACACCACGCAGATCCACACACACCTGTGCTACTCGGAGTTCGGCGAGGTCATCGGCGCGATCGCCGACCTCGACGCCGACGTCACCTCGATCGAGGCGGCCCGCTCGCACATGGAGGTGCTCGACGATCTCAACGCCGTCGGCTTCGCCAACGCCGTGGGACCGGGCGTCTACGACATCCACTCGCCGCGTGTGCCGGGCACCGACGAGATCGGTGAATCGCTGAGCGAGGCACTCAAGGCCGTCGGCCCCGAGCGCCTGTGGGTGAACCCGGACTGCGGCCTCAAGACCCGCAAGACCGACGAGGTGACCGCCGCGCTGACCAACCTGGTGGACGCAGCGCAGTCGGCGCGGGCGACGTTGGCCTGATCGGTTCTTTTACAGAAGAAGTTGCGGTTTGCTCCGGTTTCCGGAGCAAACCGCAACG
>JASGFO010000137.1:0-10862 GCA_047605505.1 Gordonia sp. (in: high G+C Gram-positive bacteria) | reverse complement strand
AGAGTTGATCGAACACTCCGGGTTCGGCACCACCGCCACCGGCGCGACCCTCCCGTTGTCCGACGTCCTCGACGCCGCCGCCGATGCCCAACCGTGGCTGGCGCTGTTCAAAGACGGTGCGGCACAACCGATGTACTTTGGACGTGGTCGGCGGCTGGCGTCCCGCGCACAGCGTCTCGCCTCGTTCAGCGGGGAAGGTGGTGAACGGTGCTCGGCACCTGGCTGTACCCAGCCCGCCGCGCGGACGGAGATGCATCATTCCGACGAGGATTGGGCCGACGGCGGACCCACCGACCTCCCCAACCTCGCACCCGCCTGCCCCCAACATCACCGGATGGTCGGCCCCGACCCGGGCCAGTACACCACCGGCACGATCACCACCGGGAAGTACACCGGCCGCACGTGGTGGCAGCTCAACGTGGCGCCCGGGATGCCGCAGAACCCGCGCCTGATCAACCGGCTCCCGGATCTGCCGGCCACGTTCGAGAAACACCTCGCCGACGTCCGCACCGAGATCCACGGCCCGCCACCCGATACCGGCCAGCACCTCGGAATCGTCGTCGTCGACGACAGCCGCGCGACACCACCGCACCGTGCCGACATCAATTTCCTCAGCTACCGCATCGAAACCGACGCCGCATAGACCGCGAGTGCCACCTGTGCCCGCGAACCTCGCTGCCCGGTACGGTCCCTTCATGGAGGTCCGACGTCTGCGTCTGCTGCGTGAATTCGCCGACCGGGGCTCGATCGGCGAGGTGGCAGCCGCGGTCCACATGACCCCGTCGGCGGTGTCCCAGCAACTCAAGGCGCTCGCGGAGGAGGCCGGCGTACCCCTACTCGAGCCGGTCGGCCGGCGCGTACGGCTCACCGACGCGGGCCGGGCGCTCGTGCTGCGTGCCGACGAGGTGATCGCCGCAGTGGAGCGGGCCGCCGAGGAGATGGCGTCGTATCGGGCCGGGGCCGCCTCGGTGCGTCTGGCGATGTTTCCGTCCGGCGCGGCACTGCTGTTGCCTGCCGTGCTCGACCGCGCCGCGATCGCCGGGATCGACGTCCGCGCCTTCCACCTCGACGTCGGATACAGCGCTGCGCCCCGGGCTTTGGCCGACCACGACATCGTCGTCACCCACCGCGACGAGCGCGCGCCGTCGGTGACCGATCCGCGTGCCGCGGTCACCGAGCTGATGCGCGAACCCCTCGACGTGATCGTGTCACGCGCCAGCGACCTTGCCACGCATACGCGGATCGCGGTGGCCGATCTCGCCGACCGCAACTGGATCAGCGTCGAAGGCGGATTCCCCGTCGACGATGTGCTGCAATCGATTTCGGCACTCACAGGAGTGGCGCCACGAGTCACGCAACGCATGCTGGATTTCGCCACCATCGAGGCGCTCGTCGCCGACGACCACGGCATCGCCCTCATGCCACGCTTCGCGACGAGACATCCGGGAGTCGTGCGGGTGGAGCTGTCGGGCGTGCGGGCCGCGCGCGTCTACGAGGCACTGAGCCGCCCCGGGCCGCGGATCGCCGTGGACACGATCACCGCCGCGCTCCGCGACGTCGCCCAGCAGCTGGCAGCCGAATGACACCACCGAACGTCAATCAATAGGTGACGATGTGGGAATCGTCAATCTATGGGTGACGCATGACCTCACACTTCCACCTCGATGACCTGATCACCTCCGTCCTCGTCCAACGCCCCGACGGCTCGCCCCTGATCAGGAGATCCGGCCGCAGATCCCCTTCTCACCCGAGAGCAAGAAGGCCATCGAACTCACCGTCCGTGAGGCGCTGCGCCTCGGACACAACTGTGTGGGCACCGAACACATCCTGCTCGCCCTGTTCGCAGCCCCCGAGACGGGCGCGGCACGCATCCTCGACGGGCTCGGCGTCGATCGCGACGGCGTCGAGGCGCACATCCTTGCCACTCTCACCGAGATCCAGGGCTGACACACCGAGCCACCCCACCAGATACCGGTATGGGCCGGACCTGCGAGGATCGCTCGCGGTGTCCGGCCCATACCGTCTCTCGATATGCGCAGGGGGTGACCTGCACATATCGGGGTCTACTGGGGTGGCCGATCCCGGCGGCACGCCGCTGCTCGGCTGAACGTGAGGCCCGGTGACCGAGCCGCGGTGGCTACGGAGCCCCCGCTACGGCGCCCAGGTGCGCGGGGCGGCGTCGGCCACCTCGGCGGCGACGGGATTGCTCACCCGGTGTGCGCGGTTCACAGCCGATACCACGGCGCGCAGCGAGGCCGTGGTGATCGACGACGCCACGCCGACGCCCCAGACCGTCTCGCCGTTGACCTGAGCCTCGACGTAGCACGCTGCGTTGGCGTCGTCACCCGCGGTCATCGCATGCTCGCTGTAGTCGAGGACCCGCACATCGAATCCGGTCGTGCCCAGGGCATCGACGAACGCGGCGAGCGGGCCGTTGCCGGAGCCGGAGATCTCGCGTTCGACGCCGTCGACCTTGACGACCGCGGTGATGCGGTCTTCGCCGCCGTCGACCTCGGACGCGTCGACCCGCTGCCGCATCCGCTCCAACGGGCGAATCGGCATCAGGTATTCCTCGGCGAAGACGTCCCACATCTCCTTGGGCGAGACCTCGCCACCCTCGCCGTCGGTCAGCTTCTGGATTTCCCGGCTGAACTCGATCTGCAGGCGCCGCGGCAGATTCATGCCGTGGTCGGTCTTCATGATGTACGCGACGCCGCCCTTGCCGGACTGGCTGTTGACGCGGATCACGGCCTCGTAGCTGCGTCCGACATCCTTGGGATCAATCGGCAGGTACGGGACGGCCCAGATGGTGTCGTCGACGTCGGAGTCCGTGGCATCGGCGTCGACTTTCATCTGGTCGAGGCCCTTGTTGATGGCGTCCTGATGGCTGCCGGAAAACGCGGTGTAGACCAGATCGCCGCCGTAGGGATGCCGCTCGGGGACGTTGAGCTGATTGCAGTATTCGACGGTGCGCCGGATCTCGTCGATGTCGGAGAAACTGATCTGCGGGTCGACGCCCCGCGAGAACAGATTCAGGCCCAACGTCACCAGGCAGACGTTGCCGGTGCGTTCGCCGTTGCCGAACAGGCAGCCCTCGATGCGGTCGGCACCGGCCTGATAGCCGAGCTCGGCGGCGGCGACGGCGGTGCCGCGGTCGTTGTGCGGGTGCAGGCTCAAGATGATTGAGTCGCGGCGGGCCAGGTTGCGGCTCATCCACTCGATCGAGTCGGCGTACACGTTGGGGGTGGCCATCTCGACGGTCGCCGGCAGGTTGATGATCATCGGGTTCTCCGGTGTGGGAGCGATGATCTCGGTGACCGCGTCGCAGATCTCCTTGGCGAAGCCGAGCTCGGTGCCGGTGTAGGACTCGGGCGAGTACTCGTAGCGCCAGTTGGTGTCCGGGTACTGCTTCTCGATCTCGAGTACCTTGTGGGCCGCGTGGGTGGCGATCTCGATGATCTTCGGCTTGTCCGCGCGGAAAACCACCCGGCGCTGCAGGACCGATGTCGAATTGTAGAAGTGGACAATGACATTCGCGGCACCGCGGCAGGCCTCGAAGGTGCGCTCGATCAGTTCGTCACGGCACTGGGTCAGGACCTGGATGGTGACGTCGGCGGGGATCGCGTCGTCGGTGATGATCTCGCGGACGAAGTCGAAATCGGTCTGGCTCGCCGAGGGGAACCCGACCTCGATCTCCTTGTAGCCCATGCGGACAAGGAGATCGAACATGCGGCGCTTGCGTGCCGGGCTCATCGGATCGATCAGGGCCTGATTACCGTCGCGCAGGTCGACCGCACACCAGCCGGGGGCGCGCTCGATCACCGTGTCCGGCCAGGTGCGGTCGGGCAGTGAGATGCGCTCGACCTCGTCGGTGAACGTGCGGTAGCGATGGGTGGGCATGGCCGAATTGCGCTGGGTGTTCCAGACCGGCTGGCCGGCCGGGATGGGGCCGGCGGGCTCAACGATACGGCTGCTGCCCGAGGTGAAGAAATCTGCTGGTGCCATGGTGGGTCATCTCCGGGGAATGGGCTTGCTGGGGGAGTGACCGGCGCGTCGAAAGGCCCCGCGACGGAGAGCCGGTCGAATCAGACCCCGCCGCGGCAACCGAGAATGAGGGCACGCTGCATGGTTCGCGACCTTACTCCCCGTCGCGGCCGACGCCAAATACGGGCGTCTTTGCCGGACTTTGGCGAACGCGTTGCCGTGCCACAGCCCGTTCACAACCGGTGATCGCAGGTTGGTGTTGAGCGCCGGACGAGTCGGATCCGGCCGTCACCGAGAGAGGCATCCCATGCGAAAGTTCGCCCACCGCCCTGTCTTTCGTCGACTTTCCGTCGGCGCCGTCGGGATCGGGATCGTCACCGCGGCCGTGTCCGGAGCCACCGCGGGTGTGTCAACCGCAACGGCGGCGACGACCGTGCCGGGCACCACCTGCACGGTTGCCCAGACCAAGCGCGCGTTACAGGCCGAGAACCCTGCCATCTACACGAAGATCCAAGGCGACACGGCGTCGCGAGCGGGCCTGGACCGGGTGCTCGGACTCACCGCGGCTGAGCGCGACGGTGCGTGGGACGCCTCGATCGCGGCCGGCAGCGGCAAACGCCGCTTCCTCGGCGCCGAGGGCTGGTCGAAGGCGCAGCGGCACGCCGGTGAGAAGGCCATCGACCAGGCCGTGGCGACCTGCGAGAACTACTGAGCCGTAACGGTGGGTTCGCGGCGCATCTCCGCGATGCGCCCAGCCCGGCCCCGGCCCGGCGTTAGGTGACTGGTCACCTAGCCCGACCTCGGCAGCGCAGCGGGCAGCCGGAGCTTGACGCGCAGTGCCGCGAGCAGTGCATCGATGGACTCGTCGGCCTCGGGATGCGCGGGATAGCGCACCCGCAGGTCGACGCCCTGCCCCGACCGGGTGAACCAGAACTGTGCGGTGTCGGTCGAGGTCAGTGCTGAGATGTGCTGTGCACCAGGAAGATCCGGTCCGAGTCGGCGATAGTCGAGGTAGGAGACCATCGAGATGTCGGCGCTGGTGAAGGTCGGCCGGCAGTGCGCGAGGACCTGTTCGAGCGGCAAGGCCGCCAGCGTGGGCGCGTGACGCAGCCAGTGCTGTGCGCCGGCGGGATCGTCGGCATCGACGATGACCGGGGCGTTGGAGACCAACCAGCCCGCGGTGTCGTGCCAGCCGGAGTCGCGGCGGCCCCGGGTGTGGATCGGGATCAGTGTGGCCAGTCTCGACGGCCCGCCGGTCTCGGCGATCGCCCCGGACAGGGCTGCCAGCAGCGTCGCGAACGGCTGCTTCGTGCCCAGCACGGTGTCGGTGGTCGCGGCGCCGGAGAGGGGGACGACGACAGTCCGTTGCGGCGCGCGACCGGGGCCGAGGGGCAATCCGAATGCCGGGAGGGTGCCGCCGGTCTCGTCGAAGAACTCCTCCCACACGCGCAGCGCAGCCTTACTCTCACCCGCGTCGAGCACCTGCACACCGGCCGCCTCGTCGATGCAGCGTTGCGTGAGGTCGCGGGCCGGTGCGGTCGGCGTGGCCGGGTCGGCGTAGTAGGCCAGCAGGCGACGCAGGACCAGGTCGATGGTCAGTGCATCGGCATGCGCGTGATCGAACGCGCAGACCAGAGTGTCGTCGAGGACGGCGAAGAACACCCCCGGTACGTCTCCGGGGCGGCAGCGTTCGGCGATCAGCGCAGCCAGGAAGCGGTGCCACACACGGCCGGTGACCCGCGGCCGCGCGCTCACCTGGTGGGCGTCGTAGACGTCCTGGGTGGGGGCCTCGGCGGTTCTCGGGAACCGGGCCCGCAGCGCGTCCTGCTCGGTCAGCAGCCGGGTGACGGCGGCGGCGACGCGGTCGACGTCGGGGCGGGCGTCGGGGAGGGTTGCGGTCCCGGCCAGCCAGGCCGGTGCCTGCTCGGTCTGGGCGCGCAGATGATTGCCCTGGTTGAAGGTGACGGGCAGACCGCTCCGTGCCGGTGGCCCCGACCAGGTGAGCGCGATCTCGGTCAGCGATCCCGACAGGGTGATCTGGTCGATGGCGGTGACATGCATCAGGCGGCCCCTACGGTGTCGGACACCGCGGCGGCCAGCACGGTGCGCACGGTGTCGAAATGGCGGCCGACGGCCGCGGCGGCGGTGGGATTGTCCGGGTGCTGGGTGGCGATCGAGAGCCCCCGCCGATCGCGCGAGATCCACAACGAGGCATTGCGGGTGCGGCCCTCACCGGTGAAGACGGCCAGATCGCGGGTGTTCTCGGGCACCGGGAACCACCCGAGGTCGAGGTAGGTCACCATCTGGGGACTGGCCACGACCGCCGGGTCGATGCTGCCTTCGGCGAGCAGGACGCCGAGGGCAGCGTGCACGGGGATCTGCGCCGCCGATTTGGCTTGGGCAAGTGCGCGGGCCGCGTCGTCGACGACGCAGGCGAAATCGTTGCCGACGATGCGGAAGCCGATCGGGGCGAAGTTGCAATACCATCCCTGCGAATACTGGTGCTCGGCCTTGCGGGTGCTGAGGACCGTTGCCGTCGAGTACCATTCGCGGCCGGCGAGCTCTCGTTCGGTCAGCGCCAGCGCGGCATGGACGACGGCGATCAGGCTGGTGCCGTGGGCGGCGGCGAGCCGCCCCAGCGCGGCCGTCGCCGTGGGATCGGCGAGTTCGGCGCGCTTGATGGCCACCGGCTGCGGCTCGTCGTCGACCCCGAGTGGCAGCGGAAACGCCGGGATGGTGCCACCGGCCGCCGTCAACACCTCGCGCCAGATACTCACCGGTTCCGACGCGGCGGACACCGTCGCCGCGGTCTCGTATTCACTGGCGGTGTAGTCGATGTGGCTGCCGTGCGGGCCGGTGATCGGGCTGGTCTCGCCGCGGTAGCGGGCGATGATCTCGGCCGGTCCGAGGACCTGCGAGCCGCCATCGCCGAAGGCATGGTCGACCCCGAGGTACAGGTCGAAGGAACCCGGTCGGGTGATGACACCGACGGCGATACCGGGGAACGCATCGAAGACGGCATCCTCGGGCAATCGCCGGGCCAGATGCGCGTGGGCGTCGGTCTCCGGCGCGGGCACGACGGCCAGGCCGATGTCCGCCGCGGCGAGGACATAGCGGACGATCTGGCCGTCGGCAATGGTGAACGACGATCGCAGCCCCTCATGCGCGCACAGGAACCCGGTGATGGCCTGGGTCATCCGGGATTCGTCGAGATCCTCGTCGACGGTGAGTGCGCTGCAGGTGAAACCCCGGTGCTCACGACCCTGCGCCCGCTGCGCGAGCACCCCGTTGATGTGGTCGCGCTGCAGGAACGAGGGCCCGACCGGATGCGGGGGCGCCGCGGCCGCCGCGGCCAGCGTCGACTCGGTGGGCCGCCACTCGAGGATGCGGCCGGGCGCAGGTGACCAGTCGGCGGCGGCGATGAGGCTCATCGGGGCTCGGCGGGGTCGACGACGGTGCGGGGCTCCGGCGAGTGCGGCGACCCCGGGCCGTCGATGTGCAGGTCGCCGGTCTCGGCGACGGTGCGCATGACCGTTCCGAGCTCGGTGATGAGCGCATGCAGTGATGCCGCAGCCACCTCGTTGTTCGGAAACCGCAGTGAGACGTTCATGCCGCGGCTGGTCCGGTTGATCCAGAGATAGACCTCGTCGTGGTTGCGGGCCCGGCTGCGCAGCGCGCGATCGCGGTCATCCCAGGTCGCGGCGCCGGGCAGATGGCGGGCGTCGACGAAGGAGACGGTGAAGCGGGGCGGTTCGGCCATCCCCGCCAGTGCCGCGATCTGCGGGTACGGCGCGTGCGCAACGCCTGCGTGCCGGCGCACCGCGGTGTCGACGGGAGCCAGCGCCGTGGCGAAACTGCTCGCGTCGCCCAGGGATATGTCGACCGGGGCGAGGCCGACATACCAGCCGACGGCCGCGAACGATTCCGCAGTCGTTCGAGTGTGCATGGGCATCACGAACCGGGCCGATCGCCGGCCGGTCAGCCGGGCGAGGGCGATGGTCAGCGCGGCAAACGCCCCCGACGACGCCGATGCACCGTGTCGTTTGCAGGCTGCGGCGAAGGCGTCGGACTCGGGGACCGACAACAGCCAGCGGGACAGGCTCGATTGCCAGCCCGGCCCGGGGCCGGGCGCGTCCGGCTGGGTGGGCATCGGGAAACGTGGCATGGCCGGTTGCTCGGTGCCCTCGGCATGCCAGAAGTCTCGCCAGGCCACCACGGCCGCGTGGTCTGCGGTGATATCGGCTGCTGCGGCGCGTTCGGCGGCGCAGTGCTCGACGTAGGAGCCGCACGGCGGCAGGGCGGGCTGATCGCCGGTTGTCGTCGCGCGGTAGATCTCGCGGAGCTCGGTGATCAGGAGCAGCTGCGAGTAGGCATCCATGACCGAATGGTCGGCCGCCACGATGACCGTCGTGCCCGCGGCGCGTTCGGCAGCCGACTCGGGTTCGATGGTGGTCGCGATCATATGCGGCCATCGGAGCGGGCTGATCGCGGTGGCGAAGAGCCGCTCGAGGTGACGGTAGACGCCGCTGCCGGGAATCTGCTCGTGGACGCGTGTGGCCAGGGTGACCGTCCCCGACGGCACGGTCGTGCGGACGAGGCCGTCGGCGGTGAACTCGGCGGTGGTGCGGAATGCGTCGTGCCGGTCGATCCAGCGTCGCAGCGTCGCGCCGAAGGCGGCGGCATCGAACGGGCCGGGCAGCCGGAAGGCCGTGCCGATCCACGACCCCTGTGCGTCGTCCGGAGCTGAGCGCGCGAGTGTGAGATGCGCGGAATGGTTGGGTGACAGCGGGCGATTGTCGACGTTCCAGTGGGTGTCGTCGACCGACGGCACCCACTCGGTGAGCCGCCCGGTCGGGACCGGGTAGTCGGCGAGTTCGGTGTACTCCAATTGAAATCCCAGGTGCAAGGTCGGGGGAGGTTCGATGCGTGCCGGAGACACGGGTGGACACGCGGAGGCGGTCCGCCGGCGTTCGGCGGCGCCGTCCATCCCCAACTACTGAACAGCACCGCGCGGCTGACACTATCGGCCGAGTGGCCGATTTGCCAACGGTACGGGTGAGTCATCTGCGACTTTGCGATGAGACATTGGCGACATTGCGATGGGACATCGGGTGCCATTGCGGGTGGTTTTCGTGCGGCCACCGAAAGCGAAGGGATTCCTGGCAATATCCTGTACGGCATCGTCGGATTGTGGTGTCCGTCACTCGATGTCGTGTGGTGCGCCGGCGGTCCTGTGAGATGCGTTGCGTGCCGTGGTCTGTGCTTGTTGTCGCCCTGAGGTTGTCCTAAGCTCGTGCTTCGTGGAGGTGACCGACGAAGTGCATGAGGCGACCTCGGAAACGGTAGGTCGTCCGGGCCCCGCCGGCGATATCGGCGGTCGGCCTCGGCTGTCGGTGGTGATTCCGGTTTACGATGAAGAAGATACGATTTCGAATTGTCTCGACTTGCTGATCGGGCAGGCCGAGCACATCGCGGAGATCGTCGTCGTCGACAACAATTCGACAGACCGGAGCCGGGAGATCGTCGCCCGCCATGCGGCGACCGAGCGGCGGATTCGGCTGATCACCGAGACCCGGCAGGGTCTCGTATACGCGCGCAACACCGGAATGGACGCCGCCACCGGCGACATCATCGCCCGGATCGACGCCGACACCCGGATCCCGCCCGGTTGGGCGAAGGTCATCGTCGACTTCTTCCATGCCGACGCCGACGCGCATTGGGCCGCGCTGTGCGGCCGTGGTGCCGCCTATGGGCTGCCCTTCGAGGGCTGGACGAGCCGGTGGGCGGCGCGACTGCGACCGGTGACCCGCCGACTGTCGGGCTTGCCGCGCCGCGGCGGAGCCGACGCCGGGCCGGTGCGCGAGAGCCCGGTTCTCTATGGCTCGAATATGGTTCTCCGCGCCGAGACCTGGGCGCGCATCCGGGACCGCGTGAGCATGCGCCGGGATATCTTCGAAGATGTCGACATGGGTCTGTGCGTCCAGGACCTCAAGGGCCGCAATGCTTTCCTGACGACGATCACGGTCGGGGTATCCCCTCGCCGGATGGCGACCGGGCTGCCCGCCTTTGTCGAGTACATGAGTTTCCTTCCTCGGACCCTGCTGCTGCACAAGCGATTCGGTCTCGCCGCTGCGGTCACCGTGGGGTATCTGCCGCCGGTGATCGTCGTCCATGCGCTGCGACTGGTGCTGATCCGCGCCTATGACG
This sequence comes from Gordonia sp. (in: high G+C Gram-positive bacteria), assembly GCA_047605505.1. Lineage (GTDB taxonomy): Bacteria > Actinomycetota > Actinomycetes > Mycobacteriales > Mycobacteriaceae > Gordonia. The sequence continues at coordinate 671 of JASGFO010000137.1, read as the reverse complement.
CCGAGACCGCGACCTTCGGCGTGACCAATCTGCTGCGCGCGCAGAGCGAACGAGGACTTCCGTGAGACGGCCGGCATCGGCACCGTCGGTTCTGGGTGCATCTGAGGTGGCGCGCGTCCCGCGGCTCACCGGGCCCGACGAGGGATTCCTGCTCGCCGAGGAGAAGCTCGGATTCCGGTCTCCCATCCAGTACTGCTGGGTCCTCGACGCGGACCCGGGTATCGAGCGCATCGAACGTGTCGCCGCCGCACTGGGCACCGGCCTGCTGCACCGGGCCATCGCCCCACGTCGGGTCCCGATTGCCCGGCGCCGATGGGTGCGGTCGTCGGTGACACCGATGGTCATCCAGACCGCCCGGATCGACGACGACGCGATCAGCGGCTGGGCCGAACAGCAACTGCGCGGTGCGGATCTGCGGCCGATCGTTGGCCTCGGCTGGCGCGTGGTGACGACGACCACCACCCGGGACCGTCGGGTGGTGACATTGCTCGTCTCGCATCTGATCACCGACGGCGAGGCACTGACCCGGGCCCTGCTCGCCGCCGCCGACAGCGTGCCGACCCCGCTTCCGGGCGCCGAGACCACCCGCGGCGCCCGCGCGCTCCGCGCCGATCTGCGCGATGCGGCGGGGCAGCTGCGGTCCGCGGGCCGGTCGGTGCGATCGGCGCTTC
>JASGFO010000136.1:0-10890 GCA_047605505.1 Gordonia sp. (in: high G+C Gram-positive bacteria) | reverse complement strand
AACCAGCGACCTCCCCGGTGTGAACGGGACGCTCTTCCACTGAGCCACGGGACCGTGTCGACGGCGCTCGCAGCGCCGTTGCACGAGGAGAAACCTTACACACCGGGTTCGCGGAAGCCAAATCGCGGGCCGTCGAGCCCACCGGCGTCGAGCCCGCATCGCACCGGCCGCAAGCGCGTCGTCGAACACTCCCCTGACCTGGCGATTTGGCAACGTCGCGACGGTTCGGCTAGTGTTCATTTCCGCACCGCGAGCAACACAATGGTCCACAAGACCAGCGAGCGGGGCGTGCGGATGTAGCGCAGCTGGTAGCGCATCACCTTGCCAAGGTGAGGGTCGCGGGTTCGAATCCCGTCATCCGCTCGGCGCGAGAGAACTCGCATCTGGTGGTGTGGCCGAGTGGTTAGGCAACGGCCTGCAAAGCCGTGTACACGGGTTCGATTCCCGTCGCCACCTCCACTCAAGTGGGGTCCACCGACTTGAAACCCGCGCGATTAGCTCAGCGGGAGAGCGCTTCCCTGACACGGAAGAGGTCACAGGTTCAATCCCTGTATCGCGCACCATTGTTTACCCAGGTCAGCCCCGGTTTTTGCCGGGGCTGATGTGCGTGTGCACCACATACGTGGTGCCTGTGCTCCGACTGTCCCGGCGATTCTCGCCGTGCTTACGATTCTCGCCATGCCCCAACCCGGTTACGACGCTCTCGCCGACACCTACGCCGCGACGTTCCCCACCGCCTTCTCCGCGGCCTGGGAACGTCATGCCGTCGAGATGTTCGCCGACACCATCGTCGATGCGACTCCCCCGTCTGGTCCGACGGTGGTCGACGTCGGCTGCGGAATCGGACATGTGGCTGCGCACCTCGCGCGACTCGGTACCCGGGTGATCGCCGTCGATCCCAGCGTCGGAATGCTCCGACACGCCGGCGACGCGTACCCCGACATCGATTTTCGCCGCGGTGACGCTCATCTCACCGACGTCGATCTGACCGGCGTGGACGCAGTTCTCGCCCGATTCAGCCTGATTCATCTGCCGCCGACACAGGTCGAGGAGGTGCTTGCCGACTGGCACCGTCGGCTGCCACCGCACGCCACACTGCTCATCGCCGTCCAGGGCTCGGACACACCTGGTGTGTCGGCCTTCGATCACGCCGTGGCGCCTGCCTGGCGCTGGCACCCGGACACCCTCGCCGCCGCCGTGACGGCTGCCGGATTCACCGAGACCTGGCGCCTGATCCATCGGCCCACCTCAGACGTCGGCAATCGCTTTCCCGCAGTCCATCTCGCTGCGTCGAGGACGCCGCCACAGCGCTGATCCGGATTCCCGCCCGCCGGCGGCCGCTCGGTCAACGCCGTCCGCTACCCGACCGCGTCGATCTCCTCGTAGGACTGGGCGAACTTCTCCCCCGGCACCGGCCACTGTTCCCCCGCGCTCCCCTCCACCACCCAGTCACCGGGATGTGCGGCCGCCGGGCCTTCGAGGGTCTCGATCACCTCGTCGCCGACCACCTCACGCGCACGAAACACCCCCACACGCCGATAGCGGCCCGGACCGATCCGCGCATAGCTCTTGGCGAACACATGCGCCGCCACCGAGCGCACCGACCCCGCATCGTCGGTCACCCGCCAATCACCGGGCTGGGCAGACATCTCACCGCCATCGTCGGTCGTCCACGTCCACCCTTCCTCGAGCTGGACCGCATCGACCTCACCACGCCGACGGAAGGTCCGCCACCCGGTTGTGTCATCGCTGTTCACCGTATTCTCCATACTCTAGAAGTCACAGAAGGATATTCGTCCACAAACGCAGGTAGTGGACTGTCCACCGATTTCACCATCATTGAACCGATCAATTCTCCCCATCAACGGTGACAGTATCGACCACACGAACGAAATGGTGATCCGCACGCCGGAGGCCGAGGTTGACACAGCCAGCGACAACTTCGGACTCACACGGTTCGAGGTCGTTGGTGCACCATGGTGGGACGATTTGATCGATCGATTCCTGGGGTTCGATGCGGTAGCCCCAGGTTGCCGCGATCGCCGGGTAGGCGAGGGTCGGGATCATCAGGTTGTATTTCAGTGCTCCCCGCAGGCCGGAGTCCGCCGTCTCACCGTACTCGTCCTTGCTCAACTCCCGGAGTCCGTCGAAACAGTAATAATTGGCCCCGGTACCACTGTAGGAGGAAACCCGGTGGAGTTCACCACGCTGCCAGAAATATCGCGGCCGGCGCCAGCGACGCCAGAACCAGTGGTGATGCTCCATGCGTGCAATATACTCCCCAACGCCCTCGGCAAGGTTCAGCGGCTCGGCGGATGGCTCCCGTTTGCGCAGTTCATACCCGGTTTCACCGAGCAGATACAGCATATGGTGCACGGCGGCCTCGCTGGAATAGCGATTCGTAATCTGTTTCATCTCTGTGAACACGGCCTTCTCGACCGGGTCGGACGGCTGGTTGACGCTGATCGGGTGCTGCGTACCTCCGCGCGGTGACGCCCCACCCGGCGCCGACCGCCCGGACGCCCGAGTGGCGCCCCCATCCACTATCGCCTGCTGCCGTGCGGTAATGCGTTGTATCCGCGTGGCGTGGCGCCGAGCCCGCGCGGCAACATCCCGCGCCTCGTCGGCCATCGGCTCTCCCGGCAACCATCCGGTGACGGCCCACCCTCCGGTATAGAACAACATGTTGTAGGTCAGGTCGAACATCCGCGCCCACTGGGTCCCGACGTCGTCGGTCACCAGCGCTGCGTCGAAACCGACCACGTCGGGGTCGACGACGATCACGGCATCGGCCGGTCCGGCCGAGTCACCGAGCCATTGCCGCGCGGTGCGAACCGTGAGCCGGCCGCCGTAGGCGGTGCGCATGTCGGCCGCGGCCTCCACGAGATCGGCCGTGGTGATCGCGATCCGCACCGGCCCGGTCGCACCGTCGGCGAGGACCCTCGTTGCCACCGCACTCGCGGATCGCCCGGTATAGAGCCACACCTGTCGGTTACTGCTCTGGCCATCGGACGCCAGCGTGATCGTTGGGATCGACGGGTTGCTGCTGCGCAGCACGGCCAGGCCACGGTCGAGGTTGGTGATCCAGCGACGTAGTGTCGGCGCGATCGTGACCTGCCGGTGGTCCCCGTCGCCCGGTTCCCTGCCCGAATCGTCACAGTCGATGATCGTGACGTCGACCGTATGAACTTCGGGGCCGCCGGTGGCGATCGCAATCAGCACGTGCAGAACCTGCTCGACCACGTTGTTCGTCGGACATGTCACCTCCCGATCCGGCAGGGCGTCGCGGATCGTGAGCGGGAGCAGGGCTTCGGCGTAGTCGGGATCATGGATGAGGACGAGGTCACGCGCCGGGCGGTCGGCGTTGATGGGCAACCCCGGGTTGCCGGCATACGTCGGCGGCACCGGACCGACGTGCTGACGTCCACGAATACGCTGGATACGTTCTTGCAGGCGCATATTGGCGCCGTCGGTGTCGGTTGCGACGACGGTGTGGCCGACCCGCCGGATCAGGGCCCGCACGATATACCGTTGCAGCGCCACATCCAGCTGCCCCGACGCCACTATCGGTATCGCCGTCGTTGTTGCGTGTGCCGCAACCGAATCGCGGGAATCAGTCACCAGCACTGCTGGGATCTTCTGCAACACACACGACCGGATGATCGCCGCCGCGCTCTCGCCGTCGCCGACAACGATGAGACGCGGCCTCCGGAACAGACGGAAATACACGAGCAGGAAAAAATCGGTGACTCGCCGTGACAGCAGCAAGAGCGAGCTCGCGGTGAACAGGGTCAGGCCGAGCGCAAACGGCGCAACGTAGCCCACCTCCGGTGGCGGCATCGGATCCCACTCGCCGGACAGCGAGATATAGGTTCCGCTGAACAGTGCAACGGTCGCCCACAGGCGCTGCCACACGGAGTCCGAGCAGTGAACCCCGCCGTCGGGCACCGTCATACCGGCCGGAAAGCAATTCGAGTCCACATCGTACTTGCCGAATGCCACCCACCCCCAACAGCCGATTCCCAGAAACAGCATCGTCAGAATCGCCGCAAGGATGAACTTTCCCCGCAGCCACCCATACCGATGCCAATTGGCCAGTTTGTGTGTCAGCGTGACGCGTATCCCACGGTCTCGGGCCTGCCGGGTCCGCGCGCGGAGCCCGGCGCCGAAGAACCGCTCATAGTCCTGCCCGAAGCTGTCGCGGTGTTCCACCCACGATTCGCCCACGCTGTTGCGCACCAGCCACGACCCGGCCGATCCGCGGTCCAGCCCCGAGCTCCGGGTGTTCACCACGACGTCGACGTGAACCTGCACCGCCTCAACGGTCTCGTTCTTTCGGAAGGAACTGGGGCCCACGCGCTCGTAGGTCGCCGACGGTCCCACCAGGGTCTCGTTCGTGACCGTCCACGTCACGTCGTGCCCATTCACCCGCTCGGTGAGACGCCAGCGTCCCCCGCCGCCCCCGGTCGAGGTCTGCGGCTCCCAGCTCGCGTGCACATGTCGAGTGGTCCGATAGGTGTGCCCGTCGGCGAGCAGCATGCCGATCATCGCCTCGGTCAGGACGTGCCGGCCGGTCCATTCGCGAACGGCCTGGTGCAGGGCGACGAGCTCCGCGGGATCGGAGATCTCCGGACCGGCCGCGAGGACGTCGACCACACCCGCAGGGGCTGAGTCCGGGGACGTCCTCCCGGCGGCGAGGCCCTGGTCGAACGCCCGGATCAACGGGAGTGCCACGCCGACATCGTCGGATCTGATGGCGTGCCAGAGCACATCGAGAGCGTCGACGTCATCCACTGTGTCCTTGGCGGCGAGCACGTCGGCGATGCGACGATGAACGCCGGCGCCCGCTCGCGCGGCGGCAACCTCGCGGACGGCGTCGTGGGAGAACGTGAGCCGTCCGGACGGATCCGCGGCCTTGAGCCGGCTGCCCAGGACACCGCGAAACGTGGCAACCCGGGGACGCCGCGTCGTCCGCGGCGAGCACCGCGGCAAGGTCCGCCGGTGTCAGCCCCGACCGTGATACCGCGAGCGCATCGAGCAGCATCGCGCTGCCGGGTTCGAGACGTTCGGGGAGCGCGTCGAGGAACACCCCGACCAGACCGGGCACCCTCGCTGTGGCCTCCGGCGCCTGCGCACTCGCCCGATGATCGTGTGCGGCGCGGCGCTGCACCGGCCCCGACAGCACGTCGACCATCAGGTCGACGAAATCGACGGGGCGCCCGCCGCTGATCACCGCGCCGAGGTCGACGCCGCCGTCGGCTGTCACGCAGGCCGTGTACCGGGCGACCCGGATGTCGGAGCGCGCCTGGACCCGGTCCGTGACCTCATCGCGGAGGCCCGCGGCCGGGGCTGGGTCGGCATCGACCCACCCGGCGGGCGGCGTGCCGGCGAGGTCGCGGAACACCACAACGTTCTCACCGGCCGGTGTTGGCGTCCACAAGACCCGGACACCGAATTCGAGCGCGGTCTGCGACAACCCCTCGACCCCCTCCGGGATCTCCAGGCCCGCGGCCACCGCGCGTGCCGGGGCGGGGTCCGGCACAGACCCGTACCGATCGCCGAGGAGACCAAGGAACACCGGCGCCTGCGGTATCTCGGCCAGGTACGCGTCGAACACCGCGCGCGCCGCCGCGTCGGCACCGGCGGTGCCGACGGCCCACCGCAGGTCGACCAGCTCGACGCGCGCCCCCAGCGGTTTCACCAGCGCATCGAGACGCTCACGCACCGGCCCGACGAGAAGGTCGCGCTCGGCAGGAAAGTCGGCGAACGTCGACGACACCACCACCGAGACCACTGTCATCGACCACCCCTGTCAGACCGGGCGAACCCGTGAACGAAAGCACAACTCCCCGAAGGGTAGTGCGCGGTACGGGCGCACCGCGTCGCACAAACGGACCAATCGACCCGGTGATCGGTGCCGCTGCTCCGATAAGGACCCGATTTTCCAGCAGCTGTCGGGGATATCCCCGACAGCTGCTGGAAAAGTGCCGATTTCTATGAGCGGTTCTCGGTGTCGGGAGTCGCGGGCCCGGGTTTCGCCTGTGTCGACGCCTTGCGCTGGGCCAGCCACTCGTCGAGGAAGCTGGCGCCACCGGGCTTCGTCGCCGGCGGGGCCTTCGTCACCGGCTGGGCCTGGCCGTCGGCGTATTCCGCCGGATCGAGCGGTGTGAGATCCAGGTTGCCGAGGTGGCGGTGTGTCCGCGCGACGATGTCGGCCGGGTCCGCGCGTGGGCAGGTCTGTGGTTCGGGGTTCACCGTCATCGTGAACGGACGGGAGGTGACGTCGTCGGCAGCATTGCGGGTGACGACACTGTGGAACATCGGCAGATTGGCCAGCGTCGACGCCTCGATCTGGCCGCCCGCGGCAGCAACGTGCGCCGCGACGTGCGGGCCACTGGCCCGGAACACCACCGAGGTGCCGACATTGCCGGTCAGTGCCTCGGCCACCTCGGCATCGAGCTGACCGAGGTACTGGTGGGCTGCCGCCACCGAGATCCCGAACTTGCGGCCCTCGGACAGCATGTTGATCAACGAGCCCGCCATCACCGAATGCGCCTCGTCGACGATCACATGGAATCGGCGGCGGGTCTGCCTGTTCATCGCGGCCACCCAGAACCGGTTGAGCAGCAGATACCCGAGCAGCCGTGCCGCCGACCACCCCATTTGGCCTTTCGCGAGATCCACCAGGATGATGCGGCCGTCGTCCATCGCGCCCACCGGATCGTAGAGGTCGTGGCCGGAACCGAGGATCGCCCGGAGTGCGGGGCTCGCCGAGAAGGTCTCGAACTTGCTGTTGACCCAGGCGACGAGTTCACCGTAGTCGTTGCTGCGCTGCGCGGACCGCTCGGTGCGCCACCACAGGCATTCCCGCGGATCGGTGAGGACCTTCTCCAACGCCGCCCGCATCCCCTTGTCCTCGAGGATCAGGGGCACATCGAGGAGGCTCGCACGAGATCCGCGCAGTGCGGCGAGACCGCGCAGCGCGTGGGCGACGCGGTCGACAAACCGGGGTCCGACGATCCCGGTGCGCTTGGGGTCGAAGAGCTCGAAGAACATCTCGCCGATGTCGGAGATCGCCGTCGCCAGACCCACCTCGTCGTCGGCGGCCAGCGGGTTCAACGGCACCGGGTGGTCGAGATCGTCGGCCCGTACCACCATGCATCGCTGGGCGGCGTCTGCCGGCAGCTCGGCGACGATCCGATCGACCAGGGTGCCGTGCGGATCCAGGACCAGGGCACCGTGGCCGCTGTGCGCGAGCTGATGGACCATGGCGGCGAGCAAGGTGCTCTTGCCGGTTCCCGTCGCACCGACGATGTGCAGGTGGCGGAGCAGTTCGTCGTCGCCGAGCACCACCTCGGCCCGCCGGCCGGCGTCGGTCCGGGCGGCGCCGATCCGCAGACCGCCGCCGTCGCCGCCGGCCCGCCGATGTGTGGTCGGCGCGATCGGCATGCCGGCAGGGTCACCGGCGAGGAAGCCCGCCGGCGCGTCCTGGCCGACGGGGAGCGGCAGCGCCACCCGCACCTCCGCCTCGTCGCAGCGGAACCGGGTGGTCGCCGGGATCTCCGGCCCGAAGACCAGACCCGGCAGGTTGTCGCGCAGCGCGGCCAGCAACCCCAGTGGCGGGGCGGTGTCTCCGGCCACTGTCACTGCGAGGGTGAACCATTGGTCGTCGATGGCGGCGACGGTCATCTCGAGCCGGCCGCCGGCCCACTGGTTGAGCGCCTGCCACAGGCGGGCGCGGTCGCGGATGCTGACCGGCACCTCGGTGTCCCAGGTGCCGGATCGGCGGGCGCCCGACCCGAAGCCGACCGACGCCGACGCCGGTTGCGCCCGCCACACATGTGCGGTGGGCGCGGATCTCGCCGGGATCCGCGCGGTCGCGACGTCCTCGTCGAGCACGACGGCGAGTTCATCGGGGATCTCCGGGATCGTGGAATCGATCCGGACCAGCAGGGTTGGCGACCCGTCGGAATCGGGGAGCGGCTCCGGACCGGCCTGCACGCTCAGCTCCGTGCCCGGCACCAGGCGCAGCATGGAGATCACCGCGTCGAGCACGGTCTCACTGCTGCTGTCCTCGGTGCGCGGGCGCAACCCGATGATGGTCAGCGGTGCCCGCGGTGCGGGTGTCGAGGTACTCTCGGCGTCGAGACTCATGTCGGGGTGGTCCTTCCCTCGCAGAATCGCGCCTCGGTGCTACGAGAACGTGGACTGAGGCGGCGGGCTGCGCGCGGTGGTGTGGAATGCGGATCAGTGACCCGACGAGGACGGCAGGCACCGTGAGGACGTCGGAGGATGTCCACCCGGGAAGTATGCCGGGCCTGCGCCGGGTGACTCTATCGTCCGAGGGGACGAAATTTCGGTAGTCACGGGTGGCGGCGGTTGGCCCTCCTCAACCGCATTTCAGCAAACCGCCGATGTGCGACCATCACGATCGCTACCCTGTGCCGCGACCGTCCACCACCATCGAAGGGCTTCGCCGATGCCGGAAGAATCCGGGCTCGCCGCGACCGTGCCCGCGCTGCTGTCGCTCGTCGGCCGGCAGGCCGGCAGGCTGCTCCCCCGCCTCGGGTCGGGAATCTCGATGACCGCGATCCCGACGCGGTCCGCGAGCTGCTGCCCGGGCTGTGGCTGCTCATCAGCGCCTGGTATCGGCCGGATATCCGTGGCCTGCACCATATTCCGGCGCAGGGGCCGGCGTTGATCGTCGGCAATCACACCGGCGGGATCATGTCACCGGAGGTCTTGATCAGTCAGCTCGCGATCACCGCCTATTTCGGGGTCGAGCGGCAGTTCTATCAACTCGCGCACCGGATGGTGCTCAATTCACCGCTCGCGCCCATCCTGCGCCGGTTCGGCACCGTCGAGGCCGACCCGGACAACGGGAACGCCGTCCTCGCCGGCGGCGGTCTCCTGCAGGTGTTCCCCGGCGGCGATCACGAGGTGTACCGCCCGACGTCGCAGGCCTCGCTGATCGACTTCGCCGGCCGCAAGGGCTTCCTGCGGCTGGCCCTCAAACACGACGTCCCGATCGTCCCGCAGGTCACCATCGGCGGACAGGAGACCGCGCTCTTCCTCTCCCGCGGCGACAAACTCGCCGAGCTGCTGCACCTGGACCGGGTCCTGCGGCTCAAGGTGCTGCCGATCGTGCTGTCGGCGCCCTTCGGGTTCACCCTTCCGTTCGCGCCGTTCCTGCCGCTGCCCGCCAAGATCGTCGTCCAATACCTCCCGCCCATCGACCTGCGCGCCCGCTTCGGTGAGCACCCCGACCTCGACGAGGTCTACACCACCGTGGTCGGCGAGATGCAGGACGTCCTCACCGCCCTCGCGGCCGAACGCAAGGTGCCGGTGATCGGATGAAGATCGAACATCGCACCGTGATCGCCGCACCCATCGAGGATGTGTGGGAGATCGCCGCCGACCCCACCGTCCTGGCCCGGTTCGGCAATTCCCGCTTCCAGGTGACCGCCGACAACCCCGACCGCGCGGCCGAACGCAACGCGCGCTACCGCGTGCTGATACACGTGGGCGCCGCGATTGTCGGCAGCGAGGTGATCATCACCGAGGCCGAGCGCCCCCGCGAGCTCGCGTGGTCGGCGTTCACCGGCATCGCCCACCGCGTCCGGCTGCGCCTGCGCCAGGTCCCCGGCGGCACCGCGGTCACCCTCCGGCTCTCCTACGACGTTCCCGGGATCTTCGGCAGCATCGCCGATTTCGCGTCGTACCCGAAGGTCTGGTCGCTGCTGCGCGACGTGCTGGCCGGTATCAAGGATGCCGCCGAGGGCGCCGCCAACCAGCCGCCGGGCAAGAGGCTGCCGCAACGTATCGCCGACGAGGCCGTGCATCTGTCGGTGCTCGCCCGGGCCGGCATCATCGCACCCATGCGACCCGACCGGCTGCTCCGGATCGGGCTCGCCGCCCGCACCTGGGGGCTGGGCCCGGGCACCCTGATCTCGGTGGGCGCGGCCCGCCACGGTGACCGGCCCATGGTCATCGAGGCAGCGGGCAGCACCTCCCTCACCTATGCCGAGGGGGATCGGCAGAGCAGCGCGCTCGCGACGGGTCTGCACATGCTCGGGGTGACCGAGGGCGATGCGGTGGCGCTGCTGGTCCGCAATCACCGCGGCTTTGTGCTCGCGATGGGCGCGACGGCCAAGCTCGGCTGTGATCTGCTGCTCCTCAACACGGGTTTCTCGGGCCCGCAGATCGCCGAGGTCTGCCGTCGGGAGCAGCCCAGCGCGCTGATCTATGACGCCGAATTCGCGGAGCTGATCGATGAGGCGGCCACCAACCGGCGCCGGATTCTCGCCGACGGGCCGGCCACCGCCGCAGCCGATGGAGTCCCGTCGATCGCGGCGCTGGCCGAGACCTATGCGGGTGCCGCACCCGCCTCACCGGGCCGGAGCCCCAAGGTGACGATCCTGACCTCCGGCACCACCGGCACCCCCAAGGGCGCGAGCCGCGGCGCGATCTCCGGCGGCGGCTCGGTGCCCACCCTGGAGGCCCCGGCCGCCCTCCTCGACCGCATCCCGCTGCACACCGGTATGCGGGTGGGACTGGCCGCGCCGGCGTTCCACGCCTGGGGGTTGTCGAATCTTCTGCTGTCCCTTGCCCTCGGCAGCACCGTGGTGTGCGTACGAACCTTCGACGCGCAGGCATGGCTGGCGGCGATCGCCGAGCACCGCATCGAGGTGTTCGTGGTGGTCCCGGTGATGCTGTCGCGGATTCTGGAGCTGCCCGAGGAGGTCCGCGACCGCTACGACACGTCGTCGCTGCGGGTGGTCGCGGCGTCCGGGTCGGCGCTGCCCGGTGATCTGTCGGAGCGCTGGATGGATGCCTTCGGCGAGAACCTCTACAACCTGTACGGGTCGACGGAGGTCGCCAACGCCACCA
>JASGFO010000135.1:0-10946 GCA_047605505.1 Gordonia sp. (in: high G+C Gram-positive bacteria) | reverse complement strand
CCGATCACCCCGACGACGGCGAGGTGATCGGTGCGGTCCTCATCCAGGTGCCGCAATGGGTCTCGGCGACCACCCCGGCAGGTCGGCCGTTCACGGTGGTCACGGCCAATCTCTACTTCGGCCACGCCGATGTCACGGCACTGGCCGCACTCGCCGCCGACGCCGAGGTGCTGTCGTTGCAGGAGGTGACCCCGGACGCGCTAGCCCGGATCCGGGCGAGCCCGATCGCACGGCGGCTGCCGTACGAGTACGCGGTGCCCGCCGACGGCGCGGGTGGTGCCGTGATCCGGGGTCGCGCGCCGTTTACCGATCAGCACCTGGTGCCCAACACGACCTTCGCGCACGTCGCCGCCACCACGGCGGTGCCCGGGGTGGCCGCCGTGCGGGTGATCGCGGCGCACCCGGTGGCCCCGCTCGGGCACCGGGGCCGGATGTGGGGCGCCGACCTCCGCGCCCTGCGCACCTACCTCGCGAGCGTCCCACCCGGCCCGGTGATCGTGGCAGGCGACTTCAACGCCACCACTGACCACGCCCAATACCGGGCGCTGCTGGGCAACGGATTCGCCGACGCCGGCGAACAGTCGGGTGCCGGATTCGTGCCGACCTTCCCGACCAACCGGCTCGGCGGGCGACCCATCGTCGCCCTTGATCACGTCGTCAGCCGAGGGTTCGTGGCCGCCCGACTGCGCACGGTCACCCTGCCGGGTTCCGATCACCGTGCGGTGGTGGTATCACTGGTGGCATCATGACAGAGCTTTCCGACCCACCCGCCACCGTCTCGGCGCGTTTGCGGGCGGCCACCGCGGTGGCCCATGAGCAGGCCGAGAACTCGATGTTCGTCGACGATCTGCTGTCCGGGCGGCTCGACACCGCCGCCTACGGGCGGCTGGCAGGTCAGCTCTACTTCGTCTACCAGGCCCTCGAGAGCGTCGGTGACGCCCTCGCCGGTGACCCGATCGCCGACGCGGTCGGCGACGAGAAACTCCGCCGGGTGCCCCGGTTGCGCGCCGACCTCGCAGCTCTGGGCGTCGACGTCGCCCGGCTGCGCCCGCTGCCGGCGACGGCGGACTACGTTGCGGCCATCGAGGCCACCCGAACACATCCCGCCCGCTACGTCGCACACCACTACACCCGCTATCTGGGTGATCTCTCCGGCGGCCAGGTGGTGGCCCACCGGATGCGCCGGCACTACGGTCTCGACGATTCGGCGTTGACGTTCTACACCTTCGACGTCGACGGGCTCAAACGCTACAAGGACGCCTACCGGGAGCGGCTCGATGTCCTCCCGCTCGATGCCGCCGGTGTGGAAGAGCTGACGGCAGAAGCAGTTTCGGCCTTCCGGCACAATCAGGCGCTGTTCGCCGAGCTGGCCGCGGGCTGAGGCGGACGAATCGCCGGACCAAGGAGGACACATGGCGAAGAACGCGCACCCGAACTCGACCCCGGAGACCCCGATGCTCGTGCCGGGGCGGGTGGAGGACCTCCTCGCGAAATACGTCATGCCGTATGTCAACCCGGTCGCGCGGAAGCTGCCGACCGTCGCCGTCGTCAAGCACCGGGGACGCACCTCGGGCAAGGGCTACGAGACACCGGTCACCGCGTTCCGCAAGGACGACGTCATCGCCATCGGCCTGCTGCACGGCAAGACCCAGTGGGTGCGCAACGTCCTGGCCGCCGGTGAGGCCACGATCCGCATGTCCGGCAAGGACCTTCACGTGTCCAATCCGCGGATCGTCCCGCCCGGCTCGGACGCCACCGGCCTGCCCAAGGCAGCCAAGAGTGTCCTGCGGCGGATGGCGGTCATTGCCTTCGACGTGGACTGACCGGCACGGGACCCGGCCGCGCGGGATCGTCTCGTCGCGGTCAGAGAACCTGGACGCGCTCGATGGACGGCAGGACGATCTCCGAGCGATTGTCGGAGCTGTGGATGAACTGCACCAACCGCTTTCGTCTGGGGCTGGGGCGTCGATGAGTAGCGCCGACGACTTCGGGGCGCGGAACTTGATGAGTGCGCTCTGGCGCGTCATGCCGACGAGGCCTTCCCGCCATGCTTTGAGAGCTGCATGAATCTCGTCCTGCTTCGTCACTGTGCTTGTCCTGGGTTGGCGCCCGTCACCTCCGTCGGAGGGGATCGATGGATACATTCTGTCGGATCGGTGCTGGTCGGTGGTCGGAACGGTCAAGTGGCGCAGGCGAGGGCTCAGAGCCTCTCGGGGAGAAGTGAGAATGCTTCGACGTGGCGAGGCCGGAGCCCGGTGAAGAGTTCGGTGCAGGTCTCGTAATGCTCTTCCGAGCGAAAGGCAGCGGCCACGATCGGTGCGGTGTCGAACAGAATCACAATCAGTCGCGGCCGAAGCCCTCGGCCAGCAACTCATCGACGTGGGTGGCGTTGTCGGTTCGTCCGTTGTTCGCAATGCCGGCGCCGATCCAGGCGAACGCCGAATCCGGCGGAGTCACGCGAGGTTCCGTTCGATGGCGCATGTCGGCGAGCACGTGGTCGACCTGCTCCTCGGAAACGGAGTCGATCAACTCGTGTAGCTCGTCGCGGCTCTCGGACACAACTCCAGTTTAGGTCACCGCCCTGATGATCGAACAGAGTCACGCGGCACGTGCCGACGTCGATCCGCGACGAACATCGTGCGGACATTCGTCGGACCTGGACCGACAAACCGGCCCCTGACCGCGGATTTCCGCAGATCAGGAGCCGGTTTGCTCGGTCATGAGGCCTAGCAGTCGTAGTAGAGCGAGAACTCGTACGGATGCGGGCGGATCTGAACCGGCTCGATCTCGTTCTCCCGCTTGAGCGCGATCCAGGTCTCGATCAGGTCCTCGGTGAAGACGCCACCGGCGGTGAGGTAGTCATGATCCTCTTCGAGCTTGTCGATGACCGCGGCCAGCGAGGTCGGCGCCTGCGGAATGCCCTTGGCCTCCTCCGGCGGGAGTTCGTAGAGGTCCTTGTCGACGGGCTCGTGCGGCTCGATCTTGTTCTTGATGCCGTCGAGGCCGGCCATCATCATCGCCGCGAACGCCAGGTACGGGTTACCCGAGCTGTCCGGACAACGGAATTCCAGGCGCTTGGCCTTCGGGTTGTTGCCGGTGATCGGGATCCGCACACACGCCGACCGGTTGCGCTGGCTGTAGACCAGGTTGATCGGGGCCTCGTAGCCGGGGACCAGACGCTTGTAGGAGTTGATGGTCGGGTTGGTGAAGGCGAGCAGCGACGGCGCGTGGTGGAGGATGCCGCCGATGTAGTAGCGCGCCAGGTCCGACAGGCCCGCGTAGCCGGCCTCGTCGTGGAACAGCGGCTTGCCCTCTTTCCACAGCGACTGGTGGGCGTGCATGCCCGAGCCGTTGTCGCCGAAGAGTGGCTTCGGCATGAAGGTCACCGTCTTGCCGTTCTGGTACGCGGTGTTCTTGATGATGTACTTGAACAGCATCACGTCGTCGGCCGCGTGCAGCAGGGTGTTGAATTTGTAGTTGATCTCGGCTTGGCCGCCGGTGCCCACCTCGTGGTGGCCGCGCTCGAGGGTGAAGCCCGCGTTCTGCAGGTTCGTCGACATCTCGTCGCGCAGATCCACGTAGTGGTCGTACGGTGCGACGGGGAAGTAGCCGCCCTTGGGGCGAACCTTGTAGCCGAGGTTCGGGCTGCCGTCCGGGTTGGTCGGCGAGCCGGTGTTCCACCAGCCCGACTCCGACTCGATCTCGTAGAAGGTGCCGTTCATCTGCGAGTCGAAGGCCACCGAGTCGAAGATGTAGAACTCGGCCTCGGCCCCGAAGAAGCAGGTGTCGGCGATGCCGGTGGAGGCGAGGTAGTCCTCGGCCTTGCGGGCGACGTTGCGCGGGTCGCGGCTGTAGGCCTCGCGGGTGAAGGGGTCGTGGACGAAGAAGCTCAGATTGAGGGTCTTGGCCTTGCGGAACGGATCGACGCGGGCCGTCGCCGGGTCGGGCAGCAGCATCATGTCCGACTCGTCGATCGACTGGAAGCCGCGCACCGACGAGCCGTCGAATGCCAGACCGTCTTCGAAGACCGACTCGTCGAAGGCCGACGCGGGGATCGAGAAGTGCTGCATCACACCGGGCAGATCGCAGAACCGGATGTCGACGTACTCGAACCCTCCGGTCTTGATGCCCTCGAGAAGTTCTTCCTTGCTGCTGTACACCGTGCGGTGACTCCTTAACTTGAATCAGGGCCAGGCGTCGCGTGAGCGTTGGCCTGGCAGCCTTCACCCGCCACCGAGAAACAGCAGCGGATCTCAGCGGCCACGGTATGAAGGCCACGTTGCCCGTGCATCAATTCTATGTTTCTCTCGTGTTACGCGGCGCCCGGTCGGGATGGACGACACCGGTCACTATTCCCGATCGGACGGGGCGCCGACGGCGCTTTGGCGATGTCGGTGGCACCGGCCCGGCACCGGCCACGCGGGCGGTTGCGCCGAGCATCCGATGCCGCGCTCTACCATGGGAACCATGCTCATGACACCGCTACGTCCGCTCTCGTCGGCTTCGTCCTGGCGGGTGTGCTGATGGGGCGAGTGACCGGGTCCTGGCTGTCGGGGCCACCGGCCGGCAGCCCGGTCGACGTCGAATACCGGGGCGCCGACCTCGGGCTGCCCGAATCCGGCCCGGGTGCCCTGGCCGGCGGCTGGCAGCGCGTCCTCGGACTGGTGGTCGACTGGGTGATCGCGGGCGGGCTGTCGCTGCTGTTCGTCGGCTTCGGCTCGCCGAACCTGGGGCTGGTGGATCTGGTGGTGTGGTTCGTCGTCGGGGTCTTCGCCGTCACCCTCTTCGGATTCACCCCGGGACAATTCGCGGTGGGGTTGCGGGTGGTGCGTGCCGACCACGGCCCCGACCGGCTCCGCGACGAGGTCGCGGGCGAGGTGCCGCCGGCCGCGGTCGGTGTGGTCCGCGCGTTCTTCCGTCAGCTGCTGATGGTGTTCATCGTGCCCGCGCTGATGAACGACTACAACGGGCGCGCGCTGCACGACCGTGCCACCGGGACGGCGATCGTGCGGAGCCGCTGAGCGGGTTCTCGCACTGGCATCAGGGAGAGACGATGACCGGCTCGGGCGGCTCAAAGGTCTCGTTCTCGGGGAGCGGGCTCTCGCGTCGCCGTGTGCCGAGCGTGGACACACTCGCGACCGTGCCGAATGTCGACGATCCGGGGCGGGCCGCAGTCTCGTCGTACCACCTGAACCAGGGTAGGCCGGCACGCGCATAATCGGCGGCGGCCGGCGGGCGGGTCGGCGGTTCGGTGCCGGTGATGGCCTGCCAGGACGTGCTGTTGGCGATGTGGACGGCGAGCTGTTTGCCCAGGGTGAGGTCCCAGTTGTCGTGCGGTTCGACAGGCGTGGTGATGGATTGGGTGATCGACCCGCCCATCCCCATCCCCATGCCGGCCGGCGCCCCCGTCGGCAGTGCCCCCATCGGCGGTGCCCCCGCCGCCACCGCCGGCGGGCCGCCGGGCTCGTCGTCGTGGCCCGCGCTCAGGATGGCGTTGAGTCGGGCTGCTTCCCGTTCGGCGTGGACCTCCCGGCGCAGCGGCCAGACCGCAATCTGGATGCCACCGTGCTCGGCCTTCCCGGTGAGCTGTTCTTCGACGGTGTAGCCCTGACCGAGCGGCATGGCGACGAACTGTCTCACCGCACCCTGTGCAGTGCAGAAGCCGTCGAGCCATGGCTGTTCGGGCACCTCGAAGTAGTCCTCGGCCGCGAAGTCCGGTGTTGTGGTGTAGCGCTCGCCGGTGACGGCGTTGATCCCGCCGCAGGCCACCTTCATCAGGAACCGGCAATGCCCGGTCACCGAGAACAGCAGCCAGGCCGCCTCGGCCTGCCACATCGGCAGCACCACGCCGCCGTGACGATGCCAGGTCGGCGGAATGCGATCGGCGGGCAGGTCGTCGACGCGGCGCAGCGGAAACCGACCGAACCCCGGCGGCAGCTGATGCTGCTTGTTGTCGTCGGGCACGCGCAGTGTCCGCATCACCGCGACGGACAGCGTCGAGTCGGGATCGACCTCCGGGAAAGTGAATGAGACGAACTGATCGGCGAGGGTGATCGGCATACCCTCACCGTAGTGTCGACCGGCGACCGACGGTGATCGATCGCCCAGACGACACGGTTCAACTACGCCGGCGTGCCGTCCGCTGCATGCCCCGCATCTTGGCGTTCCCCGGGATCGGCCCCTTCGGCATACCCTGCGACGACTTGCTGCGCAGGGCCTGCAACCGATTCTCCAGCGCGTCGATGCGCTTGGCGTTGATGTTCGACGGCAGCTTGGTGAGGTGACGCTCCAGCTTGGCGAGCGGGACCTGTCCGTCGGCGTCACCGACGACGATCTCGTAGATCGGGGTATCGCCGACGACGCGCGCGGCCTTCTTCTTCTCCTGTGCCAGCAGCGGTTTGAGTCGATGTGGGGCGCCCTCGCCCACCAGGATGACACCCGGCTTCCCGATCACCCGATGCACCGCGTCGAGATGTGACGTCCCGGTGATGGCCTGCTGCACCCGCCACTGCCCGCGCATGTTGCCCAGCGCCCAGCCCGCAGCCCCCGGCTTGCCCTCGGCCTTGCTGTAGACGGTGCGCTGGACGCGCCGCCCGAACAGGATCATGCCCGCCAGGACACCCAGCAGGATGCCGATCGGCACCCACATCCACCACGGCCCGACGACGATTCCGACCACGACGAACACGGCGACGATGAGCGCGAACAACCCGACGAGGTACGGGATCAGTCGCTTGTCTTCCTTGCGCTGCATCTGGAATGCCTGCCAGAGCTGCTGACGACGTTCCTTCGATGCCTGCTTACGAGCCTGTTTCGCGGCCCGCTTGGCCTCTTTGCTCGTCGACTGCGCCTTTGCCATGCATTCCAGGATACGTCGGCGGCCGGGGCGGCGTGGGGGAGGTCGGGGGAGTGTGGAATCAGTGGGCCAGACGCGCCAGCAGGCTCGACGCTTCCTGGCTGGCGGAACCCTCGGCGGCCAGGTGCCGAAGGGGCTCGGGGACGGCCCGGCCGTGGTGGGCCATCGCCTGCGCGTAGAGCCGGCCCGCCCGGTAGGAGGAGCGGACCAACGGTCCGGCCATCACCCCGGCGAAGCCGACCTCCCGCGCGAAATCGGAATGGTCGACGAATTCCTCTGGCTTGACCCAGCGCTCGACGGGATGGTGCCGCGCCGACGGCCGCAGATACTGCGTGATCGTCAGGATGTCGCAGCCCGCGTCATGCAGATCGATGATCGCCGACTGCACCTCGGTGGGCGTCTCGCCCATGCCGAGGATCAGATTGGATTTGGTCACCAGGCCGAAATCCCTTGCGGCCGTGATCACCTCGAGTGAACGCTCATACCGGAAGGCCGGGCGGATCCGCTTGAAGATGCGGGGCACCGTCTCGAGATTGTGGGCGAGGACCTCCGGCCGCGCGTCGAAGACCTCGGCCAGCAGATCGGGCTTCGCGTGGAAATCGGGGATGAGGTTCTCCACCCCCGTCCCGGGATTGGCCGCGTGGATGGCGCGGACGGTCTCGGCGTAGAGCCAGGCGCCCTCGTCGGGCAGGTCATCGCGGGCGACGCCGGTGATCGTCGAATACCGCAGGCCCATCGCGGCGACGCTCTCGGCCACCCGGCGCGGCTCGTCACGGTCGAGCGCGGCCGGTTTGCCGGTGTCGATCTGGCAGAAGTCACAACGCCGCGTGCACTGCTCACCGCCGATGAGGAAGGTGGCCTCGCGATCCTCCCAGCACTCATAGATGTTGGGGCAACCGGCCTCCTCGCACACCGTGTGCAGGCCCTCGCGCTTCACGAGTCCCTTGAGGTCGGCGTACTCGGGACCCATCGTGGCGCGGGTCTTGATCCACTGGGGCTTGCGCTCGATGGGCGTCTGCGCGTTGCGGACTTCCAGGCGCAGCAGCTTACGTCCGTCGGGGGCGATTTCGGGGGACACGCTCACCGCACCGATGCTACGCGCGCGTCCACCGGGCGACCGGACGACGGGGATCGGGCGTCGAGCGCGAGCGACACCTCGGTCATCACGTCGCCGATCACCTCGTCGACCGTGCACGGGCGTCCCAGTTCCCGGGCCAGCGAGGTCACCCCGGCGTCGGCGATACCGCACGGCACGATCGCGTCGAAGGCACTCAGGTCAGGATCGACGTTGAGCGCAAAACCATGTAGGGCAACGCCTTTGGCGACGCGAATGCCGATCTGGGCGAGTTTGCGGCTGGGTGCGCCGGGCGTCTCGTCGACGATCCATACCCCGGATCGGCCCGCCACCCGGGTGGTCGTGATGCCCTGGGCGGCGCACACCGCGATCAATGCCGCCTCGATCCGTCGGACGTACTCGACCACGTCGAAGGGCTCGGCGAGTTTGACGATCGGGTAGCCGACGAGCTGGCCGGGTCCGTGCCAGGTGATCCGGCCGCCGCGGTCGACGTCGATCACCTCGGCGCCGTCGGTGGGCCGGTCGGATTCCTGGGTGCGTCGGCCCGCGGTGTAGACCGCCGGATGCTCCAGCAGGAGCAGGACGTCGTGGTCGAGGTAGCCCTCGGCGCGTTCGCCGGCCAGCCGATGCTGAAGCTCGTAGGCGCTGCGGTACTCGACGGTGCCGAGCCGCCGGATCTCCATCGGCAGTTCCGAGGACCGCAGCGAGGTGCGGATGTCAGCGGCCACAGGCGTACTCCAATGCCGAATCGATGTGCGGGTGGGTAAACGAGAAGGCGTTGTCGGTCAACACCCCAGGCGCAACGCGTGAGGAGGCCAGAAACATTTCCGCAGCCATGTCACCGCCGACCAGCCGGGCCGCTACGGCCGGAACCCGCAGGACCGCGGGCCGGTGCAACGCGCGCGCCACCGCCGCACTGAATGCGGCGGCCGTCACCGGCTGCGGTGCAACCAGATTGACCGGGCCGTCGATCGGCGAGTGCAGCAGGAAGACGATGGCGCGGACCTCGTCGACGAGGCTGATCCAGGAGAACCCCTGCCGACCGTCGCCGACGGAGCCGCCGAGTCCGAGCCGGTACAGCGGGCGCAACCGCGAGATCAGCCGACCCTGCGGCGCGAGCACCGGGGCGGTCCGCAACAGCACCACCCGGGTGTCCGGGCCCGCGTTCCCGGTGGCCGCCGCCTCCCAGTCGGTCACGAGCTCGGCGAGAAAACCCGTCCCGGCGCCGCTGGCCTCGGTGGCCACGTGATCGCCGGTGTCGCCGTAGAAGCCGGTGGCACTCGCGTTGAGCAGCGTGGCGACTCCGGCCTGGCGAACGGCCTCGGCGAGCACCTCGGTGGGGGTGATCCGCGAGTCGCGCAACTCCTGGCGGAACCGGCCGGTCCAGCGTCGGTCGGCGACCCCGACACCACCCAGGTTGACCACCGCGTCGACCCCGGCGAGGGCGTCCGCCGGGACCCCGAAACTCTCGGGGTCCCAGCTGAACTCGTCGGTGGCCGACGCCTCCCGGCGCACCAGTCGGATCACCTGGTGGCCGGCTGCCCGCAATGCCGGGACCAGGGCGGACCCGATCAGCCCGCCCGAGCCCGCGACCGCGACCCGCATCGGGGGCTTACAGGCCCAGTTCGGCCGCGAACGCGCCGGTCTCCAGGCGCTTCTTGATGGTGGTCAGGAAGCGTCCCGCGTCGGCGCCGTCGATGAGTCGATGGTCGTAGGTCAGCGGCAGATACGACATCGAGCGCACGCCGATGGCCTCGCCGCCGTCGGCGTCGGTGATCACCACCGGCCGCTTGACGATCGCTCCGGTACCCAGCATCGCGGCCTGCGGCGGCACCAGGATCGGGGTGTCGAACAGGGCGCCCTGACTGCCGATGTTGGTGATCGTGAAGGTCCCGCCGGCGAGCTCGTCGGGCTTGAGACCACCCGACCGGGCGCGCCCCGCGATGTCGGCGACCGCGCGGGCCAACCCGGCAATCGAGAGATCGTCGGCGTTGTGGATCACCGGCGACAGCAGCCCCTGCGGGGTGTCGACGGCGATCCCCAGATGCACCTTGTCGTAGTAGGTGATCTCCTTGCGGTCCTCGTCGATCGAGGCGTTGATGTTGGGGTGTGCCTTGAGCGCCTCGACCACAGCCTTCGCAATGAACGGCAGGAACGTCAGATTGACGCCCTCGGCGGTCTTGAACGACTCCTTGGCGGCCTTGCGCAACGTGACGATCCGCGACATGTCGACTTCGAAGACCTGCGTGAGCTGTGCGCTCTGCTGCAGCGACTCACGCGTCTTGCGGGCGGTGATCTGCCGGATCCGGTTGATCTTCGCCGTGGTGCCGACCAGGGCGGCCAGCTCGGGCTTGATCTCGGGAGCCGGCGCGGCCGGGGCGGCCGGCGCCGCGGGCACGGGTTCCGGTGCCGGAGTGGGCTCGGGTGCCGGGGCGGGCTCCGGCACCTTCTTGGCCTCGGCGGCCGCGAGCACATCCTGCTTGCGGATGCGGCCGCCGACACCGGTACCGGTCAGCGTATTGAGATCGATGTCGTTCTCCGCGGCGAGCTTGCGCACCAGCGGGGTCACATACGGCGTCGACTGCAGATCGGCGGTCGACGGTGCCGGGGCGCTGGCGACGGTGACCGGTGTCGGGGCGGGCGGCTCCGGGGCGGGTTCGGGTTCCGGTTCCGGTTCCGGGGCAGCGGCCGGTGCGGGGGCAGGGGGGGCTGCGGGGGCCGGGGGCGTTGCGGGGACGGCGGCCGGATCGCCGATCACGGCCAGCTTGCCGCCGACCTCGACGACGTCGTCCTCGGCAGCGGTGATCTCCAGCAGCACGCCCGCGGCCGGTGACGGGATCTCGGTGTCGACCTTGTCGGTGGACACCTCGACGAGGGGTTCGTCGACGGCGACGGTGTCACCGACGGCCTTGAGCCAGTTGGTGACGGTGCCCTCGGTCACCGACTCGCCCAGGGTGGGCATGACCACGTCGGTGCCCGCGGCCGCCGCCGGGGCCGGTGCGGCAGCAGGCTCCG
>JASGFO010000134.1:0-11061 GCA_047605505.1 Gordonia sp. (in: high G+C Gram-positive bacteria) | reverse complement strand
CGAGCTGCACAACCTCTACGGCCCCACCGAGGCGGCCGTGGACGTGACCGGACACCGGGTTCGGGTGGCCGCAGGCGAGGTGCCGATCGGCCGCCCGGTCGCCAACACCGAGGTGTACGTCCTCGACCGCCGACTGCGGCCGGTCCCGGTCGGCGTCGCGGGCGAGCTCTACCTCGCCGGCGTGCAGCTGGCCGACGGCTACCTCTCTCGCCCGGATCTGACCGCCGACCGGTTCGTCGCCAACCCGTACGCGGCGGTTCCCGGCGCGCGGATGTACCGGACCGGCGATCTGGTCCGCTGGGGCGGCCCGGAGGCGGCCGGCGAGCTGGAATACCTGGGCCGCACCGACTTCCAGATCAAGATCCGCGGCCAACGCGTCGAGTTGGGGGAGATCGAGGCGGTCGTCCGGGAGGCGCCCGGGATCGCCGGTGCGGTGGCGGTGGCCCGGCCGATCGCCGGGTCGGCGGCCGTCGTCGTCTACGCGCGGCCCGACACCGGTACCCCGGCCGCCGGTGCCGATGACCACCCGGATGCGGTCCGGGGCCCCGACGATGTCCTCGCGTGGTGCCGGCGCCGGCTGCCGTCGCATATGGTCCCCGCCGCGGCGGTCGTCCTCGAATCCTTCCCGGTGAACGCCTCGGGCAAGCTCGACCGCTCCGCGCTGCCGGCCCCGGCCGACCGCGAGACCGTGTTCTCCCCGGCCCGGTCACCGGTGGAACGCACCGTCGCGGCGCTCGTCGCCGAACTCGTCGGTCGCGACCGGGTGAGCATGCGCGACAACGTGTTCGCGCTGGGTGCCGATTCGCTGGGGGTGGCCCGGCTGGTGTCGCGGGCCCGCATCGACCACGGTCTGTCGATGACCCTGACCGAGGTCTTCGACAGCGTCGACATCGGCGACCTGGCCCGCCGCACCCGCCCCGTCGGCGGTGCGGGCCTGCCCGAGCTGGTGCCGGTCGCACCGGCCGAGCGTCCGGCGCTCGTGCCGCTGTCGGCGGCGCAGACCCGGCTGTGGTTCATCAACCGGATGGATCCCGCCGCGGGCACCTACAACATGCCCGGCGCGGTGCGTCTGGGGAGCACCGTCGACGTCGCGGCGCTCGAGGCCGCGATCGGCGATCTCCTCGAACGTCACGAGCCGCTGCGGACCCGGTTCCCGTCGGTCGGCGGCGAACCGCATCAGGACGTGCAACCGCCCGCAGGCCCGCCCGGGGCGCTGCGTCCGCATCGGGTGGCGGGCGCCCTGGACGACGCCATCCTCGCCGCGGCCGCGCAGGGATTCGACCTGGTCAACGAGACCGGATTCCGGGCGCGCCTGCTGGTGCACGACTCCGGGTATGTCCTGGTGGTGGTCGTCCACCACATCGTCGCCGACGGGGCCTCGCTCCGGCCGTTGATCGGTGACCTGGTGACCGCCTACGCGGCCCGGCGCGCCGGTCACGCGCCGCGCTTCGCGCCGCTGCCGGTGTCCTATGCCGACTACGCGCTGTGGCAGCAGCGGGTGCTCGGGACGACCGACGAGCCGTCACCGCTGCTCGCCGCGGAGCTCGACTTCTGGCGGGACGAGTTGGCCGGTGTCCCCGAGGTCCTGACCCTGCCCACTGATCGGCCGCGGCCCCGCGTATCCACCGGCCACGGCGCCTACCTCGACGTCGAGTTCGACGCCGACCTCGTCGACCGCATCGGTGCCCTCGCCCACCGGACTGCGGTGACACCGTTCACGGTCATCCATGCGGCGCTCGCGCTCGAGCTGGCCCGCCGCAGCGCCACCGACGACATCGTGATCGGCACCGCGATCGCGGGCCGCGACCTCGCCGACCTCGACGATCTGGTCGGCATGTTCGTGAACACGGTGGTGTTGCGGACCCGCATCGGGCCCGCGCTGACGGTGACCGATCTGCTGCGTGCGGCCCACCGGGTCCGGGCCCGGGCGATGGAGCACGCCATCCCCTTTGAACGGGTCGTCGATGCCGTTGCGCCACACCGTTCCCTCGCCCACGCGCCGCTCTTCCAGATCGGCCTGACCATGCAGGCCGATCCGGCCGGCACGTCCGGCACCGATCTCGAGTTCGTCGACGCCCGGGTGCCGGCCGCCAAATACGATCTCGCCCTCACCGTCACCGACCGGATCACCCCGGACGGTCATCGGTATGCGATCGAGATCGCCTATTCCACCGACCTTTTCGACGAGTCGACGGTGCGCACCCTGGCCGTCGAATGGCGCCGGATCCTGGAGCAGATGGTCGCCGCGCCGACCGCGCCGATCGGCACCATCGACCTGCTCCCGCCCGATCAGGTCCGGGCCTGCACGCGCACGCCGGACCCGGCGGCTCCGGCCGCGACGCTGCCGGACCTGTTGCGTGCCGGCGCGGCCGCGGCGCGGCCGTCGGCGCAGGCATTGTCCGGTGCGGTGACGATGACCTGGGCGGTCTTCGAGGCACGGACCAATCAGCTGGCCCGGCAGCTCCGCGCGCGGGGGGCCGGCCCGGGGCAGATCGTGGCGATCAGCATCCCGCGGTCCGACCATTCGGTGATGGCGACGGTGGCGGTGGCCAAGACCGGTGCCGCCTTCGTCACGATCGATCCGCGGTACCCGGACGACCGCCGGGCCGCGATGCTCGCCGACAGCGGTGCCACCTCCGGCATCACCGTGACCGGTGTCGAGCTCCCGGCCACCGGGCCATCGGACAGCGGGCCCGACCGGCCGGTGGACTGGCTGTGCCTCGATGATGTCACCGTCGAGCTCGAGGTGGCCGGCCACCGCGGTGCACCGCTCACCGCGGCCGAGCTGACCCGGCCGATCGAGCTCGACGACCCGGCCTACCTCATCTACACGTCGGGGTCGACGGGTCGCCCCAAGGCGGTGACCGTCGCCCATCGGGGCCTGGCCACCATGTGTGCCGCACAGCGCGCCGTCCTCGGGCTGACCTCGGCGGCGCGGGTCCTGCACGTCGCCTCCCCGAG
Source organism: Gordonia sp. (in: high G+C Gram-positive bacteria) (assembly GCA_047605505.1). GTDB lineage: Bacteria > Actinomycetota > Actinomycetes > Mycobacteriales > Mycobacteriaceae > Gordonia. The sequence goes on along the minus strand of JASGFO010000134.1, from coordinate 8,100 downwards.
CTTCGACGCGTCGGTGTTCGAGCTGCTGATGGCCCTGACGGTGGGTGCCGAGCTGGTGGTCAGCCCGGCCGACGTCTACGCCGGTGGGGAGCTCGAGACGCTCATCGACACCCACCGGGTCACCCATGTGGTGATGACGCCCGCGGCCCTGGCCACCGTCGAACCGGTCGCGGTGCCGACGCTGCATACGGTGATCAGCGTCGGCGAGGCCTGCCCGCCGGATCTTCTCGCGCGGTGGGCGGCGGCCGACCGCGCGTTCTACAACCTGTACGGACCCACCGAGGTGACCATCTGGGCGACCGCGGCCGGTCCGCTGGCGGGGGCGGACACGGTGCCGATCGGCGCGCCCATCGACGGTGTCGGGGCCCTGGTCCTCGACCACGGCCTGCGGCCGGTGCCCGACGGCGTCGTCGGCGAGCTCTACCTCGCGGGCAGTCAGCTGGCGCTCGGCTACCACCGGCGGGCGGCGCTCACCGCCGAACGCTTCGTGGCGAACCCCTACGATCGCGGTGGGCGGCTGTACCGGACCGGAGACCGGGTCTCCCGGACCCCATCAGGTGTGTTGATCTATCACGGCCGCAACGATTTCCAGCTCAAGATTCGGGGCCTGCGGATCGAGCCGGGCGAGGTGGACGCGGTCGTGATGGCCCACCCCGCCATCGCCGGCTCGTTGAGCATCGGGGTGCCCGGTCCGGCCGGCGACACCGTCCTCGTCAGCTACGTGACCGGGGCGAGCGGAGCGACGGGAAATGTCACCGGGGCGAGCGGAGCGACGGGAAATGTCACCGCGGCCGGGGACCACCGTCCGCAACCGCAGCAGGTGATCGACTTCGTCGCCGACCGGTTGCCGGGGCACATGGTTCCGCACACCGTGATCGTCGTCGACCGGTTCACACTCACCCCGGCGGGCAAGATCGACCGCGCGGCGCTGCCGGCCGTCGAGTTCGCGCGGTCCGGTGACTTCGTGCCGCCGCGCAGTCAGCTCGAGGCGCTTGTCGCCGACATCTTCGTCGCGGTCCTTGGTCTGGACCGGGTCAGCGTGACCGACGGCTTCTTCGACCTCGGGGGCAACTCGCTCTCGGCGGCCCGGGTGACGACCCGGCTCGCCGCGGCGCTCGATCACCAGGTGCCGGTCAAAGAGCTTTTCGAGGCGCCGACGGTGGCCGGATTGGCCGCGCGCCTGGTCACCTCGATCACCGGTCATGCGGTGCCGCCGCTCACCGCGCGCAGCCGGGCCGAGATGGTGCCTGTCTCCACGGTGCAACGCGGAATGTGGCTGCTCAACCGGGCCAACCCGGACTCGGCGGCCTACAACGTGGCGCTGGCACTGCGGATGACCGGTGATCTTGATCCGGACGCGTTGCAGCAGGCGGTGGCCGATCTGGTGCGCCGGCACGAATCGCTGCGCACCAGCTATCCGATGATCAACGGGGAACCGATCCAGGTGATCGTCCCGGCCGAGGTGCTGACCCGCGACCTCGCCTTCACCGGGGCGAGCGGAGCGACGGGAAATGTCACCAGGGCGAGCGAAGCGACGGGAAATGTCACCGGGGCGAGCGGAGCGACGGGAAGTGTCACCGTGACCGAGGTGGGTCCGGCGGCCGGCGCCCTCGACGCCGCGATCGCCGACGTCACCCGCCGGGGATTCGACATCACCGCTGCGGCACCGTTGCGGCTGGCGTTGCTGCGCGTCGCCGCCGACGATCATGTCCTGGTCTTCGTGGTCCACCACATCAGCGCCGACGGGGCCTCGATGGCGCCGCTCGCGCGTGACCTGATGACCGCCTACGCGGCCCGGTCCGGGGGCCGGGCGCCGGGGTGGCGGCCGCTGCCCGTGCAGTACGCGGACTACACCCTGTGGCAGGCCGAGAAGCTGTCCCTGCCGGATGCCGACGGGGTGACCGAGGAACGCCGTCAGCTGGATTACTGGCTGGGTCGGCTCGGCGGTGCGCCCGAGATCCTCGACATTCCGGCCGACCGGCCCCGGCCCCGGACCCCGAGCCATGCCGGTGCCGCCGTCGAGTTCGAGATCCCGGCCGAGTTGGTGACGGCGCTGGAATCGGTGGCCCGCACGCACCAGACCACCCTCTTCATGGTGATGCACGCGGCCTTCGCCGTGCTGCTCGCACGGATCACCGGCCGCGATGACATCGTCATCGGCACCCCGTTCGCGGGCCGGGGCGATCACGTGCTGGAGGACGTCGTCGGGATGTTCGTCAACACCCTGGCGTTGCGCACGCGGGTATCGGCCGACGAGCCCTTCCACACGCTGCTGGAGCGGGTACGCGCCGAGGATCTCACCGACATGGCCAACACCGACGTCTCGTTTGAGAGCATCGTCTCGCAGTTGTTGGACGTGCCGCCGACCGCGTACAACCCGGTGTTCCAGGTGATGTTCGCCTTCCAGAACATCGAGTTCCCCACGGTGGAGCTGGCCGGACTGCGGGTCGAGCCGGTCGACGAACAGCTGGTGTCGGCCAAGGTCGATCTGCAGCTCACGATCTTCCCCACCGACCCGACCGGCACCCCGGGCCTGGCCGAGGGGGCGATCAAGGGCCAATTCGTCTACGCGACAGACTTGTTCGACGCGGCGACGGTCGAGACCATCGCCGCCCGCCTTCGGTTGGTTCTGGCGGCGATCGCGGATGACCCAGCGTGTACTGTTGGCGACATTGTGATCCATACCGCCGCCGAATCGACCGCCGTGCTCGACCGTCCCGGGCCCATCGGTGTGGTCGCGGGGCCCGGCCCGGCCCCCGACCCGCTGCCGTCGTTGGTCGCGCGGGCCGCCGAGCTGGCGGCCGATGCCGAGGCACTGCGCTGTGACGGGGTGTCCACGAGCTTCGCGCAGATCCAGGATCTGGCCACCACGATGCTGGCGGTGCTGCCCGATGCGGATGCGGACACCGCGTTGACCATGGCGTTGATGACCGGGGTTCCCGGGCTGGTCGCGGCCGGCCCCGATGCCCTCGACGATGCTCTCGGGCAACTCCGGGCGAATGCGGTGCGCGTCCTCGACGCAGGTGTGGGATTGGGTCTCTCGGAAGGCAGCACTCGCCGGTGACCGCGATCGATTCGACGGCCACGGGGCTGTGGCGTGCGTGGGGTGCCCGGACGACCACGCTCGACGTCATCGCGGCCGGCGCGGCCCTGGCCCCCGATCGGCCGCTGCCGTTGCCGACCACGCGGCCGCTGACCTACGGGCAACTGCACTCCCAGGTGTCGGCGACCGCCGGCGTGCTCGCCGCGCAGGGACTCGACACCGACGCCGCGGTCGGTGCCATCGTGACCGGTCTGCTGCCGAAGGATGGTCGGACGCCTGCGCAGATCGCGGCCGGCATGCGGGCGGCGCTCGACGCGCTGCGCGCCGACGTCGCCGAGCTCAGCGGCACCGCCGACGCGGCCTCGCTGCCCGGGCTTTTCCGGTCTGCCGTCCACCGGTTCGCCGATCGGGTGGCCGTCACCGACACCGCGGGCACCACCCTGACCTATCGCGAGCTCGACGAGCGCTCCGATCGCGTGGCGGCCGGCCTGATCGCCGCGGGCGCCGGACCCGAACGGCTGGTCGGTGTCGCCCTGGCCCGGGATGCCGATCTGATCGTCGCGCTCGTGGGCGTGATCAAGACCGGCGCCGCGTATCTGCCGCTGGATCGCTCGCATCCGCTCGAGCGCCTCCAGCGGATCGTCGCCGACGCCGAGCCGGTCGGCATCCTCACCGACGAGGACACGGCGGCGGCCTGGTCGGCGATCGGTGCCCCGTGTTCGACGCTCGCCGCCGTGGCGGGCGTCGCGGCCGCCACCCTCCCGGCGCGACGGGTGAACGACCAGCATCCCGCCTACGTCATGTACACGTCGGGATCCACCGGGCGGCCCAAGGGCGTGGCGGTCACCCACCGCGATGTGGTGGCCCTGCTCGCGGCGATGGGCCGGATGTACGACTTCTCCGAAGACGACGTGTGGACGATGTTCCAGTCCTACGCCTTCGACGTCTCGGTGGGCGAGATCTGGGTGGCGCTGATCTTCGGTGGCCGGCTGGTGGTGCTCGACTACCTCACCACCCGCTCGCCGCGCGACTTCGCCGCGGTCCTTGAGCGTGAGCAGGTCACCGTCGTCAACCTGACGCCGTCGGCGTTCTATCAGCTCGCCGCGGCGGTGCGCCCGCCCGCACCGGGACGGCTGTCGGCGTCGATCCGGTACATGATCTTCGTCGGTGAGGCCCTGGACTTCGCGCAGGTCCGGCGCTGGCACGCCGACCGGTGGGCGCTCGACGGCGACCACGGCCCGCAGCTGAACAACATGTACGGGCCGACCGAGGCCACCGTCTACATGACCCGGCGCGAGCTGACCCCGGATTTCGTTGCCGCGACCCAGGCATCCGACATCGGCAGCGCGATCCCGGGTACCCGGACCTATATCCTCGACCGGCGGCTCGCACCGGTGCCCGACGGTGTCCCGGGCGAGCTGTACATCGCCGGCGATCAGGTCGCCCGCGGCTATCTCGGCCGGTTCGGCCTCAACGCCACCCGGTTTGTCGCCGACCCCTTCGACACGGCGGGCGGACGGATGTACGCCACCGGTGACGTCGTGATCGCGCGGGCCGGGAGCATCGAATACCTCGGCCGCAGCGACGGCCAGATCAAACTGCGCGGGTTCCGGATCGAACTCGGTGAGGTCGAGGCGGCGTTGTTGGCGGCCGCCGGCGTCGACGCGGCCGCGGCCGCGGTCAAGCGGCGCGAGCGCCAACCCGAACAACTCGTCGGCTACGTTGTCGGGGCCGGCCTCGACATGTCGGCGGTGCGGTCCGCGGTCGCCGCCCGGGTCCCCGACTACATGGTCCCTGATGTCATCCTGCCGCTCGATCAGTTGCCGCTGAACGTCAACGGGAAACTCGACCGGGCGGCCCTGCCGACGCCGCGCCCGGCGATCGTCGCCGACCATGTCCCGCCGGCGGATGCGACCGAACGCCGCCTGGCCGCGTTGTTTGCCGCGGTGTTGGATCTCGACCGCGTCAGCGTCGTCGAATCGTTGTTCACCATGGGGGGCAATTCCCTGCTGGCAGCACAGCTGTCGGCGCGCTGCGCGGAAGAGCTGGACCTCGACGTCAGTGTCCGGGACCTCTTCGAGGCGCCGACCGTCCGAGATCTGGCGGCCCGGATCGCCGGCCGCGCGCAGGTCCACCGTAGTGAGCTGCGCCCCGCCGAGCGCCCCGCACAGATCCCGCTGTCGCATACCCAGCGCCGGATCTGGTTCCTCGCCGAACTCGATCCGGGCAGTCACGTCTACAACATCCCGCTGGTGCTGCGCTTCCGCGGGGACCTCGACACCGGCGCCCTGGACGCCGCGCTGCGTGACGTCATCGGCCGCCACGAGATTCTGCGCACGCGGTTCCCGGCCACCGACGGCGTCCCCGAACAGGTCATCCTGACGCCGGGCAGCTACCGCCCGGATCTGCAGATCCAGCCGGCGCCCCGGCTCGCCGTGGCCGACGACGCGGCGATCGACGCGGCCCTCGCCGCGACCATCGGGGTCGGCTTCGACCTGCAGGCCGCGCCACCACTGCGTGCCCGGCTGTATCAGACCGGTGACCACGACTACGTCTTCGTTCTGGTCGCGCACCACGTGATCAGCGACGGCGGCTCCCTCACCCCGCTGGCCCGCGACCTGATGACGGCGTATGCCGCCCGCCGGCGCGGTGACGCGCCCGGCTGGCGGGATCTCGCCGTCCAGTACGCCGACTACACCCTGTGGCAGCGCGAACTGCTCGGCGACCCCGACGATCCGGATTCGCTGGCCGCCGGACAACTCAGTTTCTGGCGCGAGACCCTGGCCGGGGCGCCGGAGTACCTGGCGCTGCCGACCGATCACCCGCGCCCACCGGTGCAGAGTGCTCGCGCGGCCGCCGTCCGGTCCGAGATTCCCGCGGATCTCGTCGGCGCGATCACGCGATTCGCCCACGCGCACAATGTCTCGCTGTTCATGGTGCTGCACGCCGCGTGGGCCCTGGTGCTGTCCCGGCTCACCGGCAACCCCGACGTCGTGCTGGGTACGCCCTACGCGGGCCGCGGGGAACGCGCCCTCGACGACCTGGTCGGCATGTTCATGAACACGGTCGTGCTGCGCGCCGACGTCGACCCGGACCGCGGTTTCGCCGACCTCGTCGCCGACGTCCGCGACCGCGATCTGTCCGCACTCGGCAACGCCGAGGTGCCCTTCGACCTGCTCGTCGATGACCTGGCGCCCGAACGCAGCACCGCCTACGCGCCCATCATCCAGGTGCTGTTGCTGCTGCAGAACGCACAGGACGCGCGCTTCGATCTCGACGGCGTGAGCGCCGAACTGCTCGAACAGTACCGGGATCTCACCGACTTCGACCTCGCGATCACCGTCATCGACGATGCCGCCGGGTCCTCGGAGGCCGCAGCCGGGGATGCCGGATCCGCCGACGCACCGCTGACCGGCGTCATCGAATACGCCACCGACCTCTTCGACGAACCCACGATCACCCGATTCTGGGACATGTTCTGCCGCGTGCTCGAGCGTGTCCTCACCGATCCCGAACGCCCGGTCGGTGACCTCGCCGTCCTCGACGCCGCCGAGAGCGCCCACCTCCGCGACGCCGGGACCGGCGCGGATGTGGTGGTGCCGGCGGGGACGGTGGCCGACGCGGTGGCGCGTCAGGTGGCGCGGACCCCGGGCCGGGTGGCGTTGGTGTCGGGGGAGCGGCAGGTGTCGTACGCCGAGTTCGGTGCCCGGGTGAGTGTGCTGGCGCGGCGGTTGGTGGCGTTGGGTGTGGGCCCGGATGTGGCGGTGGGCGTGTGTCTGCCGCGTTCGGTGGAGTTGGTGCTGGGGATTCATGCGGTGGTGGCCGCGGGCGGGCAGTACGTGCCGATCGATCCGGCGGCGCCGGCGGACCGGGTGCGGTCCATGGTCGACACCGCGGGTGTGTCGGTGGTGTTGGTGTCGCCCGCCGGGGTGCCCGCGGCGGTCGCGGCTGCCGGGGTGGACACCGTGGTGGTGGATTCACAGGCTGGGATCGATGTGGATTCTGCTGCCGCGCAGCCACTCTCGGATGCGGATCGGGTGGCTGCGGTGTTGCCGGGGCACGCGGTGTACACGATCTTCACCTCCGGGTCGACGGGTCGGCCCAAGGGGGTGACCCTGTCGCATGCGGCGGTCGTGAACCGGTTGTGGTGGGGGTTGGATGCCCTGGGTGTCGGCCCGCAGGACGCGGTGTTGTGGAAGACGCCGGTCACCTTCGACTGCTCGGTCGCGGAGCTCTTTGCGCCGTTGATGACCGGTGCCCGGCTGGTGGTGTTGGCCGACGGCGGCCACCTGGAGCCGGCCGTCGTGGCGGCGGCGATCACCGAGCATCAGGTGTCGATGGTGCATTTCGTGCCGTCGATGCTGTCGGTGTTCGTGGAGGTCGTCGGTCCCGACGCGGTGCGGGCGCTGGCGGAGTCGGTGCGGGTGGTGTCGACGACGGGCGAGGCCTTGCCGCCCGCGGTCGCCGGTGAGGTCCGCGAACTCCTGCCCGACGTGGCGTTGTTCAACCTGTACGGCCCGACCGAGGCGGCCGTCGAGATCACCGCGCAGCGTGTTGACGCGGTGAATGCCGCGGATATGTCGGTGCCGATCGGGGTGCCGGTGTGGAATTCGACGGCGTACGTCCTGGATGGCCGGTTGCATCCGGTGCCGGTGGGTGTTGCGGGCGAGCTCTACGTGGGCGGTGTGCAATTGGCGCGCGGATATGCGGCGCGCCCGGATCTGACGGCGGAACGTTTTGTCGCCGATCCCTTCGGCGGCCCCGGTGCCCGGCTGTACCGGACGGGTGATCTGGTGCGCTGGAATGCCGACGGAACGCTGGAATATCTGGGGCGCACCGATTTCCAGGTGAAGCTGCGGGGGCAGCGGATCGAGCTGGGGGAGATCGAGTCGGCGATGTCGGCGGTGCCCGGGGTGGTCCACGCGGCGGCCGTGGTCATCGACGGCGCGGGTGGCCAGCAGCTGGTGGGGTATGTGGCCGGTGAGGGTGTCGACGTGTCGGCGGTGCGCTCGGCGGTGGCGGGGGTGCTGCCGGGCTACATGGTGCCGTCGGTGTGG
>JASGFO010000133.1:0-11079 GCA_047605505.1 Gordonia sp. (in: high G+C Gram-positive bacteria) | reverse complement strand
CTGCTGCGGACCGGGCAGAGCCACGCCGTCGCCGACGTCCGGTGCACGGTGCCCCGGGCCGGCGCCGTGGCGTGCCGCACGGCCAATCGCGGGCTGATCCTCACCCCCGGCTGGCACAAGTTCTTCTATCCCGCGTGGGATCGGGCGCATCACGCGAATCCGGATCCGCGATCTCTTCCCGGCCGGCTGCGCGGGTCGAACCAACTGCCGGCGTGGTGATACGCCCACCGGGACCGCCGCGCCGATCGGGTCATCACCCTGACCCGGCATCCGGTCACAAAAAAATCCGGTCCGTGGGCCACTCGTCGGTGTCCCACGAACCGGATTCGGTTTCCGCGCGGCGCGCTGTCAGCCGGCGACGACGGCCAGGTTCACCTTGGCCGCGACACCGGTGTGCAGGTTCACCACGATCGGGTAGGTGCCGGTGGACTTGATGTGGCCCTTCGGCAGTTCGACGGTGCGCTTGTCGACGGTGGGGCCGCCCGCGGTACGGATGGCGCCGGCGACGTCGGCGGCGGTGACCGAGCCGAACAGCTTGCCCGAATCGTGCGTCTTGACCGACAACGAGACGTCGGTCAGCGCCTCGATGGCCTGCTTCAGCTCGGTGGCGTGCTCCACACCGCGCACCTCGCGCGCGGCCTGGGTACGACGGATGGTCTCGACCTGCTTCTCGGCACCGCGGGTGGCCTTGATGGCCAGCCCGCGGGGGAGCAGGTAGTTGCGGCCGTAGCCGTCCTTGACCTCGACCGAATCACCGGCCTGCCCGAGGTTCTCCACGGCAGCAGTCAGGATGAGCTTCATGGTGGTCTCTTCCTTTCCGCTTATCGGCTGGTCGAGGTGAAGGGCAGCAACGCCACCTCACGCGAGTTCTTGACGGCCACCGCGACGTCGCGCTGGTGCTGAACGCAGTTGCCGGTGACGCGGCGCGACCGGATCTTGCCGCGGTCGGAGAGGAAACGACGCAGCAGCGCGGTGTCCTTGTAGTCGATGGTGGTGTTCTTGTCCTTGCAGAAGGCGCACGCCTTGGTCTTGGTGACCTTCTCGACGCGGACCTTCCGGCCCTTTTGCTTTGCCATATGGTGCTCCAGTCAGTGCTTGCCGGACCCGTGGCGCGGGCCAGACAAAAAAATGTGTGTCAGAAAGGCGGCTCTTCGTCGCCGCCGAACGAGGTTCCGCTGCTGGCAGGTGCACTGCCCCAGGGATCATCGGCGGCCGCGGCCGATCCGCCGCGGCCCGCGCCGCCGCCGGACGATCCGTAGCCACCCGACGAGGACGGGGACGACCCGAAGTTGCCACCGCCACCGCCACCGCGCGAGGCGCGGTTGACCCGGGCGGTCGCATAGCGCAGCGAGGGGCCGATCTCGTCGACCTCGAGCTCCACCACCGTGCGCCGCTCGCCCTCGCGGGTTTCATAGGAACGCTGCTTGAGGCGGCCCTGCACGATGACCCGGGTTCCCTTGGTCAGGCTCTCGGTGACATTCTCCGCGGCCTCACGCCAGATGTTGCAGGTCAGAAACAGCGCTTCGCCGTCTTTCCATTCGTTGGTCTGGCGGTCGAAGGTGCGCGGCGTCGACGCGATGCGGATGTTGGCCACCGCGGCCCCCGACGGCGTGAACCGGAGCTCCGGATCTGCCACGAGATTGCCGATGACGGTGATGACCGTGTCGCCTGCCATGATTACTCCCCTTGGTCGTGGTTGGGCGCCCGCCGATCGGCAGGTACCGATGCCTTGGGCTCACCCTAGGCGTCGGTACCGACAATGCGGCTCGACGTGCGCCGGCCCGGCACGGAAACTACTTCCGCAGAACCTTGGTGCGCAGAACCGACTCGTTGAGCTTGAGCTGACGATCCAGCTCGCTCACGGTCTGCGGCTCGGCATTGATGTCGATGACGGCGTAGATGCCCTCGCTGTGCTTGGCGATCTCGAACGCCAGCCGGCGCTTGCCCCAGATGTCGACCTTGTCGATCTTGCCACCGTCTTTGCGGACGACGTTGAGAAACGTGTCCAGCGACGGGGCAACAGTACGCTCGTCGAGACTCGGGTCGAGGATGACCATCAATTCGTAATGACGCATGTGACCACATCACCTCCTATGGGCTCATCGGCCGCAGACTGTCCGCGGCAGGAGGGTTACCTGCGTCGGCAACCGTTCCAAGGTACACGACGCCGCCCTGACCAGCGAAATCGCGGCCAACCGGTGGGGGATCACCCCGGCCCGGCGGGGGACCCATACCCTGTAAGCCATGTCAGAGCGCCGAGAAGCCCTCTCCCGGATCGGGACAATCGCGGTGTCCCGCCGCGGGGACCTCGCGCTGATCGTCGTCGTCTCGACCCTGACCACCGTCGGTTTGATGTGGTGGTGCTATCAGGCCAAGATCCTGTGCGGCGGGCCGCCGTTCTTTCCCGACGGCCGCAGCAGACACTGGCCCATCGGCGATCCGGACAAGGCGATCCCCTGCTACTCGGACCTGATGTTCCTGTGGGTCGGGCGCGACATCAACAACCACGTGTTCCCCTACATCCACGGCGGCATCAACGCCGACGGTCACCTGTTCGGCGGCGTCGTCGAATACCCGGTGCTCTCGGGCATGCTGATGTATCTGGGGGCCATCGGCGCGCACACCGACACCGAGTTCTTCCGGCATTCGGCGCTGCTGCTCGCGCCGTTCGGGATCGCGATCACGCTCATGCTGGCGATGCTGACCCGCTGGAATGTGCTGTGGTGGGCCCTCACCCCGCCGCTGGTGCTGTATTCCTTCCACAACTGGGAACTGCCCGTCGTCGCCACGACGGTCGGCGCCGTCGCCGTCATGGCCTACGGCGCCCGGCCCGATGCGGTCACCGGCGAGCGCCGATGGAGTGTGCGCACCAGCGCGGTCGGCGCGTCGGTGCTGCTCGCCATCGGTTTCTGCCTCAAGCTCTATCCGGGCTTCTTCGTGCTGCCGTTGGCGCTCTACGTCCTCACCGCCACCACGCCGACCGACGCCGCCCGGCGCGCCCTGGACTGGGCCGGCGCCGTGCGGGTGGCTGCCGCGGCGGTGGTGACCGTGGTCGTCGTGCAGCTGCCCTTTGCCGTCCTCGGGTTCGAGGGCTGGCAGGCAGCACTGACCTTCCAGGGCAAACGCCGGGCCGACGTCGACACCAATTCGATCTGGTATTGGGGTCTGCGGCATCTGACCGGCGGTCAGACCGACACCTACAACACCCTCGTCGGCGTCCTGTCCCCCGGACTGATCCTGATCGCCTTCGCCGCGGTCGTGACCTTCGGCTGGCTGGAGTATCAGCGCCTCGGCTCCTATCCGTGGATCGGGGTCTGCGCGGCCATGCTCGCCGGGTTCATGCTGTTCCACAAGGTGCACTCGCCGCAGTACACGCTCTGGATTCTGCCCTTCTTCGTGCTCCTGCGGATTCCCTGGCCGGTGATCGTCGCCTACCTGATCGCCGACCTCTCCCTGGATCTCACCATCTTCCGGCTCTTCGGGATCATCACCTCCGGCGCCCCGATGAAATGGTGGGTGATGGGTGGGGTCAACCTCGGCGTCTGGGTCCATGCGGTGACCCTCGCGTATCTGCTCGTCGGCTTCGTGCGCGCCGGGCTCCGTGAGCCCCTGGCCTCGATCCTGGCACCGCCGCCGACCGCCGACCGGCACGACGGCGCCGTCGACGACGAGGCCGCGACGGTTGCCGGCCGATGAGCTCCTGGTTGGGGATGGGCCCCCTGGTGGCCGATCGGGTCACGTTGCGGCCGTTGATGATCGACGACGCCGACGAGCTGGGCGGACTCGTCGGCGATCCGGCCGTCTTCCGGTGGTCGCCGGGGGTGCCGACGGACACCGACTCGGCCCGGCAGTACCTCCGCGCCGCACTGGCCGATCCCGAACGTCGCCTCGCCTACGCCGTCGTCGACAACGTCACGCACCGCCTCGTCGGCTCCACCAGCTTCTACGAGATCGACCGGGCCCATCGGTCGGTGGCGATCGGCTACACCTTCTACACCGAGTCGGCGCAGGGCAGCGCCGTCAACCCGACCGCGAAATACCTTCTGCTGCACCACGCCTTCGAGCACTGCGGCGCCGTCCGGGTGGTGTGGCACACCCACGAGAACAACGCACGCTCGCGGGCCGCCGTCACCAAACTCGGCGCCACCTTCGAGGGATTGCTGCGCAAACACCGACCCTTCGGCGACGGCTGGCGCACCACCGCCCAGTACGCCATGATCGACGACGATTGGCCGACCGCGAGAACCGCCCTGCTGGAAAGACTTTCGCAGTTCCGGTGATCGGCTCGCCCTAGGTGCCGAGTGACACCCGCTCCGCCGGACGCACCGGGGCATCGGCCGCGTCGTCGTCGAGCACACCCGCGGCCGGATCGCCGAGCCCCTCGTCGAGGCGATCGCGCCGCACGAGATCGTCCTCGGGCTGCAGGATCTGCCAGATCACCACAAAGCACAGGCCGAGCACGAACATCGCCCGAACCACCACGATCACGGTGAACCACTCCACCGGCAGCCATTTGCGGTCCGGATCGAGGAACAGCGTCATCCGCGGAATCCAGACCAGCGCGTCGACGGTCATCCACGCCAGCAACAGCCGGGTGTGCGGGATGGCGAGAACCGCGAGGGGAACCAGCCACAACGAGTACTGCGGACTCCACACCTTGTTCACGAGCAGGAACCCCGCGACGAGCAGGAACATCACCTGGGCCACCCGCGGGCGCGTCGGCGCCAGCAGCGTGAGCAGGGCGATACCGATGATCACCAGGATGAGCAGGGCCCCGGACACCATGTTGAGAACGCCGACATCCCAGGTGGCGCCGACCGCCTTGGCGGCGAGCCGGATCAGGGTGTCCGAGTCGGCGCCACGGTGCGAGTTCAGCCGGAAGAACTCATACCAGCCCCGCGGGTAGAGCAGCAGGATCGGCAGATTCACCGCCAGCCACGACGCGAGCGCGGCCAGCGCCGTGCCGCCGAAGGCCCGCATCCGGCCGCTCCGTAGGCACAGGAACAGCAGCGCGAGAAGGAGCAGCGCCGGATAGAGCTTCGCCGCCGTACCCACCCCGATGAATGCCCCGGCCAGCCACGGTCGGCGCCGCGCCCAGCTCAGGATCGCCAGCGCCAGCAACGCCGTGGCGATGGCATCGAAGTTGGTGAAGGCGTGCACCACGACCAGCGGTGACACCGCCGCCACCCAGGCGGCCCAGATCCGGGTGCGGGCGGTCAGTGCGGTCGCCCAGATGGTGACCAACCAGAACAGCGCGAGACCGAGTGCGGCGAGGTCGAAGAACAGGACCGGGGCCAGCGCCCGCGGCACCGGCAGATCATGCGGGATGGCATCCCACGCCCGCGCCGCCTGGGCGAGGACATACATGTACAGACCGGTGACCACCGGGTATTCCATGTAGCGCCTGATGGTCTCGCCGTCGTGGTCCTCGAACCAGTAGGTCCGGTACGGGAAGTGTCCCTGGTCGAGACGTTCGGCGCCGAAGAGCGCGACCACATCCGAGTAGCAGAGATCGGTGAACTGGCGCTGGTCGGAACGGTCGAGTTGCATCCCGCCGACGGTCGACGGCGCCGGCTCCTGCTGTAGGCAGCCCGCCTTCCCGAACCAGCCGAGTGCCAGCGTGATCAAGGCGAGTGCGAACAGCACCCGAAGCGGTGTCCATGTGGCGCTGCGGCCGACCACCGCATGCGCGCCCAGACCACCACCGATCACGGTGGCCGCCTCGGCCACCGGCACATCGGTATGACTGGGGATCACGCGTCGGCGGTCGACGCGGGTGTCCGGGGCGAGGGGTGCGGGACTCTCCGGCCGCGGTTCGTCGGCCGGTGTCTCCTCGTCGGCTGCGGTGCTCACCGGCCCGGCGGCTCAGCCGTCACCGTCGCCGGTCCCCGCGCCGCCGGAGTCACCACCGCTGTCACCGGAGTCGTCCTGGCCCCCGCCGGAGTTGTCGCCACCGCTGCTGTCCCCGTCGCCCGAGGAACCGGGCATCGGCAGCTCGAAGCCAGGGGCGATGGTGATGGTGCCACCGCCAAAGCTGGGCGTGTCGTTCTCATAGGTGGGCTGACGTGTCTGGGTCTGGAGCGGCGCCTCATAGGTCGTCGGCGGCGGTTCATAGGGAACACCCGCCTGCCCGCCGACCGCCGCCGGTTCCGGGAAGTCCAGGATCGGCTGGCCCTTGAGGGCATTGTCCATCGCCCGTTTCCAGATCTGGGCGGGCAGACCGCTGCCGTAGACCGACGCGCCGCCGTAGTTGGTGAGTGCCGTGCCCCGATCAGTGCCCAGCCACACGGCCGTCGACAGCTGCGGGGTGTACCCCACCATCCAGGCGTCCTTGTTCTGGCCGGTGTCGCCGAGCTGGGCGGTGCCGGTCTTGGCCGCCGACGGACGCGCACCCAGCGAATCGTCGTAGAGCGAGTTGCCGTTGGAGTACGCCGCGATCGGCTCAAGCGCGGCGGTCACGTTGTCGGCCACCTTGGCCGGGAAGACCCGCCGACCGGGATCGGGCTGCCGGTTGTAGATGACCTCACCGGTCGCGGTCTCCACCTTCTGCACGAAGTGGGGAATCCGGTAGATGCCGGACGCGGCCAGCGTGGCATACGCCGAGGCCATGTCGATCACCCGGGAGGGATACTGCCCGAGCACCACACCGCCCTCGACGCCACCGTTGTCCTCCTGCAGGGTGTGCTGGATGGAGCCGAAGGATTCGGCCACCCCGGCCGCGTGGGCGGCGTCGGCGACGGCCTGGGCCTTTCCGCGCAGATCCTGCATCAGGCGGTAGTAGACGGTGTTCAGCGACATCTTCATCGCCGTCGCCAGGTTGCACGAGCCGCAGGTCTCGCCGTCGGAGTTCTCCACGACCAGCCCACCCGTGGCGTTGTACGGCGCCGAGGAGTACACCTTGGACAGCGGGATCCCCTGTTCGAGGGCCGCCACCAGCGCAAACACCTTGAACGACGAGCCGGTCTGCAACCCGGCCTGTGCATAGTCCCAGCCCTGCGCGTCGTCGCCGCCGTAGTAGCCCTCGACACCGCCGGTCTTGGGGTTGATCGACACCACCGCGGTCCGCAACTGCCGAGGTTCACCGTTGAGGATGCCGTTGGGGCAGCGGTAGATGCGGTTCTGCCGGCACCCGGCCTGGACGACGGCGTTCTGCACGCGCGGGGTGATCGTGGTGGTGATGCGCAGGCCGTCGGTGCGTACCTGCTGCTCGGAGATGTTGAGCGACTCCAGCTCGGCAAGCACCTGACGTTTGATCAGGCCGGCCGGGCCGACGGTCTCACCGGTCGCCTCGGGCGGATCCGAGACCCGCGGAAAGGTCAGCGCGGCCCGGTCGGCGGCGGTGATCGCCTTGATCTGCACCATGCCGTCGAGCACGTAGTTCCACCGCGCGACCGCCGCTTCCTCGTTGATCGCCGGGTCATAGTACGACGGCGAACGGATCACCGCGGCCAGCACCGCCGACTGGGCGACCGTCAGGTTCTTGACGTCCTTGTGGAAGTAGGACCGGGCCGCGGCGGCCACACCATACGCACCGCGACCGTAGTAGATGGTGTTGAGGTAGGCGGCCATGATCTCGTCCTTGGACCACTGCTGCGACATCTTCGCGGCGATCAGGAGCTCCCGGAGCTTACGCGCGTAGCCCGAGAAGCCGGTGGCCTCGTTGCCGACCAGGGCGTTCTTGACGTACTGCTGGGTGATCGTCGATCCGCCGCCCGCGTCATAGTTGCCGGTCAGGCGACCGATGGCGGCACGCCCGTAGCCGGTGAACGAGAAGCCGTCGTTGGTACGGAACTCGCGGTCCTCCGCAGCGATCACCGCGTTCTGCAGCGACATCGGAACGTCCTCGATCCGCACGTCGGTGCGGTTGCCCTCGGGCGGGATGATCTTGGCGATCTCGCCCCCGCGGGAGTCGACGATCGTGGCCACCTGGTTCTGCTTGATGTCACCGGGCCCGGGCACCGACACCAGTGCGTAGGACACGACAAAGGCGATCACCCCGATGATCACCAGGGTGGGGATGAGCAGACCCGCGACCCCGAACAGCCGGGCCACGCGGCGGTGCAGGATGTGCCTCGTGTCCGCGGTCCCCGAACGGCTCGACGACGTCGAAGTCTCCTCGCTCATCGGCTCTACTTGTCCTCACTCTGCCGGCGACGCAGGCCCGGCCCGCGTCGTGTCCGTCGTCGGCCAGCAACGACGGTACGTTCTCTTCTCTGAAACACAATGGCGTAGTGAACCGGCCGTGGCAAAGAGCCTGCCCGGTTCCGGTCGGCTCCCCGGTTCCGCACCGTAACGTCCCCGACGACCCGCCCGGCCGACGGGGCCGACCTATTTGGCCACCCGGCGTCGGCGCTGCGACCGCGGTGGCAGACCCGCGACGTAGGACTGCACAAGATGGTTCCAGCTGCAGGTTCGGCACACCTCGACGACGTGGACCGAGAACTCCTCCGCGGTCGCGTCCAACCGGGTGATCTCGTCGGCGGTCCGGGCCGAACCCGACACCTGGCCGAGCCGCTCCCCGAAGACCCAGGAGACCAACGTCACCTGCTCCTTCCGGCAGATCGGACACCGGATGGCGCTGGGCTTGCCATGGAACTTCGCCGCTCGCAACAGGTACGGACTCGCATCGCATACGTCGGCCACCGCGGTCCGTCCCGAGTGGACCTCGGACAGCCGTGACCGCCGCTGCAGGGCGTAGTCGACTATCTGGCGTTGCACGTCCACCAGGGTACGTGGTCGCCCGGCGGGGACGACCACGATCGCGGCAGGATCCCTCCCACATCGACAATCGTGATATCGATGCGATATATCGGCTACCGCCCACCGAGCTGGTCAGAGCCGCCTATGCCGTCGACTCCGCGGCACGTGCGTCGAGGATTTCGGCGAGGTCGTCGGCCACGCGGGCCAGACGGCCGGCCGCGCGATTGGCGGCGCGGGCTTCGGCGAGGCCCAACTCCTCCGCGGGACGACGCTCGGTCAGCGCCTCGATCAGAGTGCCGACCGGCACCCGGTACTTGCGCGCGAGTCGGCGCTGCCGGTGCTCATCGGGCATCCATTTGAGGGAGCCCGCGTTGTCGACCAGGTCGCTCGACTTCACCAGGCAGAGCACAAAGGCGTCATCATCGAACGGCCGCCCGACGCGCGCGATGGTCTCGCGGAGTCGTCGGGCGTAGGCGGCGTCGCGGTCGGTGTGGTCGCCGAGCGAGGGAAAGGTGAGCCCGCGCACGAGTCCCGCGATCGTCGGCGACGCGACCACCGCAATCGCCTCGTCGGCCGTGTATCCGGGCGGAAGACCGGCGAACTCCACCGCGCGAGCGGGAACGTCCTCGATCACGTCGTGCAGGAGGGCCGCGGCGACGATGCGCGTACGCGTCGGCAGGTCGACGAGCCCTTCGGTCCACCGGTGCAGGCGCAGGGCGCACCGGATCGGGTGGATGACGTACGGGTCGCGGTAGGCGACGCCGGCCCGGACCTCTTTGCGTTCCTGGCCGTCGTGCGCGTAGGCCGAGAGCGCGAGCGTCTCGTGCAGGTGCGGATACAGGTGCAGCAGATTCGCGGCCAGCGACACGACGTTCCGGGACTTCAGATCGGGCACGGTCATGGTCACCTCCGCTGGTGCGTCGTCATCAACCATGCTATCGCCCGCGTACGGCAACGAAGAAGCCCCCGATCGGAGGAATCCCACGCCACCGACGTCCGGTGGCGACCACGATCGAGGCACCCCACATCGACATTATTTATATCGGTGCGATACATTGGGAAATGCATCGGTACGAACTGTCGGCGCAACAGTGTCGGCAATCAGGTCAGCGGAAGGGGGGCGCCGTGCTCGAGATGGCGATCCTCGGACTGCTCCTCGAGGCACCCATGCACGGTTACGAACTCCGCAAACGGCTGACCGGCCTGCTGGGCGCCTTTCGCGCGTTCTCCTACGGGTCGCTCTATCCGACCTTGCGGCGCATGCAGGCCGACGGGCTCATCGGCGAGACCAGCGCCCCGTCGGGGGCGAAGGTCCGCCGCGCCCGCCGCGTCTATCAGCTCACCGACGCCGGCCGGGCCCGCTTCGCCGAACTCGTTGCCGACACCGGACCGCAGAACTACACCGACGACGGATTCGGCGTGCATCTCGCCTTCTTCTCGCGCACCCCGGCGGTCGCGCGGATGCGCATCCTCGAAGGCCGCCGCCGGCAGGTCGAGGAACGCCGCGAGGGACTGCGCGAACTCGTCGGTCGCGCCAGCCGCAGCAGCGACCGCTACACCCGGCAGTTGCATCAACTGAGCCTGGAGTCCAGCGAACGCGAGGTCCGCTGGCTCAACGAGCTCATCGCCGCCGAGGCCTCGGGCGAACAGCCCGACGAGCCCGCCACAGATCTCCCCGCCACCGCATCGCCGTCGAGCGGTGTCGAGGGACCATCAGAAGCCGAGCCGGACACTGCGCTCGGCCGAACCCCGGTGTCGCAGCCCGCTGCGACATCACAAGAAGAAAAAGGAGTACCCGACCATGGGTGAGCCTCAAAAGGTGCGCGTGGCCATTGTTGGCGTGGGAAACTGCGCTTCATCCCTGGTCCAGGGCGTGCAGTACTACAAGGACGCCGACGAGACCCAGACCGTCCCCGGTCTGATGCACGTCACGTTCGGCCCCTACCATGTGCGTGATGTCGAGTTCGTCGCCGCCTTCGACGTCGACGCCAAGAAGGTCGGCTTCGACCTCTCCGACGCGATCTTCGCCAGCGAGAACAACACCATCAAGATCGCCGACGTCCCGCCGACCGGGGTGACCGTCCAGCGCGGCCACACCCTCGACGGCCTGGGCAAGTACTACCGGCAGACCATCACCGAGGCCGACGGCGACGGCACCGACGTGGTGCAAGCGCTCAAAGACGCCGAGGTCGACGTCCTGGTGAGCTACCTCCCGGTCGGGTCGGAGCAGGCCGACAAGTTCTACGCGCAGTGCGCGATCGACGCGGGTGTCGCCTTCGTCAACGCCCTGCCGGTGTTCATCGCCTCGGACCCGGAATGGGCCAAGAAGTTCACCGACGCCGGTGTCCCGATCGTCGGCGACGACATCAAGAGCCAGGT
>JASGFO010000132.1:0-11119 GCA_047605505.1 Gordonia sp. (in: high G+C Gram-positive bacteria) | reverse complement strand
GTTCGGCCGCGACCTTCTTGTCATGCTCGACGGCGCCGGGTATCCGGCGCAACGCCTCCAACACGGTATCGACATGCCGCGGACCCACATCACCCCGCAGCGCTGCGGCCGCGAGGGTGGGGCAGTCGGGTTCTTTGCGTTCCCCGGTCATCGAGGTGAACTCCCCCAACGCGGCGATCCGGCGTTGCCGCAACTTGGGATCGGTAACCCGCAGATGCTTCACCAGGAACCAGTGCAATGACCGGTACCCGGCCTTGCGGAACAGTTCTCGATCCGATACTTCGACGATGGGTTGCGTCGCAACGGCTTCCACCCGACGATTCGCCCGCTCGATGGACTGGGTCAGAGCAATGACCTCGGTGTCGGAGTTCCGACACAGGTCGCCGTCGCCGATGGCGGCGGTCATCCGATCCAGCACATCATGCAGTTCGGCGACAAGTCCCGGCAGCATCGCAACCGACCCGTCCAATGGTGTCGTATCAATCGACATGTGAATCCCCCTCGCGACGTTGAGTGCCGATGTACGTCGCTTATACATTCGATTCTACATGTTGGCGGTGATCTTTGCAACCCCAGTATCGATTTCCTGTTCGATCCGTTGTGCGCGGTGTGAACACTCCGAGGGCCTGTCCGTTGTGATCGGCTACCGGCACCGGCCTGCACATTACGAACGGAGAGGCGCCCTATAGGCCGGGCCATGCGCGTTGTCGCACCCCGTGATGGGCCGAGGACGACCGGAAGATGAGCGAGTTGCAGAAGGCGCGATGACGTGTTCGTCCTGTCCGGAGGATTCGTAGCAGCTCCGAACTCGAAGGCTCGCGGAGCACTGACGCGCACCTGATTTGCCACGTGAGATCGCATACCTCTACGACTATGTCAACTTCGCTCACCCGTTTCGGGAGGGGAACGGGCGTTCCACTCGTGAGTTCTTCGATCTATTGCTGTCCGAGCAGTGGCTGCTCGGACCCGGCGGGCACCGGGCTGGTCACGTTCTCTGTGCGCGACATGCCGGTGGGGATCGACGCGATCGCGCGTGCGGAGGGGCTCACGTCGTCGCTCACCAATCTGGCGCGGTACCCCGCCGCGACGGCGACACGATTTGCCGCACGAACCGCTTCGCATGGCACCCTGGGGCGGTGACCGATGCGGCGACCACTGACCCCACGACCCGCGACAATCCGGTATCGACGTTCGGGTGGCCGATCTTGATCTTCGCCGGTCTCGTTCTCGTGGGCCTCGCGCAGGCGAGTTGGGGCACCTCGGATCAGGGCATCCAACTGGGTATCGATGGTCTCGGCGGCGTGAGCGCGGGCGACGCCGCTGCCGACGCCCAGGCGATCTTCTCTCCGCATACGCTCCGCCCCGCGCTGGTCACGGTGATTCTCGGGGCGATCGTCTTCGCCCTCGCGGCCTGCGGGTGGTGGGTGCAGAGGTCGCGACCGATCGTCGCCGGTGTCGCCGGATTCATCGTGGCACTGGTCGGCATCGGGGTGGCCGGCTACGGCGGATACCTGCGGGCCGACCTCACACGCCATCTCCTCGACGACTACGTCGTCAACTCTCCCGACCTGCCGGCCGGCCTTCTCGATGACCTCCTCGACCCAGGGTGGGGTCTGATCGCGACGATCGTGGTCGGCGCGGTGATCGCCGTCGTGGGGATCGTCGTGGGCGTCACCAGTATCCGTCAGGGTCGGACTCGGGCGACCCCGACGGGATGATCCCCTCGGCGACACCGTGGGAGATGCTCGCCGACAACCGTGGGCAGGTGCGCATCATCGCCGGATTGCCGCCGGCGGCGCGGACCGCCGCCAGCTCGTCGCACCGCACCCGTGCCTGCGCAGTCCACTGCACGCTCGTGTGGTGCGGGCTGGTCTTCTTGACCAGCACGCAGGCATGGCAACCGCGGCACTCGATCTCGGTCAGGCCGCCGCGCAGGTAATGGTCGCGGTCGCGCGCGGTGGCCTGGTGAATCCGCTCGGCGCGCACCGGATCGCCGCGGAAACTCGGCGCCTTGGCCCAGCCGCCCGCACCCGGTGGCGACGGGGTGCGTTCGGGGACGTCGTGGTGGTCGTCGGCACCGCCGTGATCATCGTCGACGTCGATCTCCGGCAGCCCGCGCGCACTGCCTGCAGCGCCGGATGTGTGGACGGCCCCGGTCATCTCAGACACCGGTGACGGCGTCGGCCGCCTCTGCTTCCTGTTTGCGCCGGATGTTCTCCTCGACCTCCACGGTCCAGTTCTCGACGGCCCGGGTGGTGTCGATCTCGTACTCGAAGCGTTGCGTCATCTCGTCGGTGACGTCGGCGACGTCGACGTAGAACTGCTCGTACCAGCGCCGGAGCTGATACACGGGGCCGTCTTCCTCGACCAGGAGCGGGTTGTCGATGCGGGTCTTGTTCTTCCAAATCTCGACGTCCTGCAGGAACCCCACCTCGATGCCGGCGGAGATCTTCGTGGCCATCTTGGCGCCCTGTTCCGGCGTCAGGCCTTCGGGGATTTTCGCCATCACGCCGTACATCAGCACGAAGGAGTTGTTGTCGATCGGGTAATGGCAGTTGGTCAGGATGGTCTCGACGGCGTAGCCGCCGTAGTACTGCACCATCGGGTTCAGCATGTACGACGGTCCGTAATAGGCCGCGATCGACTCGAGCCGGGTATCGCCGTAGGCCGTGCCGAGCGAGATGTCGGGGCGCCCGCGCGAGGTCATGTACTGGGCGGCGGTCTCGCCCTCGAAGACGTTCTTGAAGTAGTCCGGCAGCGCGAAATGGACGTAGAAGAAGTGGGCCATGTCGACGACGTTGTCGATGATCTCGCGGCAGTTGGAGCCTTTGATCACCATCCGTGTCCAGGTCCAGTCGGTCCACTGGTCGGCGCCGAACTCGGCGAGTTCGGGGATCACGCAGTTCTCGGGCGGCGGATTGCCCTCGGGATCGTGATAGACAAAGACCTGGCCGTTGCGGATCATCGTCGACCACGGACGTGTCTTCGCGAGCTTGGGGCTGCGCTTGGCGTATGGCACGCCCGCGCAGCGCCCGTTTCCTTTCCACAGCCAGCCGTGGAACGGGCACGCGACGTTGTCGCCGCGGATCTGCCCCTGCGAGAGGTCGCCACCCATGTGCCGGCAGTAGGCGTCGAGGATGTTGATCTCGCCACGCGTGTCGGCCCACACCACGAGCTTGGTGCCGAAGATCTGCACCGAGTGCGGTTTACCGTCGGCGAACTCCGAGACCAGCCCCAGGCAGTGCCAGCCGCGCGCGAAGCGGGTGGGCGGGGTGCCGGTGTCGATCTCCCGGACATCGGTGTCGGTCGCGCGGTTCGCGGTCATCGGATCACTCCTGGCTGATCGGTGATTGCCCTGTAGGCCCAATACTAGAACACGTTACAGAAAGCTGTGGCCCCGATCGTCGCAACCAGGGGATCTGGGCAGGCAATCGAGCCGAAGGCGCAGTACTCGACAGAAATAAGAACGTGTTCTAATCTCTGAGGACGAGTACGCCAGCAGAGGTGGCCGGGCGGACGGCCGCACCGAGAAGAACGGGATTGTGAGATGCCAGCACAACCGAGCGGGCCGCATGAGGCCGGCGCCGGGAGCGGAGCGAGCGGGCCGCATGAGGCCGGCGCCGAGGTTCTGGAGAAGATCAGTGCGCTGCTTCCCGAGATCGAGAATCGGGCGCAGCAGACCGAGGACTTGCGCCGGATTCCCGAGGAGACGGTCTCGAGTCTGCAGGCGGCCGGGTTCTTCCGCCTGTTGCAGCCCGAGCAGTGGGGCGGCTATCAGGTGGATCCGGTGACGTTTTACGAGGCTGTTCGGCGACTGGCCACGGCGTGTGGGTCGACAGGGTGGGTCGCCGGCATCATCGGTATCCACAACTGGCATCTGGCGCTGTTCGATCAGCGGGCGCAGGAGGAGGTGTGGGGTGCCGACACCGATGTGCGGATCTCCTCGTCGTATGCCCCGATGGGTGTGGGCGAGGTCGTCGAGGGTGGCTACCGGGTCAACGGCAACTGGGCGTTCTCGTCGGGTTGTGAGCTCGCCGACTGGACCTTCGTCGGTGGCCCGGTGATCAAGGACGGTCGGCCGGTGGATTTCGTGAGCTATCTGCTGCCGCGGTCGGACTACACGATCAAGGATGTGTGGAATGTGGTGGGGCTCAGGGGTACCGGCTCCAACACGTTGCAGGTGAAGGATGCCTTCGTGCCTCGGCATCGCGTGCTCAGCATGCGGACGATGGCCGAGTACCGCAGCCCGGGGCTGGCGACCAACACTGCGCCGGTCTATAAGATGCCTTGGGGCACAATACATCCGAGTACCATTTCGGCGCCGATTGTCGGGATGGCGTACGGCGCCTACGCCGCGCACGTCGAGCATCAGGGCAAACGCGTGCGCGCGGCGTACGCGGGCGAGAAGAGCAAGGACGATCCGTTCGCGAAGGTCCGGATCGCCGAGGCGGCCAGTGACATCGACGCGGCGTGGCGGCAGCTCTCGGGCAATCTCGCGGCCGAGTACACATTGATCCTGGCCGGCGAGGAGCCGCCGATCGAGCTGCGGACCGCGGCCCGCCGCGATCAGGTCCGTGCCACGGGCCGCGCGATCCGGTCCATCGACCTGCTCTTCGAGAACTCGGGGGCCGGCGCCCTCAACAACGATTCGCCCATCCAGCGGTTCTGGCGTGATGCGCACGCGGGCCGCGTCCACGCCGCCAATGATCCCGAGCGCGCCTATATTGCCTTCGGCAACAACGAGTTCGGTGTTCCCATCGGCGATACGATGGTGTGAGGAGAAGTGTATGAGTGACACTCCGATCCGGTCTCTGGGGTATATGCGGATCGATGCCACGGACGTCGAGGCGTGGCGCACCTACGGGCTCAAGGTGCTCGGGATGATCGAGGGATCGGGACTCACCGAGGGGGCGCTCTATCTCCGGATGGACGATTTCCCGGCGCGTCTCGTGATCGTCCCGTCGGATCGGGACCATCTGGCGAGTTCGGGCTGGGAATGCGCGAATGCTGCCGGCGTGCAGGAGATCCGCGACCGCCTGGCAGCGGCGGGGGTGATCTTCCGGGAGGGCAAACCGGAGGAGTTGGCCGACCGCCGCGTCGATGAGATGATTATCTTCGACGATCCGGCGGGCAACACCCTCGAAGTTTTCGCCGGTGCCGCGCTCGAACACCGGCGCATCGTGAGTCCCTATGGACACCGCTTCGTGACCGGCGAGCAGGGGCTCGGCCACGTCGTGCTCACCTGCGACGACGACAAGGCCGCACTCGAGTTCTACCGCGATGTTCTCGGATTCTCGCTGCGCGATTCAATGCGGCTCCCGCCACAGGTTGTCGGACGCGAGGACGGCGACGAGGTGCCGTGGCTGCGCTTTCTCGGTTGCAATCCGCGCCATCACTCGCTGGCCTTCCTGCCGATCCCCAACGACACCGGCATCGTGCATCTGATGGTCGAGGTCGAGAACTCCGACGACGTTGGTCTCGCCCTGGATCGCGCGCTGCGGCGGAAGGTGAAGATGTCGGCGACGCTGGGCCGCCACGTCAACGACAAGATGCTCTCGTTCTACCTGAAGACCCCGGGCGGCTTCGACGTCGAATTCGGTTGTGAGGGATTGCAGGTCGACGACGACGCGTGGGTGGCACGGGAGAGCACGGCGGTGAGCCTGTGGGGCCATGACTTCACCGTCGGGTTCCGCTGACATGGCCCAGACCCCGTACGGCACCGCCGAATTCGATTCCCGGCAGTTCCGTACCGCGATGGGCCAATTCTGCACCGGCGTCACGGTCGTCACCACGGTCGATGCCGACGGTCGGCCCGTGGGATTCGCCTGCCAGTCGTTCGCGGCCCTCTCTCTGGACCCGCCGCTCGTGCTGTTCTGCCCGATGAAGACGTCGCGGACCTGGCCGGTGATCGAGACCGCCGGGACGTTCTGCGTGAACGTGCTCTCGAACCGGCAGCAGGAGGTCAGCGCCACCTTCGGCGCCCCGGGTGACGACAAGTTTGCCCGCATCGACTGGGATGCGTCGCCGGCCGGCCTGCCGGTGATCCGGCACTCGCTCACCTGGGTGGAATGCGACGTCGCGAGCGTCGCCGACGGCGGGGATCACCACATCGTGATCGGGCGGGCCCGGGTCCTCGGAGAAGTGTTGCAGGACAAGCCGTTGCTGTTCTACCGCGGCGGCTATCTGTCCACCGAGCATCCGCGGGTGACCCCGGCGCAGGCCGAGCTCGAGAATTTTCTCACCTGGACCGGCGGAGATACCTGGCTGTGAACCCCACCGTGCCCGACGACGTCACCCGACCGCTGCGCGAGGCCATCGCCGAGGCCGAGAAGCTCATCACCGGTGCCGATTTCCTCTCCTCCGGGCAGGACCTCGCCGAAGGACTCGACTATCTGGCCGGTGGCATCGAGGCGGTCCTGCACCTGGTCCGGACCCGGCAGGTCTCCCACCCCAACTTTGTGACGTCCACGGGGCCGATGACCAAGATGGGCCTGGACAATCCCGATACCCTCTATTTTCACGCCGACATCGAACCGGGCGGCACCTACGTGGTCCGTGGGCGCCGGGGCACCACCGTCGATCTCAGTTTCCAGGTGATCACCGGCTCGTACACCCCCGACGAGGTTCCCGGCGGCGACGACGCCTTTGATGACCGTCGTATCCTGGTGGGGCCGGACGGCCGCTTCGAGATCATGTTCGGCCCACCGAGCGCCGGCGCCGAGCCGGACGACGAGAAGTCGTCCGGCTACTTCGTGCTCCGTGAGGGCGCGACGACACTGTCAGTACGCGAGGTGTACGGCGACTGGGCCGCGCGGCGGGGTTCGCTCGCCATCGAGCGCACCGACACCGCGGGCACCGCGCCGGCCGAACCCGATCTCGCCCGCGTCGCCCGCCGGTATGCGGCTGCGGCCAGAATGCTGACCGCACGCGTCAACACCTGGTTCAATTTCCCGAAGTGGTTCTACCTCGACGAGCCGGTCAACACCTTCACGCCGCCGCGGCTGACACCGGGCGGACTGGCCACGCAGTTCTCGTCGGTGGGGCATTTCCACCTGTCCGAGCAGGAGGCGATG
The DNA here is from genome assembly GCA_047605505.1 of Gordonia sp. (in: high G+C Gram-positive bacteria). GTDB lineage: Bacteria > Actinomycetota > Actinomycetes > Mycobacteriales > Mycobacteriaceae > Gordonia. Next base: position 4,046 of record JASGFO010000132.1, on the reverse strand, counting down.
CTGATCACCGTGCCGCGGTCCGACGCGCCGTACCAGGGATTCCAGCTCGGCAGTCTCTGGTACATCTCGCTCGATTACGTCAATCACCAGACCAGTCTCAATTCGGCTCAGGCGCAGGTGGATCCGGACGGCATGATCAGGATGGTGGTGGCGCACCGCGATCCCGGCATCACCAACTGGATCGAGACCACCGGCCGCACCCGCGGCATCCTGCAGTTCCGGTGGCAGCGGGTCGATGCGCCGATCACGCCCGATCTGGGACCGACGGCGCAGGTGATCGACGTCGCCGACGTGGCCGAGCATCTGCCGTTCTGGGAGCACAACCGGATCGACGCAGCCGCGTGGCGTGCGCGGATTGCCGGCCGGCAACGCCACTTCGCCGACCGGATGCTCCTGTAGCCGTGCGTGAGACAGCAGGAGGACACAGATGAGGGACGGATTGCTCGACGACAAGGTGGTCGTCGTCTCCGGGGTCGGGCCGGGGCTCGGGCGCTCGATCTGCCGACGCGCGGCGGCCGCGGGCGCGTCGGTGGTACTGGCCGCCCGCACCGAGGCGCGGCTGACAGAGGTTGCCGCCGAGATCGACGTACTCGTGGGCCGGACCGGGCGCACACTGGTCGTCCCGACCGACATCACCGACGACGACGCCGTCACCGGTCTCGTCGCCGCCACTGTGGCGGAGTTCGGCCGCGCCGACGTCCTGGTGAACAACGCCTTCACGGTACCGTCGATGAAACCCCTGGCACGCACCGACTTCGCGCAGATCACCACCGGCCTCGACCTCACCGTGCTGGGTACCCTCCGGGTGATCAAGGCCTTCACCGAGACCCTCGCCACCACGCGCGGATCGATCGTCAACATCAACTCGATGGTGATCCGCCACTCCGAACCACGGTACGGCAGTTACAAAGTCGCGAAGTCGGCGATGCTCGCGATGTCGCAGACCCTCGCCACCGAACTGGGCGAGCAGGGTATCCGGATCAATTCGGTGGCACCCGGCTACATCTGGGACGACCAGCTCCGCTGGTATTTCGGCGAGATCGCCCGGAAGTACGGCATCACCGTCGAGCAGGTCTACGCGCAGACCGCGGCGAAATCCGATCTGAAACGATTGCCCGAGCCCGACGAGATCGCCGACACCGTCGTGTTCCTGGCCTCCGACCTGGCCCGCGCCGTCACCGGCCACACCCTCGACGTCAACTGCGGGGAATACCATGACTGACACGACTGCCCGAACGTCGGTCGGCACCGTCGACGATCTGCACGAGTCCGCGATGCGGGCCACCGGACTCGACGATTTCGGCCCCGACACCGACTACCGGGAGGCGCTGGCGGTCCTGCTGGACTCCTACCGGCAGGAGGCCGGACTCACCGAGCTCGGCTCGAAGATGTCGCGCTTCTTCCTCAAGGGCGCGCTGACCGCACGGTTGCTGAGCGAGGCGGCGTGGCAGGGGAACCCGTCGTATGCCGACGTCGAGATCACGCGGCCCGTGTTCGTGACCGGGCTGCCCCGGACGGGGACCACGGCGCTGCACCGGCTCCTGACCGCCGACCCCGCCCATCAGGGACTACAGATGTGGCTCTGCGACTTCCCGCAGCCCCGCCCACCCCGCGCGAACTGGGCGGACGACCCCGGCTACCAGCTCATCGCGGCGGGCCTGGCGCAACATCGCGTCGAGAACCCCGAGTTCATGGGATTGCACTACCTCGCGGCCGACGACGTCGAGGAATGCTGGCAACTGCTGCGGCAATCGATCATGTCGATCTCCTATGAATCCCTCGCCCACCTCCCGTCGTATTCGGAATGGCTTGCGGGACAGGACTGGACATCCGCCTACGCGCGGCATCGGCGGAACCTGCAGCTCATCGGATCCAACGAGCCGGGCAAACGCTGGGTGGGCAAGAACCCCAGCCACCTGTTCGCGCTGGACGCGCTGCTGACGACCTACCCCGACGCGCTCGTGATCGTGACGCACCGTGCTCCGGAGACCATCATCGCGTCCATGTGCAGCCTCGCCGAGCATGCGACGCGCGGCTGGTCGACGACCTTCGTCGGGGACCGGATCGGCACCGCGCAGCTCGATCTCTGGTCGCGGGGACTGCGTGAGTTTGCCACCGCCCGGGCGAGGTACGATTCCCGCCAGTTCCTCGACGTGGACTTCGTCGAGCTGCGCGCCGATCCGTTCGGCGTTGTCGAGCGCGTGTACGCGGCACTGGGCACGGAACTCTCCGACGACGCCCGCGCGGCGATGGTCCGGCTCGACGAGGCGAGCCGATCCGGTGACCGCAGACCCCGGCACACCTATCGGCTGGCCGACTACGGCCTGGACGAGGCGACGGTGGCCGCGGCGTTCGGCTGACCGCGGCCGGCCCTACAGCCCGCGGGAGAGCTGCGCCACCACCTCGTGCGGTTGCCCGAAGAGCTGGGAACTGCCATGTGCGCGTTTGAAATACAGGTGTATGTCGTGCTCCCACGTGATGCCGATGCCGCCGTGCAACTGGATCGCCTCACCGGTGACCGTCGCGAATGCCTCGGAGCAGTACACGTGCGCCGACGCCGCGAGCTCGGCGGCATCGGGGCTGCCGGCGACGACGGCGTCGACGGCGGCCGCCGACATCGACCGCGCGGTCTCGACGAGCACGTACATGTGCGCCAGCCGGTGCTTAAGCGCCTGAAACGACCCGATGGTCCGTCCGAACTGTTTGCGTTCCTTGGTGTATCGCACGGTCGACGCCAATGCGCGGGCCGCGCCACCGACCTGTTCGGCCGACAGCAGTGCCCACGCCGCCGTGTGGAGGCGGGCCGCGATGTCGCCGGGTGCGGTGATCATCGTGGCGTCCACGTCGTCGAAGGTGACCGACGCGAGGGGGCGGGTGGGATCGACGACGGGCCGTGGGGTCACCGTGACGCCGTCGGCAGCCGCGGGCACGTCGTGCACGGTGACCCCCCCGGACGTGGCGGCCAACACCAGGAAATGGTCGGCGACCTCTCCGTCGACGACGTAATGCGCGGTGCCGGAAAGTAATCCGGCCTCGGCGGTGACGCCGGGCGCAGCCCAGCCGTGCTCGCCCGCCCAGCACAGTCCGATGATCGACTCGCCGGCCGCGACGCCCGGCAGCAGTCGTGCGGCCGCGTCGGTCTCCTCGGTCGCGAGCAGCGCCGCGGTGGCCAGCGCCGCCGAGAACGCTGGGACGACGGCCAGGGCCGCGCCCGTTTCCGCCAGTGCCACAGCGCTTTCGACGAAGGTCGCGCCGGCACCGCCGAAGTCGGCCGGGATCGGCAATGCCGCGACACCGATCTCCCCGGCGAGTGCCTGCCAGAGGCCGCGATCGCAGCGGGGGGTGGCCGCGATCGCCGCGCGGACCGCCGTCGAATCGGATCGCCGGGCCAGCAGCGTGGCGATCGACTCTCGCAGGGCGCGGCGTTCCTCGGCCGAAATCGGTTCGGCGAGTGTCTCGGTGGCGTTCACAGTGACTCCAGGATGCGGGCCCGATGCGCTGCCGGGGTTCCCCAGGCAGTCACGAGCGCCCGGGTCTTGGTCAGATACAGCGACAGATCATGGTCGGCGGTGTACCCGATGGCGCCCAGGACCTGCAGAGAGCGTCGCGATGCGAGATAGGCGGCATCGGCGGCGGCCACCTTGGCGGCCGCGACGTCCCGCGCCACGTGGGTTCCCGCAGGTGCTCCGCCGTCGAGGCCGACGGCCGCACCGTAGACGAGCGGCCGGGCCATCTCCACCGCGATCGCAACGTCGGCGAGATGATGTTTGACGGCCTGGAAGGAGCCGATGGGCCGGCCGAACTGGGTGCGGGCGATCGCGTGCTCGGCGGCGATCGCCAGCATCCGGCGGCCGAGCCCGAGGAGCTGAGCCGCCGTGGCCAGGGCGCCGAGATCGACAGCAGGGCAGACGATGTCGTCGGCAATATGATCGTGCGCCCGGACCTCGGAGACGGTGCGGGCGGGATCGACCGACGCCCGTGCGGTCACCGGCTCGGCGTGGGACAGCGTGCCGTCGACGAGGCACAGGAGGTAGTCGGCGGCGGCG
>JASGFO010000131.1:0-11121 GCA_047605505.1 Gordonia sp. (in: high G+C Gram-positive bacteria) | reverse complement strand
GGTGTCGCCGCGCAGCACCGCGGACAGCGTGCCGGCGGCGCTGAGCGCGAGCCAGCCGAGCGCGTGCTCACCGACGTGGGACAGTCCGCGCGCCGCAGCCACCACGCCCGGCTGCGCGCCGATCGTCCGCTGCACCGCCACCAGTGCGGCGACCTCGCCTGCCGGCGGGTCGGATGGCACCTCAGTCGATTCCGAAGACACGCGCCCAGCTCTCCTTACCGGTCAACTCCGGATGGGCGGCGCGGTAGCGCTGCTTCATCTCGGGGAACTTGTCGTTGAGTTCACGGACCAGCGCCGCCGATTCCCGGGCCAGCGCGATCATCTTCTCGCGGTCGCGTTGCCGGTAGACCACGCCCCGGCCGTCCGCGGTGGTGACGGTGACCCCGTCGACCCGGCCGAGCGAGAACCAGCGGGCCTCGATCGGCGGGTAGTTGGCCTGCGGCACCTGGTGGTGGTGCGGGTCGGCCGGCCGCAGGTTGTTGGCGACGGCACCGGCGAGGGCCTTGATCTTGGCGACCTTGCCCTGCGGTGCGTGGGTGCCGAGATGTGTTGCCTGCCCGCTGGTCCGGGGCAGCGCCGTCGCCGACGGCAGGACCACCGCATCGGGATAGTCGGCGCGGATCGCAGCCACCTTCGGCAGTGCCGTCGGCAGCAGGTCACGAATGTGTTCGGGGCCGGCGAGGAAATCACGGATCGCCTCGTTCTGGATCGCCACCGTCGAATATTCGAGGCACAGCAGATGTTTCGCGGTTGCCTTGGCCATCGACCGGAGGATGCCGGTGGTGGGGCCGTCGTGGTGGATCGCGGCGACGACGAGCCGGTTGCGCAGGTGGAAATAGGCCTGCCAGTCGATCGCGTCGTCCTTGTCGCTCCACGCCATATGCCAGATCGCGATTCCGGGGATGGTGGCCGTGGGGTAGCCGGCCTTGGCCGCCCGCAACGCGAATTCCCAGTCGTCCCATTTGATGAACAGCGGCATCGGCAGGCCGATCGCCTCGGCGCATTCACGGGGGATCATGCACATCCACCAGCCGTTGCCCTCGACGTCGATGCGGCGGTGCAGGTTCTTGGAGTTCTCGCGGTCCCGCAAGGGGTATTTCGCGAAATTGTGGTCGTAGTCGACGAAGGGCGCCGCGGTCCACATGAAGGTGCCGCGGTTGATGACCTCCCCCATGCAGTGCAGGTGGCTGCGATCCTGCAGGTTCAGCATCTGGCCGCCGACGAGCATGGGTGCGGTGGCGAACCGGGACATCGCGAGAGCCCGCAGGATCGAATCGGGCTCGATCGCGATGTCGTCGTCCATGTACAGCACGTACGGGCTGTCGGTCAGCCGCAGTGCCTCGTACATGATGCGGGCGTAGCCGCCGGATCCACCCAGATTCGGCTGGTCAAAGATATGCAGCCGATCCCCGAGGCGCGCGGCGGCCTCGGCGTAGCCGGGCTCGTCGACCACCTTGCGGGTGCCCTGATCGGGCATCAGGACCGCGTCGATCACCTCGTCGACGAGCGGATCGGAGGTCAGTGCGGCCAGGGCCGCGACCGCGTCGCCGGGCCGGTTGAAGGTCGGGATGCCGACGGTAACGCGTTTGGTCGCGTCCACGTCGTCGGGGTCGGCGGCCGGCGGGTCGATCGGCGCGTACCAGCCGGCCGCGACGATCTCGGTGTCGGTGTCGGTGGTGAGGTCGAACCAGATCCAGCCGCCGTCCTCGAAGGCATCCAGGGGGATCTCGAACTCGGCGACGCCGCGCCCATCACAGTCGACGGCGACAAGATCGCCACCGAGGCCGATCCGGGCCCCGTCGAACTTGGACCGGTAGAGGTCCACCCGCGCCGAGCCGATGATCTCGACGCGCAACACCACCGACGTCAGGATGCTCCAGCGCCGCCAGTACGACGCCGCGAAGGCGTTGAAGTAGGACTCGAAGCTCACCTGCGAGTCGGCACCGAGCAGCACCGACGTGCGGCTCGGGGCGTGCGCCCGGCGCGGATTGCGGTCATCCTCGACGAGATACAGCGAGCGCACATCGATCGGCTCGCCCGCCCGCGGGAAGATCACCCGCTGCAGCAGGGACCGTGCAGAAGAACTCATCTACTCATGCCTCCGGCGTGAGCGGCGCACCGTCGGCGAGGTGCGGCGCCAGCGTGTTGTCGAACATGGTGAGCGCGCTCGCGATCGCCATGTGCATGTCCAGGTACTGATAGGTCCCCAGGCGGCCACCGAAAAGGACTGCGGCCTCGGCGGTCTCGGCCTTGGCCAGCTCGCGGTAGGTGGCGAGCATCGAGCGGTCGGCCGGGGTGTTGATGGGGTAGTACGGCTCGTCGTCGTCTTCGGCGGCGCGGCTGTACTCCCGCATGATGACGGTCCGATCGGACGGATATGTGGTCCGTTCGGGGTGGAAATGCCGAAATTCGTGAATACGGGTGTATGGGACGTCGGCGTCGTTGTAGTTCATCACCGGGGTGCCCTGGAAGTCACCGGTGGGCAACACCTCGGTCTCGAAATCGAGGGTGCGCCAGCCCAATCGGCCGGCCGAATAGCCGAAGTAACGGTCCAGCGGGCCGGTGTAGACGACGGGCGCGTCCGGGCTCTCGGCGCGCAGGGTGTCGCGCACGTCGAACCAGTCGGTGTCGCAGCGCACCTCGATGCACTCGTCGGCAGCCATATTCGCCAGCCACGCGGTGTAGCCGTCGACGGGCAGCCCCTCATGGGTGTCGTTGAAGTAGCGGTTGTCGAAGGTGTAGCGCACCGGCAGCCGGGTGATGTTGGCGGCGGGCAGGTTCTTCGGGTCGGTCTGCCACTGTTTGGCGGTGTAGGCCTGCACGAAGGCCTCGTACAGGGGGCGGCCGATCAGGCTGATCGCCTTCTCCTCGAAGTTCGCCGCGTCCTTGGCGTCGATCTCGCCGGCCTGCTCGGCGATCAGGGCCCGCGCCTCGTCGGGCGTGAAGTAGCGGCCGAAGAACTGGCTGACCAGGCCGAGCCCCATCGGGAACTGGTAGGCCTGCCCGTTGTGCATCGCGAACACCCGATGCTGGTAGCCGGTGAAATCGGTGAACTGGTTCACGTAGTCCCACACCCGCTTGTTGGAGGTGTGGAACAGGTGCGCGCCGTACTTGTGGATCTCGATGCCCGTCGTGGGCTCCGGCTCGGAGTAGGCGTTGCCGCCGAGATGGTGCCGGCGTTCGACGACGAGGACCCGTTTGCCCAGCTGGGTGGCCGCCCGCTCGGCGATGGTGAGCCCGAAGAACCCGGAGCCGACGACGATCAGATCATAGGCGGAGTCGTCGCCCGCACCAGCGCTGGTATTGGATGCCACGGGAGTTGAGGGTAACCGACCCACCCTGAGGAACTCCTCAGCGCACCTGGGTGCGGCGCGGGAAGCCCTGCGCGGGCACCCCGCCGGCCGCCTCGAACCTCGTCAACGCGGACCCGGCCAGGGCCTGCGCGCCGGTCTGCCGGGAGAAGAACATCATCCCGCGTCCGAATGCCTGGGTGACCCCGGCGCCGTCGGCGGTGCGGGTGGGCGCCCCGGTGGCCTGCCCGAGGGGTCCGGCAAGGCCGCCGAGCTGCTCGAACAGCGTCCGAAACGCCGTGGTCGCGGCCTCAAGCACATCACTGCCGGGGAGATCGCCGAGGTCCGGGATCAGTCCCATGAGCACCGCGGAGTCGAGGGAGCCGAGCCCGCCGGTGGGCGGCGTGGCGATCCGGGGTGCGCTCGACTGCCCCTGCACCGCGAACCACGACGACGGCAGGCCGAGCCGGGTCCGCGCCTCCTCACCGCTCACCTCGACGCTGCGGCCGCCGCCGGTGGCCCGGACCCGCAGCGCGCGCCCGTTCTCGGCGCCGAGACCGTTGGCCTCGATCACCTCTATGCTGTCGACGGCACCGAGGCCGAACGCCGACGCGATCCGGCCGGCCGTCACTGTCTGCGTCCAGTTGTGGCTGGGCGAGAGGACGTCGCCCTCGTCGACGACGGCCGGGAACTCGCCGCCGGCGGTATAGCCGCCGGTGGAGGCGGAGAACTCGGTGAACGCCGGGGCCCCGCCCTTGAGCAGGATGCGCCCGGCCGTCGCGTCGGCGGCGGCATTGGTGCGCGGATCCTCGCCCGACGCACCGCCGTAGACCTGCGAACCCTGGGTGTCGTCGATGACCTTGCCGCGTGCGATCGACGCCAGCGCGTAGGTGCGGGCCGCGATGGCCTGCGCCTTGAGCGCCTCGGCGCCGCCACCGTCGGCCCAACTCGGCGAGCTCTCGCGGGGGATGACGCCCTTGACGTAGTCGTCGACGTTGAGCCGGTTGACGACGCGGCCACCGGCGAGGCCGAGCGATCCGCGGTAGGCCCCGCCACCGCAGAACCGCAGCAGCTCGTTGTCGGGACGGGCGGTGGCGCCGTTGATCGGGTCGACGAACGTGGCCGCGATCGTGCGCACGACCGTCCCGCCGCAGCCTGCGGTGACCGTCGCCGTGTTGCCGTTGATGCTGACCGCCTGCCCGGGCTCGATCCGCTGGCCGGCCACGAGTGCCCCCGCGTCGGCGCGGACGGCGACGGTCTGCTGCCCGGACAGCACGACCGTGACCACCTGGTTGGCGGCAAGGCCGGGGACGGTTCCGCCGTAGAAGTGGTTGAGGATCAGCGCCGCAGGCCAGCCCTTCTTGGCGTAGCCGTAGGCACCCCACTGACCCATCCCCCGACCGTGCCCGTGCCCGTGCCCGACGAGGGTGTAGCTGCCGGCGGCGGTCAGCCCGATCCCGGGCGGATGGTCGGCAACCGCCGGCACGATGACCGCGGCACCGGCGGCGATCAGGGCCGACGCGGCACCACCGAGAACCACCGATGCGCGTCGGCGGCGGACGTCACGGGGCCGGACACGCCGGGCCAGGACGCTCGTCAGAAGGTTCATCGGCTCGTTCTCCTCACGGTGCACCTGCGTCGGGGCTTCCTGCCACGCCCCGACGGCAGTTGTTATCGTGACAGATGTTACTCATGGGGCCTACGTAAGGTAGTGAGACGCGCGTGGCGACAGTGAAGTATCTGCTGCATCACCAACCTCGCTACATCACAACCACATCACAAGTTGCCGACGGTCGCGCAGTTCGAACCCACGCGGCCGCGCCGGCCACCACCATCGACCCGTCGATGTCCATATCCGAGGAGCCGAAGCTGTGCGCCATTCCCGCCGCAAACCGTCCCTGGTCGCCGCCATCTTGGCGATCGCGCTCGGCGCCGGTCTCCTCGTCGGCATGCCCGCGGTCACCGACACCCGGCACGTGGACTCCCCACGCCCCCTCGGCGAGCCCGCGGGCGTGCAGATGGAGAACGTGAGCCTGCGCGAGGTGCCGAACGCCGTGGTGGATCTGGCCACCTCCGGGCTGGCCGATCTCGGCATCACCCTGCCGCCGGTCAACATCGCCGGCCTGTCGTTGCCCGACGTCGACGTGCCGGTGCCGTCGGGTGTCCTGCCGCGGCCCTCGACCGGCGCGCCCAGCAGCAGGCCATCGGGCACCCGGCCGTCGAGTACCCGGCCGACCACCCGGTCACCGGGCAGCACACCGTCGAGCACCGCACCGTCGGGCACCACCTCGCCGAGCACCCGGTCGGCGGCGGATGCGTCGGTCGGCGTGCTCGTGAAGCGGGTGACGAGTCGGACACCGTTCACGATGGTCGGATTCACGTGGAACAATCCGGTCGCCGGGTCGACGATGCTGATGCGCACCCGGGCCACGAACGGCCGCTGGGGGAGGTGGATCGAGCTGGAACCGCTGCAGACCGGTCGTCGCCCGACCGCCGACCATCCCGGCGGCACCGAGCCGGTCTGGGTGGGGGATGCGCGTGAGCTCGAGCTCGCCGTGGCCGACAACCGGATCGCGATCCCGGCCGCGGAATCGACCGGCGACAGTCTCGTCGACCGCATTCTCGGGGCCGGCTCACAGGCCCTGCAGGCGTTGTTGGGCACCACCCTGCCGCAGCTCTCGGTCACCCTGCTCAACCCGGAGTCACTGTTCTCGCTCGGCTCGTCGATGCTGACGACGCTCTCGGGCGGACCGCAGGTGATCCCCCGGGCCGCGTGGGGCGCCGACGAGTCGATCCGCTGCTCGCAGCCGACCTACTCCCCCGCGCTGCGCGGCGCGATCGTCCACCACACCGCGAGCAGCAACGATTACACGCCGCAGCAGTCGGCGCGGATCGTGCGCGGCATCTACGCCTATCACGCCCGCACCCTGCACTGGTGCGACATCGGGTACAACGCGCTCGTCGACAAATACGGGCAGATCTTCGAGGGTGCCTTCGGCGGTCTCGACCGCAACGTCGAGGGCACCCACACCGGCGGATTCAACAAGGAGACGGTCGGTGTCTCGATGATCGGCAACTACGACGCGATCACGCCGCCCGGCGCGCTGATCGCGTCGGTCGCCCGCTTCCTCAAGTGGCGGCTGGGCGTGGCCGGACTCGACCCCAACGGCACCGCCACGCTGACCGCCGAGGCGTTCACCGGCAGCCGATTCGCGGCCGGGACCCACACCACTCTGCCGATGATCGCGGGCCACCGCGACTACAACACCACCAGCTGCCCGGGCAAGCTGGGCTATGCGGCGCTCCCCCAGATCCGCGCGCTGGCCGGCGGCACCGGGACCGGCTCGTCCGACGACACCCCCACCACCGTGACGACGGCCCCGACGGCGACACCCTCCCCGACACCGGATGCCGAGGGCAGCTCGGGAACACCGACCACGTCGTCGCCGGCCCCGGCCGCCACCACCCCGGCGGCGACGCCGCCCGTCGTCGCGACGACGACACCGGCGCGGTAGGGAACGCCGTGCCGGTGTCGGGGGGGCCGGTGTCGGGGGCGCAGGCGTTCCCGGGCCGGGTCAGCGGGCGGTGTCCGCGGGGGCGCGGCGGCCGGCGATGAAGTCGATCAGGTGGACGTCGGTCGCCGAGATCCGGTTGCGCGGGTTGGGGAGGGTGTTGACGACGAGGATGATCAGGATTCCGAGTCCCGCGTACAGACCCAGACACAGGTGCGCCGCCCCGTTGCCGGCGTCCGGGAAATAGAAGACGCTGCGCAGCAGGTACGCCCCGCCACCGGTGGGCAGCCACTGCCCGATCGCGCTCCAGAAGGGCGAGAGGAACTCCCAGGGCAGGGTCGCGCCGGAGATCGACGAGCCGATCAGGAAGTAGATCGCGCCGGACAGCGAGCCGACCGGGCCCACCAGGGCAACAAAGCCGGCCGTCGAGGCCGTGAAGGCCAGCGAGACCCACGCATAGGAGACGGCGATGTCCCAGCTCGCCGCCAGCCCGTAGATCGCGCCGACACCGAGCAGGATTCCGGCTGTTGCGACCGCGTAGGCCAGCAGCATCCCGGCGTGGCCCAGGCCGCGCCGCAGTGATCGCGGGGTGCGGGGGACGAGTCGGCCCAGCGCCAGTGAGGCGACCGCCCCGCCCAGCGATATCACCTGCATCAGCGAGCCGATCGAGGCGCCGTTGGAGTCTTCCGCGGGCAACGGCACCACGTCCGGGTCCGTGGCCTGCGGTGTCCCGCTCAGCTGCGCGTTGATCGTGGCGGCGGTGCTCTTGAGGACCGCCGCCGGCAGCGATCCACCCGACGACGCCACCCACGGTGAGATCCGGCCGTCGGTCATCACGAGTCCGCCGTAGACGTCGCGGTGTTCGACGGCCCGCGTCAGCTCGTCGGTGGTGGCGTACCGGGTGACCGCGAACCTCCCGTCGGCGGCGAGTTGGCTGCTCAGCCGCCCGGCGGTGGCGTCGTCGGCGACCACGCCGACCGGCAGGTCGTGCGGCGCCGGCCGGTGGACCACCCCGAGGAAGAACATCGCGAGCAGGAACTGGATGAGGGCCCCGGCCAGCAGGACCCCCAACAGCATCCGACGGTACGGGCGGCCGAACTCCAGCGGCTCTGGTGCGCTCATGCTGATGTTCTTACCCGATCGGCGGTGGCCGCCGATGCTCAGTCGGCCGACGTCCGGGCGAACCACCGTTCCAGCACCCGCGCGACACCGTCGTCGTTGTTGCCCGCGGTGATCTCGTCGGCGGCCGCCTGCGCCGACGGATGGGCGTGGCCCATCGCGACGCCGTGATCGGCCCAGTGGAGCATCTCGATGTCGTTGGGCATGTCGCCGAAGGCGATCGACGACGCCGCGTCGATCCCGGTGTGGGCCACCAGCCACTCCAGCCCGAAGGCCTTGTGGGCGCCGGGCACCGACAGTTCCACCAGACCGTTGTCGGTGGAGAAGGTGACCTGCGCGAGATCCCCTACCACCTCCGAAAGCAGTTGTGCCATAACCACACTCGGCATCGTGGGGACACGGACGAGGAGCTTGACGGCGGGTTCGGCGACGATCTCGTCGTCGCCGACCTCGATGTGGTCGGGGTTGAGCCAGGCATGCTCGTAGCCGGCGGTCGCAACAAAGGGCGGGGTCGCCGCATCGTGGGCGGACCGGCCGACCCGCTCAGCGGCGATCCCGCTGCCCGGCAGCGCCCGCGCGGCCCTCGCGACGAGCTCGGTGAGCACGTCGGTCGGCAGGGTCGCCGCCGAGAGCACCACGTCATGGGCGATGTCGTAGATGATCGCCCCGTTGGCGCACACCGCGTACCGGGTCGGCACGGCGGTGTCGGTGAACTGGTCGGTGATCTCGGCGATCCAGCGGGGTGGGCGCCCGGTCGCGAGGACGAACTCGGCGCCGGTGGCCGTTGCGCTCTCGAGGACCGCGCGGGTGCGGGCCGACACCAGGTTGCGATCGTCGATGAGGGTGCCGTCGACGTCGCTGGCGATCAGCGTCGGCTGCCCGGGTCCCGGTGCACTCATGACCGCGGCCGCCGTTGGCGGGCAGCATCTTTGCGGGCCCGCTCGGCAACCTTCTCGGCGCGGATCGCAGCTTTGCGCTGCGCCTCGTCCTCCTCGATCACCACCGCCTCGTCCGGGGTTGGTGCCGAGCCGCCCAGCCGGGCCGGGACCCAGAACTCGCCGGCCGGATGGGGGCCATAGCCGTCCTGCACCTCGTGCAGCATCCGCGTCATCACCGCGCGCAGGTCGGCGGTCGTCTCGTCGACGTCGACGCCGCGCGGCACGCGGATCGGCGCACCGAACCGCACGTCGACCCGAATCCCGCTGCGTCCCATGCGGCGCCGGCCGCCCTTGGTCCACTGCCGGTGGGCGCCCCAGACGATCACCGGGATGATCGGCACCCCGGCCTCGGCGGCCATCCGGACGGCCCCGGACTTGAACTCCTTGAGCTCGAAGCTCCGGCTGATCGTCGCCTCGGGATAGACCGCGACGATCTCGCCATCACGCAAGGACCGGACCGCGTGGACGTAGGCCTCGGCGCCGGCGGACCGGTCGACGGGGATGGTCCGGGTGTGGTTGACGAGAAACCGCATGATCGCGATGTCCATCACCTCGGACTTGATCAGAAACCGGATCCGCCGATCGGCCAGATAGACGCCGTAGGCGGCAGGCAAGAAGTCGACGTAGGCGGTGTGGTTGATCGCGAGGACCGCGCCGCCGGCGTGCGGGACGGTGGCCAGGCCCTCGTAGTGCAGATCCAGCTTCTGTGCGCGGACCAGTGCCGCCGCGGTCAGTTCCAGAGCGCGGAAGACCGGTTCACGCGCATGTGCCATGCCGACCACCCTATCGGGCACCTGCACCGGCATCCGGTCCCGCACCCGGTGCGGAGCCGGCGAGCGGTGTCCCTAGAGAATCGCGCCGGCCACGCTGTCGACGTACCAGCGGACGAAGCCGTCCGTGCTGAATCCTCGGCGCCGGACGAGCCAGTCGTAGTTCCGGGCGGCCATCGCGAGGACGAGAACGCTGACCGCCTCCTCCACACCGAGATCGGACCGCACCTCGCCGGTGGCGACCAGTCCCCTGGCGAACATGGTCATGCCGTGCAGCTGTTCTTCGTTGTTCTTGGCCAGGATTGCCGCCGCATCGGCATCCACCGTGGCCGCGTGCTCGATCGCGAGGTGGACATCGACGACCCTGGCCAGGGTCTGGACCAGCTCGACGCCGTAGCGTTCGAGCTTTCCGCGCGCCGTGGGCAGGGCGTCGATGTCATCGACGAAGGCGCGTTCCGAGAGCGGCACCGGCGTGTCGTCCCCGGCGATGGCGACGTCCAGCACCGCCGACAACAGACCCTTCTTCGAGCCGAAGTGCGCGGTGACCGTCGGTGCCGCCACCCCGGCCAACTTCGCGATGTCGCTCATCCGCGCGCCCGCGTACCCCGGGTCCACGAACAGCGTCGCGGCGGCATCCAGGATCGCCCGTCTCGTCTCCTGCGCCGCAGCCTGGCGTCGACTGCCGTCGTATGACCTCTTGACCACGCGATGATGATAGGCCATATTAGATATGTCACATATATATCGAAATGGGCGAGATCATGATCAACGACGTCAACGCGCACTCTCGGGAGTTCTTCGCCGCGGCCTATCGGACGGGTTTCGTGCCCTGGGAAGTCGCCGCCGCAGCCGGCGCGGCGGACGAGAATGCCATGCTCGACCGCGAGGACGCCACCCACCCCGCCGGGCGTCGCCGGGCGCTCGACATCGGCTGCGGACGGGGCCGGCACTGCGCACTTCTGGCGCGACGTGGCTGGCAGGTCGTCGGGGTCGATTTCGTTCCGGAGGCCATTGCCGCAGCCCGGGCACGATCGGACACCGCCGCTGTCGACTTTGTCGTGGGCGACGCGCCGGACCTGACCTCGGTCGTCGCGGGGCCCTTCGACTTCTTCCTCGACGGTGGTTGTTTCCACGGGCTATCCCCGCAGGAACGCATCGGTTGGGGTCGCGGTGTCGGCGCGCTCGCCGCTCCCGGGGCCACCCTGCTGATGGTGGCGTTCGACCCGTGGCCGTCCACTCCCCGCCCACCGAATGTGCCGGCGGGGGCGTCTCTCGATGAGATCCGCGAGGTCCTTCCCGGCTGGGCGGTCCTCGCCGACGATCTGATGCCGGACGCCTACCGGCCGGTTCCGCAACCGGCCCACTACTACCGCCTCGGGCACGGGGAACCGGGGCCGACCTAGGGGGCGACCCCGGTCCGGCTTGGTGTGTCGGCCTGATTGCCGCGTGACCCCCGTGGCCGCGCTCATCGTCGGGTGCACACCCTGGTGCG
>JASGFO010000130.1:0-11154 GCA_047605505.1 Gordonia sp. (in: high G+C Gram-positive bacteria) | reverse complement strand
CCGATGCCTGCGTGAGCGGGAGACGGTCGTCGTGTTCGTGGCGGGCGCGCATCATCGGGCCGAGATAGTTGATGGCGACCTTGTTGGCGGTATAGGCCGACACCTTTGCCACCCGGGCCAGCGAGGCATTGTCCGAGGCGTTGCCCGCCGCGATGGCGCCGGCCAGACGGGCCGCCGTGACCCCTCGTCGACCGGTGAAGAGCTCGAACAGCGCGGGGCGCGAACCGGCCGGCCCCGGATCCCGCAACGTCTGTCCCACGGCGACCTTGCGCATACTCTCCATCAGGACTGCCAGCCCATCGGCCTTCGCCACCACACCGGACACGTCGGGCCGCAACCGGGCCTCGGCGAGATGGTCCTCTTCCATCGAATGACCCTGCGTCGCCAGCAGGACCGGCGCCAGACGCCGGCTGCGGTGCAGGCCTTCGATGACGTCGAGACCGTCGAAGGTCCACTCGAGGTCCGGCCGGTTGAACACCAGATCCGCCGCCACCACATCGAACCGCACCCGCGCGGCGATACCGCGTTCGAATGCCTCTTTGTCCGGCGCCACCACCACCTCGACATCATCGAAGGTCGCCCGCAGCGGGGCCGCGATGACCTCACCCAGCGGGGACGCGATCAGAATCCGCAGCCCTGAAGACACTGCGTGATCATACTGTCACCGAAGTCATCCATGCGCGATCAGGTACCGAATCTGCGACATATCCCGACACCAGCGCAGATTCCGGCCGCACGATGCCCTCCAAGTGGGTGAGAGGGCGCGCCGAGCGCCGTCTGTCACTCGAACGAGTGAATCTGCGGGCCGGTGGGGAACCGGTATTACGCTGACACGACCACACCATGAGCAGGAGGATTTGTGGAACGCCTTGCGCCACCAGTGATCCCGCCTCGTATTGACAACCCCCGCCCGCCACTGCCGACGATCCCGGTCGCAGGCATCGGCCGCAATGCCATCCTCCGGCACCACCGGCTCCACATGCATCCGCCCCTGCCGGACTCCAAAGCGCTTGGCGGCGAACTTCTCTCGTTCTCCGGAACGCTGGGACAAAGGTCCTGGGTCGGCCAGCAGTACTCGCCCACCGCCGCCTTGATCCTGGGCCGCCCCAGTGTCCCGATCGCCGACCCCGCCACCGTCGTCGAGGTGATCCGGGCCATCACCGACGTCGTCGACCCGCTGAGCCGGTACACCGCAGGCTGGTGTGACAGCCTGGCGGCGCTGCGACCCCCGCGTCTGCGCAATCCGGTCGCCACGGCGGTCCGGGAGGCCCAGCGGTCCGGGGTGCGCGCGGTCCGCCGCGACATGACCGGCGGCCCGGCACCCGTGCACCGGACCGCGACGTCGGTTCATCAGTTCCTCGCGCACCCGCAGGCACGCCATCGACACGACGAGATGATCGCACTCAACGCATTCGTCACGAAGGTCGCCCGGCTCGTCGCCGACGGCCGGACGGGTTCCACTCTGCTGACCCGCGACGAGCTCCAGATCCTGACCCGGCTGAGCGCGGAACTGATCGAGGCTGCGGGCGCCACACCCGCGCGGCCACCGACCGAAGACCAGCTGGCGGAGTATCGGCGGATCGCGCGGGCCGTGCTGGACCGCGTCGTGCGCGAACAGTTCACCGGCGCGAAGTACCCACGCGAGTACCTGTCGGAGGCGTACGCGCGGGTGCTGACCACCTACGTCAACCGCCTGGCCAGGGGACAGTCCCTCGACGGCACCGATTTCTACCTGCGACTGCGGTTACGGGCGGTCGAGATCGACGAATGGCGGCGGGAGGTTCGGCGGGGCCGGCACGAGAGCGCGTCGGGGCCGGCCGAGCGCGGTCCCGCCGACACCGAGAACACCGGCGACACTGCGACCGACGACGGCGCACTGCGTACGATCCTGACGACGGCGATATCGATCATCGCAACAGATCCAGCACACACCGTCGACGGCCGGCTGAGTTGGGAGGCCGCCATGGCAATATCGCTCCTGGAGAACCACCGCGACCACGGCCGGCACCCGAATCCGGTAGAGACGGTGATCGCCGCATGGGATGCCCAGCGTCCCACAACATCACGCAGCCCGTCGGCGCGTGCCGCGGCGATGGCCGTGCAACTGCTGATGCGGACGGCGATCAACCTGGCCACCCGCCGCCACGATGAGAACCCGGGGGCGGCGACGTGAACGGAACCGTCCGACATGGGCGCGATCACAGCATCTCCTGGCACGCCGACACAGAGGTCGCGCTGGGCCCGGTGATCTTCGACGCCAACGGCATTCGGATCGCCGTAGACGCCGCGTCGCCGGCCGACGTCGTCGATCTGGCCGCCCGTGACTACTCGGCACTCCGTGCCGCTGCCGCGTTGTTCACCGACCCCCGCGTCATCATGACCATCGCCGAAGCGGCCGACGGCACCCGCACCCGCGATCCGGGACCGATGCTGGGGCCCGACCTCACCCGGGTGGCCACGGTCAGCTGTGTCGACGCCATTCATCTCGGCGACGTCGACGCCGGCGTGCTGCTCGTGGATCAGGCCATGGCCCGGATGAGCAGCGGCGATCCCGGCGCCGGCGCCTATCTCGGGCTGGCCGCGGCGGTACCCGACCGGATCGCCGACGAGATCGACGCCGCCGACTACCGAGGTCCGCTGGTGGAGCGCATCCTCGACGTCGTCGCGCGGGCACCGAGGATGCTCACCGAGTCCGAGCGCACCGGGATCCTGCAAGCGCTGGATCGCCGCGCCGACGCCGACGACCTGCAGTGGCAGGAGTTCCTGACCGACGTCACAACCGAGCTGGGCCCGGCGCTCGCCGTCGACCTCGGATCCGCCGGCACGGCGAGCACCTATCTCGCCGACCTGCGTCCGCTGCCGCCTCGGCTCCTGCGGTTCGCCGGTCCCGACGAGCCCGAGGTGACGGTGCAGGTTCTCGACGAGACGACGGTGACGGTGACGGCCGAGCTGCGGCCGGACGTCGATTCCGATACCGACGAGGTGGCCGGGATCTTCGCCGTCGCCGCCGACGCCGCCCGTGGCGACCTGTTGGCATTCGGCCCGACGACCGTGACCGACGGCCAGTTGCGCGCGACGATCCGGTTGCCCGACCTCGATCCGGCGACCGCCCGCTACGCGTTCATCGGCTCGGACATCGATATCGACGCCGTACGCCTCGACCCGCTCGGCCTGAGCCTGACCCGCATCGACCGCTACTGCGCCTACGCGTGGTCACAGCACCGGTTGGCCGGCGCCCTGCGGGCGAGTGTGGGTGCGAGCGCCGACGAGGCCACCATCCGGCGGGCCCAGGACGCCGCCGAGACCGCGAGTGAGCGGGCGAGCGATGCCATCCGCACGGCTCGTGGTCTCACCCGGTCGCTGGTCCGACGCCATCGCAGCTCACCACGTGCTGCCGCGGTCTCGGAGTATGTTGCTGCCGTCGGGCGACTCGGCGACCGGCTCGCCGAACCACCGGCCATCGACGGACCCACCGGACCGACCATCGCCGAACTCCATGCCGTCGCATTGAGCCGAGGGAGTTCACTGTGACCACAGATTCGGTCCTGCTGATCCGGGCCGTCGATGCCTCGGCGACCTATCTGTCGTTCCGCTGGCTCGACGATCCCGCCAACCCCGAGGTCCATACGGTGACCGGACCCGGCCTGCGGCACACGCTGTCCCGGCTCGATGCCGCGCTCATCGGGCCGGCCGACGACACCTCGCCGTCGTCCCCGTCGCTGCGCTCGCCCGCGGACGCGGCGGTCCGGGCCGCCCTCACCGGCCCGTTCACCCGGCCGATCAGCGAGTACGCGCTCGCCGAGGTGCTGACGCGCACCATCCTTCCGGAAACAGTCCGTCGCCAGCTGCTCGCGCGCGCGACCCGGGGCACCGTGCGGGTGCGCATCACACCCAGCCGGGCCCTGGCCCGCGTCCCGTTCGAACTCCTCCTCGTCGGCGATCACCAGCGGCTCATCGAGGTCGCCGACATCAGCTACGACCCACCGTCGGCAATTCATCTGCGCCGCGGGCGGCTGCCGGAACCCTGGACCGCACAGATGCGGGCGCGCCCGGTCGTCTATGCCGTCGAGCCCCTGCTCCCCGGGGGCAGCGGCCTCCGGTCAATCCTCGGACGCGGCGCGCGGGCGACACCGAACCGGCGGGTGTTCGCCCACCATGTGGCCGCGCAACCGCACACCGAGTACTCGTCGGTGACGAGCACCTTCACCCGTCACGACCTCAGCGACGACCTGAGCACCGGTCCGGGACGGCTGTTCTACTTCGGACATGTGTCCTCGACACTCGACCAGCCGGGCTCGGCGGCCCTGCATTTCTCCGACGACGACCAGGAGTGGGGGCTGGCCGCTCCCCTGCACCATGCGCATCGGCCGTTGTCGGCACTGGATCTGCTGGTGGGAACCGTAGCCCCCGAGCTCGGGCCGGGAGACACCGAACCCGAGCGGCCCGGGATCCCCGGACACGAGCTGTGGCCGATGCCTCCGCGCGTCGCGATCATCGCCTGCGAGGGCGGCGCCGACTATCGCAGTTCGGAGGCCTTCGGTCTCGTGATGGCCATCCTCAACGCCGGTGCCGAGGTGCTCACGACCACGCGCTGGACGCTGCCCTCCGACGAGGCGTTCCGGCAGATCTGCGATGTCGAGACGGTACCCGGACCAACGACCGAGCTCGCCCTCGCCGTCGACGCCTCGCACACCGCCGATGACCCGGTCGCGGCGCTCGCACGGTGGCAGCGCCGGAAGCTGGCGCAGTGGCGATCCGATCCCGGCGCCGCCACCTCCCCGCTGACCTGGGCCGCCCTCGGCTGCCATGTGTGTCCCCCACGGAAAGTGCAGGCCCCCGATGCCCGCTGACGAACCCGACGACGATCCCGAGGTCATCGCATGGTCGAACACCCTCGACGAGCTCGACGCGCAGGCGACCGAGTCCGAGAACAGCGGTGATCCCCGATTGATCGCCGAGACGCATTGGGCACTCGCCGAGCACATCGTCGGGGTCGTCGACTTCGAGGTGTTCTGCGAGATCGCGCTGACTGCCCGCGAGGCATTCGGCGAGGTCGACGCCGAGTCGGCGGCGCAGTGCACCACGGCAATCGGGCTGGCCGCCAACGCCGCCGGGGACTTCGAGACAGCCCGATCGGCCTTCGAGACCGCCGCCGACGAATGGGCCGAGCTGGGCAACCTGGGGCACTGTGCCGACGCCCTCGATGCCGCGGGCCAGATGTCGATCGAGCTCGGCGACTACGACGAGGCCGAACGCATCTTCGGGGAGACCACCGCGCTCTACCGGCGGCTCGGAAACACCGATGCCGTCACCGAGACCCGGCTGAATCTCGCGAATGTCCACCGGCTGACCGGGCGCCGGGCCGAGGCAGAACGCGAACTCCTCGCACTGAGCACGACCTTCCCCACCGACTCCGAGTACGGCGCCGCGTGCTACACGGCGCTCGGTGCAATCTATAGCGAGACGCAGCGCCCCTACCTGGCCATCCCCGCATTCGAACAGGCGATGGCCATCCTCGAATCGCTCGGCAGCGGCGCGCACCTGAACGAGTGCCGGATGAACCTGGCGTGGGTGTTCCAGTCGGTCGGCGACCCGCGCGGCGATCAACTCATGCAGATCGCGAGACAGGAGTTCGCGGCGGCCGGGCGAACCGACCAGGTTGCCCTGTGTGACTACAACCAGGCCATCACGCTGGCGCTGCGTGGCGATTTCGCGGCCGCCGACCAGACATTCGACGCGGCCGCACAGGGCCTCTCGGCGGCCGGGCTTCACCACCAGCTCGCTCATCTCCAATGGAATCGGGTCAAACGCCTGTTGCTGGAGGGCACCAGCAATCCGCTACGCCAGGATGCACTCGTGGCCGAGGCGGTGGACACCGCGATATCGGCGCTCATCGCCGCCGACTATCAGCGGTTCCAATTCCGCGACGCCCGCCGTCGTGCCGACTGGACCGCCAAGCTGGAACACCGCATCACCTGGACCTTTGCCATGGTGAAGCAATTCGGGTCGAAATCTCTGCTCGCCGACCTCATCGAATCGGTGATCAGCGCGGGCGTCTACGGGGCCGCGGACCACTCGGATCCGGGCTTCGCCGATTTCGATCCCACCCCCGTCGACGCACCCGCCGACGATTCCGGGCCGGCGATGACTCTCGGCGCGGCCACCACCCTGCTGGCCGGCGCCACCCTGCCGCTGGCTCCACCGCCCGCCCTCGTTGACGGTGCCGGTCGGCTTCTGCTCGCCCGCCAGCGGGCCATGGCCGCCGCCCTCGACCCCGATCTCGCCGAGATCCTCGACAATGCCCCACGCGTACCCATCTGGTGACTCCGAGACCAAGGACAAGAATGCGCATCTACCCCGTCGTCCATATCAACAGCACCGAACGCGCCGTCGCGGAGTCCCTCGCCGCGCTCGAGCTCGGCGCCGACGGCATCTACCTCATCGACCATCACAACCATGATCCCGGCACCACCTGGCAGGTCTTCAGCGAGGTCGACCGCCGGCGACCGGCCGCCCATATCGGGGTCAACCTGCTCGGCTTCAGCACCGTCGAGGTGATCCGCCAGATTCTCGATGCCCACGTATCCGGCGCGCTTTCCCGGATACCGGACAGTGTCTGGCTCGACGACATCCGCCACCACGGGGCAACGGACCCGGACGCGGCCCTGGTGTTCGCGCGGCAGGCAGCCCCGTCGCTCCGCATCGTGGGCGGTATCGCGTTCAAGTACACCCCCACCTACACCGACGACGCCGATCAGGCACGGGCGGAGGTCGCGGCCCTGGAGAATGCCGTCGACGTCGTGACCACGAGCGGCAGCGGTACCGGATCTGCGCCACCGGTGTCGAAGATGCGGGCAATTCGCGCGGCGACGGTCAAGCCGATCGCCGTCGCCAGCGGCATATCAATCGACAACATCACCGACTACGCCGGACTGGTCGACGAGATCCTCGTGGCCAGCAGTGTCGAGACGACACCCCATTCCGGGATATTCGACAGAGCCACACTCCAGGATTTCCTCACCGCCGGAAGAAGCCAGGGATAGACGTGGAGAGAAGACTCCTCTCCGAACGGGAGACACATCTCCTCACCATCGTTTCCGGGCTCCTCGCAGCCGTTGCGCTCGCCCAATTGAGCAGTGTCACGAATGGAGGTATCGCGCCGGGCGCATTTCTCGGCGGCCTCCTCGCGATCGTGACCGCGGTGGCGGTGTGGCTCCCCCACCCATTCCCCTTTGTCGCCGAGATCTGCTATTTCGGAATAGCCGTGATCGCGTTGATACCCGCAGCCATCCATCTGTTCCGGGGATCTGGTTGCAGTGGGGGCCTCGATGAGCGCCTGCGCTGGAGCGCGGTCATCTGCTTCACGCTGATCATGTTCCTCGTCAGTATCGTCACCATCACACTCCGATGGTCCTGGTGGCAGATCCCGCGGGCCGGCCTCGGCTGGGTCGGCGCGCTCGAGGCCATGGCGTTCTGGCTCGAGCCGGGGCCATGGTCGAGCGGAAGTGACCTCGTCGGTCTCGGCGTCGCGATCGTGGCGGGCGCCGGCGCCGGCGGCATCGTGGGGTACAAACCGGCCGTCGGCCTTGCCGTCATCGGTGTCTTCCTCGCCATTTTCAGCATTGCGGCCAACGACCAGTCGGTAGCCTGCGCGTCGCCGACCGGTGAGATCGTGTCCGCGGGCCTGACCGTCACCTACCTCGTCGTCTCGGGCCTGCTCCTCGCGCTGGTCAGCCGGCTCCCGAAATTCGGCTAACCATGCCCGCCCGCAACCACATCGCCGAGAGCACCGCCCGAGGCCGACCGAGAAAGGTCTCCCGGAAGTGATTGCGCACCACCGACAGCGTGCTGCACTCGCATCGGGCGACCACACCGACCGCATCGACGCCCGTCGCCCGGCACAGCGCGATGGCACGATCGAGGTGGAAGTCCTGCGTGACGACGACGACCTCGCGAACACCGAACACCTCGCGGAGCCGCCGACAGCTGGCGGCGGTGTCCAGACCGGCCGGATCGTCGACGATCAGCTCGTCGGGGACTCCGTGCGCGACCAGGTAGGAACGCATCACCGCCGGCTCATCACCCGCCGACGGGGAACCGTTGCCGGAGTTGATGATCTGCGACACCCGGCCACCGTGGTAGAGCTCGGTCGCGGTGTCGAGGCGGCCACGCACATAGTCGCCAGGGATCCCGTCGGACACGCGTGAACCGAGAACGAGCACGGTGCTCGCGACCGGAATCTGCACCGCGGTGAGCACCCGGTTCCGGGCCATCAGGGCAGTCCACGTCGTCGCGACGGTCACCGCCAGCTCGAGCGCGATCATCCCCGCCAGAACACACCGACCCGCCGCCCACCGCACCCGCATCTGTCCCACGGTAGTGATCGGCATCAGCGGCGACACAGCGACACATACCCACCGAGTACGATCATCGACGGGGACACACTGCACTGTGATTTCCGCCATAGGGCCCGCGCCACCGGGTCATGCACCAACGGGGAGGACCGGAACTTCAATGCCCTACATGCCGATCACCGAGGCGATGTTCCTGATCGCGGAGACCCGCGAGCAACCGATGCATGTGGGCGGGCTGCAACTGTTCGTCCCACGTGACGGCCAGAGCTCCACCGAGCTGGCCGAGGAGATCTACGAGACCTTCCGTACCTGCACCGACGTCGCCCCGCTGTTCCGCAAGCGTCCCGCATCACCGGCGACCATCGTCGGCAATGTCGCCTGGACCCACGACGACGGAATCGACTTCGACTATCACCTGCGCCGGATCGTGCTGCCGCGGCCCGGACGCATCCGGGAACTGTTCCACTACGTCTCGCTCGAACACGGCACCCTGCTCGACCGGTTTCGGCCGATGTGGGAGGTCCACGTCATCGAGGGCCTCGAGGACGGTCGCGTCGCGCTGTACACCAAGGTCCATCACTCGCTGATCGACGGCGTCACCGCACTGCGACTCCTGCAGCGCTCGCTGAGCAGCGATCCCGAGGACCGCGATGGCACCGCCCCCTGGGATCCCCGGCTGTTCAACCGCCGGAAGAAGGCCCCGAAGCCGGCGCCCGGGCTGCTGGAGCGGATCGGCGGTATCGCCGACGTCGCCGGCCAGGTCGTCACCCTGGGCGGGGCATCGGCGAAGGTGGCGCTCTCGGCCATCACCGACGCCGATTTCAAGGCGCCGCTGACACCCGCGCCGCGCACCCCGCTCGACGTGGCGATCGGCAGCGCCCGCCGATTCGCCGCCCAGCAGTGGGACATCGACCGACTGCGCGCCGTGGGCGCAGGCCTCGACATCACCCTCAACGACGTCGTCGTCGCCATGTGCTCGAGCGCGCTGCGCGCCTACCTCATCGACCTCGACGCGCTGCCCGACAGTCCGCTGGTCGCGGCGCTGCCGGTGTCGATGCACACCGACAACAGCAGCGACGGCAATGCCGTCACCCTGATCTTGGCCAACCTGGCGACCAACGAGCCCGACCCGCAACGCCGCGTGGACACGATCATCGCCTCGACCCGCAAGAGCAAGGAGGTGGTGCGCAGCCTCAAGCCGCTGCACGCCCTGGCGCTCGGTGCCGCGAACATCGCCCCGCTCGCCTTCACGACGATCCCGGGTTTCGTCCAATATGTGCCGCCGCAGTTCAACCTGATCATCTCCAACGTGCCGGGGCCGAAGGAAGAGCTGTACTGGAACGGCGCCCGACTCGATGGCTGCTATCCGCTGTCGATCCCCGTTGAGGGTCAGGCGCTGAACATCACCGTCACCTCCACCGCGCATCACATCAACTTCGGGCTGACCGGTGCCCGGGCCGAGCTGCCACATCTGCAGCGGCTGCTGACCCACCTCGACACCGCCCTCGCCGAGCTCGAGAAGATTGCCCAGATCACATCCGACGAGACCTGACTGGACCGTAAGTTACCCGCGAGTATCATCGTTCACACCGTCCGGTGAAACCGGACGCGCAAGTTAGGTCAGCCTTGGCGGCGACGCCGGGATAGCGCCAATTACCGTTACCTGGTGGCCTGTCTCGGAAATGCGTGCCGGAACCTGCGTGTCCGTTTCGGCGACGGACCACTGGACCAGACGTCCGACCTCGGCGCACGTCAGCCCGGCGCCGAGGTGATCGGTGAGATCGAGAGAGGGGCCGGGACGCCGTGAATGCCACGACGATCACCATCGGCACAATTGCCGCGGTCATCAGCCTGTTCTGTTGGGCGCTGTTCCTGCGCGGGGTGTGGACCATGGTCCGCGCGATCGCCTCGGGCCAGCGCATCGACTCCTCCCGCTACTTCCCGGTGCTGCCGCGCCTGTTGACGATGGTCAAGGAGTTCGCAGCGCATACCCGCATGGCGAAGTTCCGGACCGTCGGCTGGGCGCACTGGCTGGTGATGTTCGGCTTCCTCATCGGCGCGATCTTCTGGTTCGAGGCCTACGGACAGATCTACAACCCCGAGTTCCACTGGCCGATCGTCGGGCATTGGAAGATCTACGCCTTCGCCGACGAGGTCCTCGGGCTCGGCACCGTCATCGGCATCGTCGCGCTGATCGTCATCCGTCAGCTCAACCATCCCCGGGTCCCCGAGAAGCTCTCCCGGTTCTCCGGATCCCGCTTCGGCGCAGCCTACTTCGTCGAGCTCGTGGTCCTCATCGAGGGCCTGGGCATGATCTTCGTCAAGACCTTCAAGATCGCCGCCGGGGTCGAGCACGCACCCATCTGGACCTCGTTCTTCACCCACTACTTCGCGCAGCTCTTCGAGGGTTGCTCGCTGTACTTCGTGACCGCCGCCGCCGTCGTCAAGCTGATGAGCGGCATGATCTGGCTGGGCGTGGTCGGCTCCCACATCGACTGGGGTGTCGCCTGGCACCGCTTCGCGGCGTTCTTCAACATTTATCTCAAACGCGAGGCCGACGGCGGTGTCGCTCTGGGTGCGGCCAAGCCGATGATGAGCCGGGGCAAGGTCCTCGAGATGGACACCGCCGACCCCGACGTCGACGCCTTCGGCGCAGGCAAGGCCGAGGACTTCTCCTGGAAGGCGTGGCTGGACTTCACGACGTGCACCGAATGCGGTCGTTGCCAGAGCCAGTGCCCAGCCTGGAACACGGGCAAGCCGTTGAGTACCAAACTGCTGATCATGTCGCTGCGCGATCATG
>JASGFO010000129.1:0-11158 GCA_047605505.1 Gordonia sp. (in: high G+C Gram-positive bacteria) | reverse complement strand
CTTCGAGGTGATCGACCCGGCCACCGAGGAGCCGATCGCGACGGTCGCCGACGCCACCGTCGCCGATGCGACCACGGCGCTCGACGCCGCCACCGGCGTCGCCGCCGACTGGGCCGCGACACCGGCCCGGGTGCGTGGGGAGATCCTGCGCAGCGCCTTCGAGATCATCGCCGCACGCGCCGACGAGCTCGCGCTGCTGATGACGCTCGAGTTGGGGCGCGCACTGCCCGACAGCATCAACGAGGTCCGCTACGGCAACGAGTTCCTGCGCTGGTTCGCCGAGGAGGCCGTCCGTATCGACGGGCGGTGCACCGTCTCCCCGGGCGGCACCGGCAAGATCCTCGTCAGCCACGGCCCGGTGGGCCCGTCGCTGGCCATCACGCCGTGGAACTTCCCGCTCGCGATGGGTACCCGCAAGATCGGGCCGGCGTTGGCCGCGGGCAACGTCATGCTGGTCAAGCCGGCCGCCGAGACGCCGCTCACCATGCTGGCGCTGGCCGAGGTGTTCGCCGAGGCCGGTCTGCCCGCGGGGGTGCTCTCAGTGCTGCCCACGAGCAATGCCGCGGCGGTATCGACCGCTCTCATCACCGACGACCGCATCCGCAAGATCAGCTTCACCGGCTCGACCCCGGTGGGCCGGCTGCTGATGGCGCAGGCTGCCGAACGCGTCCAGCGCACCTCGATGGAGCTGGGCGGGAACGCCCCGTTCCTGGTGTTCGACGACGCCGATGTGGACAAGGCCGTCGACGGGGCGTTCCTGGCCAAGATGCGCAACGGCGGTGAGGCGTGCACAGCCGCCAACCGGTTCCTGGTGCAGTCCGGGGTCGCCGAGGAGTTCACCGCGAAGCTGGTCGAGAAGATTGCCGCGGTCCAGATGGGCCCCGGCTACGCCTCGGGCACCACCCTCGGGCCGCTGGTGAGCGCCGCCCAGCGGGACAAGGTTGCCGACGCCGTCGCACTCGCCGTCGCGGGCGGGGGCCGCATCCGCCTGGGCGGCAAGATCCCCGAGGGCAAGGGCTTCTTCTATCCGGCGACCGTCGTCGACGGGGTCGACGCCTACGCACCGGTCACCCGCGGCGAGATCTTCGGGCCGGTCGCGGCGATCAGCACCTTCGACGGCGAGGACGAGGCGATCCAGGCCGCCAACTCCACCGAATACGGGCTGGCTGCCTACTTCTTCAGCCGCGATCTGGACCGTTGCCTGCGTGTGGCCGAGCAGCTCGACGCAGGCATGGTCGGCGTCAACCGCGGTGTGATCTCCGATGTCGCGGCACCCTTCGGCGGGGTCAAGCAGTCCGGCATCGGCCGCGAGGGCGGCGCCGAGGGCATCGCCGAATACCTGACCACCAAGTACATCGCGCTCACCTGAGCCGGACCGACGAGTCAGACACCCGAGGAGAAGCGCATGTACCTGGCCACCGCCGATCTGTCGGCGTCGCCGCCGCTGTGCCGCACCGACGAGCCCACCCGCCCGCCGGTCCGCGTCGGACTGGTCCAGCATCGCTGGCAGCCTGCTCCCGATGCGGTGAAAGCCGAACTTGCCGAGGGAATCTCGCTGGCCGTCGACAACGGTGCGGCGGCGGTGTTCCTGCCCGAGATCACCCTCTTGCAATATCCGGCGTTCGTGCGCGGTGGTGCCGATGCCACCGCGACCGCCGAATCCCTCGACGCCGGGCCGACGGTCGGCTTTGCCCGGGAGATGGCGGCACGGCACCGGGTATTCGTGCATGCGTCGGTCTTCGAGGCGACCCCGGACGTCGACGACGGGCTGGGCTACAACACGGCTGTCCTGGTGGCGCCGAGCGGCGAGATCGTCGGGCGCACGAGGAAGCTGCACATCCCGGTGACCGCCGGGTACTACGAGGACACCTATTTCCGCGCGGGCCCGGCCGACGGCGACCCGTATCCGGTGTACCGGCCCGCAGGTCTCGACGCGGCGATCGGGCTGCCGACGTGCTGGGACGAATGGTTTCCCGAGTTGGCGCGGGCGTACTCGCTGGCCGGCGCCGAAATTCTCGTGTACCCGACCGCGATCGGCTCCGAGCCG
Organism: Gordonia sp. (in: high G+C Gram-positive bacteria); assembly: GCA_047605505.1. GTDB lineage: Bacteria > Actinomycetota > Actinomycetes > Mycobacteriales > Mycobacteriaceae > Gordonia. Next base: position 9,111 of record JASGFO010000129.1, on the reverse strand, counting down.
GATTTCCCGGACTTCGACACCGCGCCGCTGTGGCAGCACGTGATCACCGGCAATGCGATCACCGCGGGCACCTTCATGGTGGTCCCCAACCGGTGGGGCAACGAGGGGGCGATCACGTTCTACGGGTCGTCGTTCATCTGTGATCCGTACGGCCGCATCCTCGTCTCGGCGCCGCGGGACGAGTCGGCCGTCCTGGTGGCCGATCTCGATCTCGATCTGCGGCGGGACTGGCTGACACTGTTCCCCTTCAACCGGACGCGCCGCCCGGACACGTATGGCACGCTGGTGGCTCCGGTTGCCGACACCCCCTTGGGAGAACAGCGATGACGTGGATGATGCCCGCCGAAGGTGTTGCGCAGGAACGGGTCTGGATGGCCTACCCGTCGTCGGGCTACAGTCTCGGCGAGACCGGGGCCGAGCAGGATTCGGCGCGCAGCACCTGGGCGGCGGTGGCGCATGCGATCGCCGAGTACGAGCCGGTCACGATGCTCGTCGACCCGGCCGAGGTGCGCGCCGCCAAGCGGTATCTCTCCTCGGCCATCGAGATCGTCGCGACCCCGCTCGACGATGCCTGGGCCCGCGACATCGGACCCACCTTCGTGCTCGACGAGCAGGGCCGGCTCGGCGCCGTGGACTGGGTGTTCAACGGCTGGGGCGCGGCCCCGTGGGCGACCTGGGAGAAGGACCGGCACGTGGCCCGGCTGATCGCGGAACTGTCGGGCGCGGAGCTGATCTCGTCGTCGATGATCAACGAGGGCGGCGGCATCCAGGTGGACGGCGAGGGTACCGTGCTGGTCACCGAGACGGTGCAACTCGGCGAGGGCCGCAACAGCGATTGGACCCATGCCCAGGTCGAGGCCGAACTCGCCCGCACCATCGGTGCGTCGACGGCGATCTGGCTGCCGTTCGGCCTGACCCGCGACAATGCGGACTTCGGTACACGCGGGCACGTCGACATCGTCGCCGCATTCCCAAGTCCCGGTGTGCTGCTGTTTCATTCCCAGCAAGACCCGGCGCACCCCGACTTCGAGGTCTCGAAGACACTGCGGGATGTCCTGTCCGGTCACCCGTTCGAGATCATCGACGTACCCGCGCCGCAGGTACTGACCGACGACGACGGCTTTGTCGACTACAGCTACATCAATCACCTGGTGATCAACGGAGCCGTGATCGCCTGCACCTACGACGATCCGAATGACACCGTGGCACAGGGCATCCTGGCCGACGCGTATCCGGGCCGTGAGGTGATCGGGATCGACGCGCGCCCGATCTTCGCCCGTGGCGGCGGGGTGCACTGCATCACGTGCCAACAGCCGAGCTAGACAGAGCCAGACGAGGCCAGGCCATCAGTTGAGCCGACGTATCGACGTCGGCTCGAGACTCGCACGCCCACACCTGAGCCGACGAAAACGAGCCCCGAAGCCTCGTCCCACTCGGGGCATTCGAGACTTCGAGGCTCGCACCGCGGCGGGCGGAACCGGCCGGCACAACCGCCTACTTCAGCAGCGCACGACTCATCACCACTCGCTGGATCTGGTTGGTCCCCTCGTAGATCTGGGTGATCTTGGCGTCGCGCATCATCCGCTCCACCGGGAAGTCGGTGGTGTAGCCGGCGCCGCCGAACAGCTGCACGGCGTCGGTGGTCACCTCCATCGCCACGTCGGAGGCCAGGCACTTGGACGCCGAGGAGATGAAACCGAGGTTCTTCTCGCCGCGCTCGGCGCGGGCCGCGGCCGTGTAGACCATCAGGCGCGCGGCCTCGACCTTCATCGCCATGTCGGCGATCATGAACTCGACACCCTGGAACGAGCTGATCGGCTTGCCGAACTGCTTGCGGTCCTTGACGTAGGCGATGGCCTTGTCGAGGGCACCCTGCGCGATGCCGACGGCCTGCGCGCCGATCGTCGGACGGGTGTGGTCGAGGGTCGCCAGCGCGGTCTTGAAGCCGGTGCCCTCGTCACCGATGATGCGATCCTCCGGGATCGTGCAGTCCTCGAAGTACAGTTCGGCGGTCGGGCTGCCCTTGATGCCGAGCTTCTTCTCCAGCGGGCCCACGGTGAAGCCCGGATCGTCCTTGTGGACCATGAACGCCGAGATGCCGTTGGCGCGCTTGGCCGGGTCGGTCACCGCCATCACCGTGTACCAGGTGGACTTGCCGCCGTTGGTGATCCAACACTTCGATCCGTTGATGACCCAATTGCTGCCGTCCTTGCGGGCGCGCGTCTTCATGCCCGCGGCGTCCGAACCGGCCTCACGCTCGGACAGTGCGTAGGAGGCCATCGCCTCACCCGAGGCGAGTGACGGCAGGACCTGCCGCTTGAGTTCGTCGGAGCCGTTGAGGATCAGTCCCATGGTGCCGAGCTTGTTCACCGCGGGAATCAGCGACGACGACGCACAGACCCGCGCGACCTCCTCGATCACGATGCACGCGGCCACCGAGTCGGCACCCTGACCGTCGTACTCGTCGGGCACGTGGACCGCGTTGAAGCCACTCGCGACGAGTGCGTCGTGCGCCTCGTCCGGGAAGCGCGCCTCCTCGTCGACGGCGGCGGCGTACGGCTCGATCTCCTTCTCGGAGAGCGCGCGGATGGCCTCACGCAGCGCGACATGCTCTTCCGGCAACTGGAAGACATCGAAGTCCGGATTTCCAAAGCCCATGACAACTCCTCACGGCACTGCGTGCCAATTCTCGTGTGCAGTCCAGTTCATCATGACACTGAGTGCCATGTCAACCGCACTGCGGATTGTGTTCTATCTCTCAGTGTCCTCGCTCAGAACCCTGGTGCGGAGGTGTTCGGCGATGGCCGCGGTGATCGCCTCCGACGCGGTCCCGTCCGGGTAAGTGACGATCGTGATCGACGTCGGGCCCGGCTCGGGTACGGTGTCGCCGCCGGCCGCTGCGGATCCGAGGGCCAGGCGAATCCGGCGCAGGTCGGCGCGCAGCCGATCGATCGTCGCGTCGACGTCACCGCGGATCATCTGCCGCAGCGTGAAATTGTGCGCGGACGTAATCGCGGCCGCGTAGCCGACGAGGTGCACCGGCGGCACGTCGGGCAGGCGACGACGCAGGAACTCCTCGAAAACCCGCTGGTAGCGGTAGGTGGTGACGAGTTCACGGTCGCGCAGCGCGGGCACGCGCGCCACGATGTGCAGCCGCTCGACGGCCTGCGCGCGGTTGGCGCGGAAGTGGGTGAAGACGATCTCCGCCGCGCCGCAGACCGCGGTCCAGGGGTCGGCCCCGGCGGCTTCCTCGGCCGCGAGGCGTTCGGTGACCTGGCGCAGAAGAACCTCGTGGTCGGCGAAGATCATGTCCTCCTTGGACCGGAACTGTCGGAACAGCGTCCGGCGCGAGACGCCGGCCTCGGCGGCGATCGCGTCGACCGTCGTCGCCTCGTAGCCCTGCGCGGAGAACAGCCGGATCGACGCGGCGACGACCTGACTGCGCAGATCGACCGGATCGGCGGTCGTGTCACTGAGTGCCATGCCGACCAGTATTCACCGCGCCGACGACACCGCCCGCCGCGCGTGCACACGGCACAGGCAGCGGGCGGGAATCGGGCGGCCCCGAGCGGGGAGTGTTTCCGCTACGCCGGCGTCGGCGCCACCTCGTCGATGGTCGTCTGCGCGTCCGGCTCCGGTCCGGGCTTCTTGGCGGCCCGGGAGAGCCCGGCGAAGTAGAGCGCGAGGCCGCCGGCCAGCCAGCAGAGCAGGACGATCAGCGCGTGGACGCCGCCGGTGCCACTGAAGTACGCGCAGGCACGCAGCAGGGCGCCGGTCGCACCCGGCGGCAGCAACTGGCCGAGGTAACCCCATGGGGTGGGCAGCATCTCGGGGGCGCTGGTCAGTCCGGACAGCGGGTTGCCGAGCAGGATCAGGGCCACCGCGGCGATTCCGAGGCCGGCGTTGCCGAAGAACTCGCGCAGTCCGAGCACACCCATCGCGGTGGCGGCAAGGCCGAGCATCGCGGCCAGCGAGGTGAGCCAGTAGTTGCCGTCGAAGGTGCCGATCACGTATTGGATGACCGCGACCAGCGCGAGTCCGCCGACCACCGAGAACGCAAAGACCGCGAGGATCCGGTCCCGGGAGTTGCCGATGAGCTGCATGATCAGCACCGCGGCGATCCAGCCGCCCAACGCGAGCGGCAGAGCGCCTGCCGCGAGGCCCGCGCCCTTGGGATCGTCGGCCGGGAAGCCCCGGAGTTCGGTCACCGTCGGGGCCACGTAGTGGCCCGACTGCGTGCTCTGGACCTCGGCCAGTTTGGTGCCGATGCCCTGGATTGCCTGCGACGCCGCGGCACTGGCGGCGGTCGCCACCTGGACGTCCACGCTGCCCGGAGCGACCTCGAGAGATCCGTAGATCTCGCGGTCGAGGATCGCGTCCTTGGCTGCGGCGGCATCGTCGTAGCGCGTGACCTCGAATTGCTGGCTCTCGAGTTGTTCGGTCAGCGCGGCCACCTGCGGGCCGGCCCCGACGACCCCGATGGGCACGCCCTTGGTGCCCGAGTGCACCGCGGGCAACGAGAATGCGGAGAGCATCAGCGACAGCAGGACGGTCAGTCCCGCGACGATCAGCACCACCTTGCGGATTTCGACGGAGGCACTCGCGGTGCCCGCCTGGTTGTCGGCCATGTCCCACCTCAATTTGGATACGGCTGGTTTCTTATTGTCGATGACGATAGTCTGGTCCCACAAGAAACGCAACGTATCCTCACGGAGGTGTCATGAAGCCGACACGACGACGCGGCGCGGACCTCGAACGCGCACTCCACGAGGCCGTGCTCGCCGAGCTCGCCGAACACGAGTACGCCGGTGTCACCTTCGAGGGTGTCGCCGCCCGCGCTTCCACGAGCAAACCCGTCCTCTACCGGCGGTGGTCCACCAAGTCCGAGATGGTTCTCGCGGCCACCCGACAGATGCTGATGGACAAGGCCGAGCAATTGCGTGAGCTCGGCGATTCAGGCAGTCTCGCCGGTGACCTCACAGCGCCGATGCGCGCGTTCGGCACGTTCGTGTGCGCAGCCAGGCGCCGGACGTTGCTCGGCATGCTCGCAGATCTCGGCCCCAACTCGGCAGATCAGCTCCAGTCGCTGCTGTTCGCCCAGACCGAGCTGCTGATGACCCCGATCATCACGCGGGCCCGCGACCGCGGCGAACTCGGCGACACCGAGATCCCGCTGCCGGTGCGCCGACTGCCGATCGACGTGGCACGCCACGACATGCTCGTCGGTGGCGGGCTCACCGACGAACGCATCGACGTGATCGTCAACGAGATCACCGTGCCGTTGTGGGAGTTCTACAGTCGCCGATGAGCCAGGCGGGATCGCGGCGCCTGAGTGGTCTCGATCAGCAGGCTGGGGAGCATCCTTACCTTCCTGCTCTCCATTCCGCTGGTCGAGTAGGGCCGACGAACGGTGCTCGGATCGAGACCACGCCTGCGACGCCTGTGGTCTCGATACGCCCTCCGCTGGCGCTCCGGGCTACTCGACCAGCGGAATGGGGAGCACTCCCCCGACAACCAGCGGAGTGGGGAGCACCCCCGAACAATCAGCGGAATGGGAGCACCCCCTCGCCGGCCCACCCGGAACGCGGGCGGTCAACCCTGCGGTGACGCGTCCAGCAGGCGTTCGACGAGGTGGCAGGCGGTGGCCGCCCCGTCCTCGGCCCGCAGCGCCGTGCTGACCTGCCGGGCGTTCTCGCGGTATGCGGGATCCTCGGCGATCGTGGTGAGTGCTCGGGTGAGGGCGTCGGCGGTCAGATCCACGCGCCGGAGTGGTGCGGGTGCGGTGTGCAGCCGGTGCAGGCGCCGCGCCCAGAACGGCTGGTCCATGATGCCCGGGACCGCGATGCTCGGCACTCCCGCGCGTAGTGTCGCCGCCGTGGTGCCCGCCCCGCAATGATGGATCGCCGCAACCGTTTTGGGAAGCAGCCAGTCATGGGGGAGATCGTCGACGGTGAGCAGATGCGGATCGTCGCCGCCGTCGAGGCCGGCCCAGCCGCGGTGGACGATGCCGCGCATCCCGGCGGCCCGCAGTGCGGTCCGGACGGTGTCGCTGACCTGCGCTCCCCGGCTCGTCGCCGTGCTGCCGAGCGAGACGTACACCGGTGGCGGGCCCTTGTCCAGGAATCGCCGGAGCTCTGGTGTAGGCGTGTACGCGGGATCGGTTGCGGGCCACCAGTAGCCGGTGACGTGGAGATGGCCGGGCCAATCGGCCGGGCGAGGCAGGACGCGTTCGCTGAAACCGCAGAGCTGTGGCCAGGTCCGCGCGCGCTCACGCTGGTACTCGGTGCGGGTGCGCGGCGGGAGGCCGAGCGTGCGACGAAGGTCGTCGATGAGCGGTGTGAACAGCTTCTCACCGGAGTCGGCCATCGCCCAGACCCGACGATTGCCCCACCGGCCGAATGATCGGGTGCCGAGGGCGGGCGGCGTGAAATCTCCTGTCGGGTAGGCGGGTTGCAGCATGACACCCATGCTCGGCACGCCGATCGCCTGTGCCGCGTGCCAGCCGAGCAACGCGCCGACCGGTCCCTCACAGAGCACCAGGTCGGCGTCCGCGGCCGCCTCGGCCATCGCCTCCCCGACGCCGACGAGGTCGGCGCGCATGCCGTCGAGCGCCTCCTTCGCGGGCCGCATCCGTTTCCCGTCGACCAGGGCCTGCCCGTAGTCCGAGGAGCGCGTTTGCTTCTCGGTGTCGTGTGGCAGGAGTCGGTAGTCGAGGCCGGCCGCGCCGATCAGCTCTTCGTAGGGCCGTTGCGCCGCGATCGCGACGCCGACTCCGAGTTCGTCGCGCAGCCGCGCGCCGAGACCGGTCAGCGGCGCGACGTCGCCACGGGTTCCGAACGCCAGCACCACGATTCGTGTCATGTCAGGCCTCCAGAGCACTCAGAAAAGTGTGTTTGACCACGTCGAGGTAGCCACTCACGTCGAACAACGGAACGCGGGCCAGGTTCGCGACCGCGCCGTCGAGTGCGGCGCGCAGCGCGTCCGCGATCAGGCGCGGCGGCATTGTGGTGACGAATTCGCCTGTTGCCAAACCGGATTCGATGATCCCCTGCGGGTCGAGCTGGGCGAACTCGGGTGGCACACCCGCTGCGTCGACGTCGGCCTGGACGAGCTGGTCGAAACGCAGTCCGTCCGCCGACCGGTAGCTCGTGCTGATGTCGTACAACGCCATCGCCGCCGTGCCGTGATCGCGCAGGAAGTCGCGGTGGGCGTCGACGTAGGCAGCAAGCCGGCCGACCGAGGTCGCCGCGCCCGCAAGAGCCGGAATGATGACCCCCGCCGATGCCGTGAACACGGCCCCGACGATCGCCGCGACCAACTCGTCCTTGTTGGTGAAGTGGTAGAGCACAACGCTTTTCGCGACACCAGCCCGCTCGGCGATCTTGGCCAGCGAGGTTTGCGGATAGCCGCGCTCGGCGATCAGCTCGATGGCGCAGTCGACGAGCTGGCCGCGCCGCGCCTCGTCGGCGAAGGTGCGCTTCTTCACCTCTTCTGACCGCATGGTCTGATTTTAGACCGATCGGTCAACATCCCGCAACGGCATCGAGGCGACCGCGTTCCCGCCTGGTCTCAGAACTCGGCCGCGTGGCGGCGCACCCACTCCCCGGAACGTGCTCGGTGCCCGACCGGTCACGTCGGCGACGACCGTCGTGACCTGCGATTCGTCCAGCGCGCCCGCCACGTAGAAGTCGAAGAAGGCGTCGACGTAGGGCGCGGGCGTGGTCTCGAGCATCTCGGCGCGCGCCTCGTCGTCGGGTTGGGCGGCGAAGGTGAGTGGGCGCCCGAGCACCTCGCCGAGGATCTCGACCTGGTCGGCCGGGCTCAGCGCCTCGGGTCCGGTGGGCAGGAGGACCTGTCCGGCGTAGCCGGGGTCACGCAGTGCCGTGGCCGCGACCGCTGCCAGGTCACGCGGATCGATGCAGGCGGTGCGGACTCCGGCGAACGGCAGCCGCACGACGGCGTCGTCGTGCAGCTTGTCGCGCCAGCGCAGCGCGTTGCTCATGAACGCGGCCGGTCGCAGGATCGTCGTGGCCAGCCCGGACTCGCGGACGGCATCCTCCGAGCGGGTCATGTAGGCGGTGATCGCGTTGGTCATGTCGCGGCTGGCCGCGGACACACCGGAGAGCAGGACGACGCGTGTGACGCCGGCGGCCGCGGCATGGCGCAGGATCGCCGGCGTCGCGTCGTATCCCGGCAGCAGGAAGACCGCGTCGATGCCGTCCCAGACCGCGCGCAGGCCGGTCGGGGCGGTGAGATCCCCGTGCCGGATCTCGACACCGTGGGGAAACATCGGCCTCCTCGCGCTCGCGCCGCGGACGAGCGCGGCGACGGGTTCGTCGGCGGCACGCAGCGCGCGTACCACCTCCGAGCCGATGTTCCCGGTTGCTCCGGTGATCAGGTACATGTGTCGGCCTCCCTCGGCGAACGTCCGGCGACCGGGGACCGAGGCATCGCCCTCCCCGACGACTCGCGTAGTAGTGAAACGATCCCTAACATTGAGGGAAGCAGGTTCTGTCCTATATTTCAAGCACGATGACGACGCCAGAGCAGCCCGCCGACGGGACGCGACGCCGCCCGCGCCGGCCCCGGACCGAGACGCGGACGGCGATTCTCTCCGCCGCCCAACGCCTGTTCTACTGGCAGGGCATCCGCGCCACCGGCATCGATCGCGTTGCCGCCGACGCCGAGGTGGCCCCGGTGACGCTGTACCGCTCGTTCACGACCAAGGACGAGCTCGTCGAGGCCTATGTGGAGCAGAACGCGCAGGGCTACGAACAGTGGCTCAGGGACGCGACGCGGCCCGAGCTCGGGACCGCCGAGCAACGGCTCCTCGCGATGTTCGACGTGCTCGCCGAGCAGGTGCGACCCGAGAACTGCCGCGGCTGCCCGTTTCTGATGACGCTCGCCGAGTACCCCGATCGCGCGCATCCGGCGCCGGCGCGGGCGATCGCACTGAAGGCGTGGGTACGCGATCACATCCGCGGTCTGGCGACCGAACTCGGCCGCGAGCGGCGGGTGACCGATCCCGCGGCGCTCGGCGATCAACTGGTCCTGGTGTTCGAGGGGGTGTACGCCTCGGTGCAGGCACTCGGTGCCGACGGCCCCGCCCGC
>JASGFO010000128.1:0-11233 GCA_047605505.1 Gordonia sp. (in: high G+C Gram-positive bacteria) | reverse complement strand
GCACCGCGTGATCTGACCACCGAGTGGGGTCTGTCGGGGGCGTCGGGCTGGCAGGGGGTCGGACACACCCGGATGGCGACCGAGTCGGCCGTTACCGCCTCGGGTGCCCACCCCTTCGCAGTGGGTCCCGAACAGTGCCTGGTGCACAACGGATCGTTCGCCAACCACGCCACCATCCGCCGCGAGCTGCGTGCGGCGGGCATCGAGTTCGATTCGGAGAACGACACCGAGGTCGGTGCCCGCTTTGTCGCCCGCGAGCTTGCCGCGGGCAAGGACGTCGAGACCGCGCTCAAGGAACTGTGTGCCACCTTCGACGGCTTCTACACGTTGCTGGTGTCCAACCGCGATTCGTTCGCGGTGCTGCGCGATGCCATCGCGTGCAAACCGGCGGTGATCGCCGAGACCGACGACTGGGTGGCCATGGGCAGCGAATACCGTGCCCTGGCCGGTCTGCCCGGCGTCGAGAAGGCCCGCATCTGGGAGCCCGAGCCCGAGGTGGTCTACGCGTGGACACGGTAGTTCTCGCCCCGATCTCCCCACCCGACGAATCCCCGAAAGGCGAGACCATGAGTGCAGCACACGTCTTCGATCTGGCCACCACACCGCTCCGCGAGGTGAACTCCGCGCTCCACGGTGACATCGAAGGGGAATACGTCATCACCCATCCGGCCGGTGCCCACAGCATCGCCGCCGGCGTCGACGCCCCCGTCAAGATCACCATCGACGGACACGTCGGCTACTACGCGGCCGGGATGAATCAGCAGGCCGAGGTGATCATCAACGGCAACGCGGCCACCGGCGTGGCCGAGAACATGATGAGCGGCACCGTCGTGGTCAAGGGCAACGCCTCGCAGTCGGCCGGGGCGACAGCCCACGGCGGTCTGCTCGTCGTCGAAGGCAATGCGGCCGCGCGGTGCGGCATCTCGATGAAGGGCGTCGACATCGTCGTCGGTGGCAATGTCGGGCACAACAGCGCCTTCATGGCCCAGGCGGGCCGGCTCGTCGTGCGCGGCGATGCCGGCGCCGGGCTCGGCGACTCCATCTACGAGACCCGGATCTACGTGCGCGGCACCGTCGCCTCGTTGGGGGCGGACTGCGTCGCGAAACCGATGCGCGCCGAACACCTCGAGGAACTGGCCGGCCTGCTCAAGGCCGCCGGCTTCGCCGACGACGATCCAAGCACTTACACACGCTATGGCTCGGCGCGCACGCTCTACCACTTCCACGTCGACAACGCGTCCGCCTACTAGCCTCGGGGAGCATCAGCCATGACCGACAATCTGACCCACTCGCAGCGCGGGCTGCGGGAATCGGCCACCTTTGACCGGGCCACCATCGCCGACATCCAGAAGGCCGCCGCAACCGGGATCTACGACATCCGCGGCTGGGGTGCCAAGCGCAAGGTCCCGCATTTCGACGATCTGCTGTTCCTGGGTGCGTCGATGTCGCGGTATCCGCTCGAAGGCTATCGCGAACGCTGCGGGACCGACGTGGTCCTCGGCACCCGCAATGCCGCGTATCCGCTGCATCTCGATACCCCCGTGACCATCGCGGGGATGAGCTTCGGCGCTTTGTCGGCGGGGGCGAAGGAGGCACTCGGGCGGGGGGCATCGGAAGTGGGTACCTCCACCACCACCGGTGACGGTGGCATGACGCCCGAGGAGCGGGGGCAGTCGAAGTACCTGGTGTATCAGTGCCTGCCCTCGCGATACGGCATGAATCCCGACGATCTGCGCCGGGCCGATGCGATCGAGATCGTGCTGGGGCAGGGCGCCAAACCCGGCGGCGGCGGAATGTTGTTGGGGCAGAAGATCTCGAAACGGGTCGCGGCCATGCGGACGCTGCCCGAGGGGATCGACCAGCGCAGCGCGTGCCGGCACCCGGACTGGACCGGTTCGGACGATCTCACCATCAAGATCAACGAGCTGCGCGAGATCACGGACTGGGAGAAGCCGATCTACGTGAAGGTCGGTGCGGCCCGCACCTACTACGACGTGAAGCTCGCCGTGCATTCGGGTGCCGACGTCGTCGTGGTCGACGGGATGCAGGGTGGTACCGCGGCGTCGCAGGAGGTGTTCATCGAGCATGTCGGGATCCCGACGCTCGCCGCGATCCCCCAGGCCGTGCAGGCGTTGCAGGAGCTCGGCGTGCATCGGGGTGCGGCCGGTGACAAGTCGGTGCAGCTCATCGTCTCCGGGGGAATCCGCAACGGTGCCGACGTGGCCAAGGCCATGGCGTTGGGTGCCGATGCCGTCGCCATCGGGACGGCGGCGCTGATTGCGTTGGGCGACAACGATCCTCGCTATGAGAAGGAGTACGAGGCGCTGGGTTCGGCGGCCGGCTTCTACGACGACTTCCAGGACGGCCGCGATCCGGCCGGGATCACCACCCAGGATCCGGAACTGTCGGCGCGATTTGACCCGGTGGCCGGTGGCCGGCGGCTGGCGAACTATCTGCGTGTGCTGACCATGGAGGCCCAGACCATCGCCCGCGCCTGCGGGAAGGCGCACCTGCAGCATCTGGAACCCGAAGACCTCGTGGCCATCACGATCGAGGCCGCGGCGATGGCCCGGGTGCCGTTGGCCGGGACCAACTGGATTCCCGGACAGGGCTTTTAGGTTGGGTGACACGGCGTCGGTGGTGATCGTCGGCGGCGGGCTGGAGGGAACGGCCGCCGCCTGGGCGCTGTCGCAGCGTGGGATCTGCGATGTCGTGGTGTGTGAGCGCGGCACTGTCGGCGGTGGGATGACCGGGAAGTCGTCGGGGATCGTCCGCTGCCACTACGGGGTCGGCTCACTCGCCGCGATGGCGTCGGTGGGGCTGGAGGTCTTCGAGAATGCGGCGGAGATCTTCGGCGTCGACATCGGTTTTCGGCAGGTCGGCTACGTCGTCGGGGTCGGCGAGCCCAATGTCGCGGCCATGCGCAGCAGTCTTGCCGCCCAACGGGCACTGGGGGTGCAGACCGAGGAGATCGGGGCCGCCGAGGTCGCCGCGCTGTGGCCGCAGGCCGATCTGGGGCCCTTCGCCGCGTTCGGCTGGGAGGCCCGCGGCGGCTACGGCGATGCCTACCAGACTGCGCAGGCCTTTGCGGCCGCGGCCCGGGCCGCGGGGGTACGGATCCGGCAGGGCACCGAGGTGACCGGACTCGTCGTCGACGGCGACCGGGTTGGCGGTGTGCGCCTGGCCGACGGTGAACAGCTTGCGGCCGACACCGTCGTCGTGGCCACCGGGGTGTGGACCCGGCCGTTCCTGGCGCCGTACGGGGTCGACGTGCCGATCGAGGTGCATCGCGAACAGATCGTGATGATCGATCCCGGGACCGAGCGCGGTGAGGTGCCGGTGTTCTCCGACCTGGTGTCCTTGCAGTATGTGCGCCCGGATGTGGGCCGCGAGATCCTGTTCGGCAACAGTGATCTCGCCGAGCTCGACCTCGCCGACCCGGACGACTACCGCAACCGTGCCGACGAGGACTTCCTCGAGCTCACCGTCGAAAAGGTCGGCACCCGGTTCCCCGGCTTCGGTGACGCATCGATCAGCAGCAGCTACGCCGGCTGCTACGACGTCACCCCGGACTGGAACCCGATCATCTCGCGCGGACCGCTGGATGGCCTGGTTCTCGCGGCCGGTTTCAGCGGACACGGTTTCAAGATCTCGCCTGCGGTGGGTCGGCTCGTTGCCGACCTCGTCGTCGACGGTGATAGTTCCGATCCGCGGATCCCGGCGTCGGACTTCCGGTTCGAGCGGTTTGCCGAGGGCGATCTCCTCACGACGCGCTTCCCGTATGTCGGTGCTGGGGAGATGCGATGACCACCGGGATGGTGGGGGGTCTCGGGGCGAGCGGAGCGACGGGGGGTCTCGGGGCGAGCGGAGCGACGGGGGGGTCTCCTGACAGGAAACAGCACCGCGTCCTATGCTGGCGGAGTGGACGAGCCGCTGATCCGGAACCAGTCCGGGACCGCCCGGGAGCGTGGGGTGGATCAGCCGGTCGAGGAGATCGAGCTGGAGACCGCGATCGCCCGCAACGTGCGTCGCCTGCGCCACCAGGAGGGGTTGTCGGTGGGCGACATGGCGATCCGGGTCGGTATCTCCAAGGCGATGCTGTCGAAGATCGAGAACGCCCAGACCTCGTGCAGCCTGAGTACTCTCGCGCGACTCGCCACGGCTTTCGACGTGTCGGTCACCTCGCTGTTCCGGGGTGCCGATGTGGAGCGCTCGGCGGTGTTCGTCAAGGCGGGGAGCGGCTCGCAGATCATTCGCGAGGGTTCCCGTGAGGGTCACGAGTATGAGCTCCTCGGGTCGCTGCGCGGTGAGCACAAGCGGCTCGAATGCCTGCTGGTGACGTTGACGGAGAAGTCGGTGACGCAGCCGTTGTTCCAGCATCCGGGCACCGAGTTCATCTTCATGCTCGAGGGCGTCATGGACTATGCCCACAGCCGTTCGGTCTATCGCATGCATTCCGGTGACGCCCTGCAGCTCGACGGCGAGGGGGCGCACGGCCCGGTGGAGCTGGTCGAACTGCCGATCCGGTTCCTCTCGGTGATCGCCTTTCCGGATTCGGCGGTCTGACCCGAAATCGTCGGGGCGAGGAGTGGCCCCGCGGGTTTCGGGTGCGGGCGGTGATCCGTAGTCTCAGTTATCAGAAGCCGGACATATGTCCGGTGCAATATGTATCGCGGAAGGATATGAGCGCAATGTCGCAGACAGTCAAGGGAGTCATCTCTCGGAGCAAGGGCGCACCGACCGAGATCGTCGACGTGGTGCTCCCCGAGCCCGGCGCCCGGGATGTCGTCGTGAAGATCCAGGCGTGCGGGGTCTGCCACACCGACCTCGCCTACAAGCAGGGCGGCATCAACGACGAGTATCCGTTCCTGCTCGGTCATGAGGCGGCGGGCATCGTCGAGACCGTCGGCTCCGACGTCACCCATGTGGCGGTCGGTGACTTCGTGGTGTTGAACTGGCGCGCGGTGTGCGGCGAGTGCCGGGCGTGTCGGCGGGGCCGCCCGTGGTATTGCTTCAACACGTTCAATGCGTCGGCGGCGATGACCTTGACCGACGGCACCGAACTGACTCCCGCCCTCGGTATCGGGGCGTTCATCGAGAAGACGCTGATCCACGAACTGCAGTGCACCAAGGTCAATCCCGAGACCGACCCGGCTGTTGCCGGCCTGCTCGGCTGCGGGGTGATGGCGGGTCTCGGCGCGGCGATGAACACCGGCGGCGTCGGGCGCGGGGATTCGGTCGCGGTCATCGGCTGCGGTGGCGTCGGCGACGCGGCCATCGCCGGTGCCAAGCTCGCCGGTGCCACCACGATCATCGCGATCGACCGGGACGCCGCGAAGCTCGAGTGGGCGAAGGATCTCGGTGCCACCCACACCATCAACGGCACCGAGGTGGCCGATGTGGTGACCGCGGTGCAGGACCTCACCGACGGCAACGGCGCCGACGTCGTCGTGGATGCGGTGGGCCGCCCGGAAACCTATAAGCAGGCCTTCTATGCGCGCGACCTTGCCGGGGTCGTGGTGCTCGTGGGTGTGCCGACCCCTGAGATGACCCTGGAGCTGCCCCTGGTGGACTTCTTCAGCCGCGGTGGGGCATTGAAGTCGTCGTGGTACGGCGACTGCCTGCCCGAGCGTGACTTCCCGATGCTCATCGACCTGTACGAGCAGGGCCGGTTGCCGCTGGACAAGTTCGTCTCCGAGCGGGTGGGCCTGGGTGACGTCGAGGCCGCGTTCGCCGCCATGGAATCCGGTCGGGTCCTGCGCTCGGTGGTGGAGTTCTGACCATGCCATTCGGAATCGAGAACGTCGTCACTGCAGGCACATTCAGTCTCGACGGCGGAACCTGGGACGTCGACAACAACATCTGGATCGTCGGCGACGAGAACGAGGTGGTGATCATCGACGCCGCGCATTCGGCGCAGCCGATCCTGGACGCGGTCGGCGACCGTACGGTGACGGCGATTCTGCTGACCCACGGGCACAATGACCACATCACCGTGGCCCCGGAACTGTCGAATGCGACCGGGGCACCGATCCTGCTGCATCCGGGCGATGACATGCTCTGGGTGCAGACCCACCCCGATGTGAAGCATCGCGATCTGGCCGACGGTGACGGAATCGACGTCGCCGGAACAACGTTGACGGTCCTCAATACGCCGGGCCACTCGCCCGGGTCGGTGGTGATCCACGCGCCCGAGGCCGGTGCGCTGTTCTCCGGTGACACCCTGTTCCACGGTGGCCCGGGCGCGACCGGCCGCTCCTACTCCAGCTTCCCGACCATCATCTCCTCGATCCGGGAGAAGATCTTCACCCTCGATCCCGCGACCGCGGTGTACACCGGACACGGCGAGGGCACCACGGTGGCCGACGAGGCGCCGCACCTCGAGGAGTGGATCAAGCGGGGGAGTTGACGAGGCCTTGCCCGGCCTCACGCCGGCGGTATCTCCGATTGCCGCATGACCCCGTGGTCATGCTCATCGTCGGATCACACCTGATGTGCTTGCTTCGCTATGGAGTTTTCCAGGTACATGTGGCTCCGGACGGTTCCGGTGCCGTGATCTCGTTGGTGGACAGGGGATCTCAGGACTCAGACAAGCGGTCGCGATTCCGGATCATTGCGCCGGGTCAGGCGGAGACCGGTTCACCCACATCGGGCCTCCTTCGGTGATGGGACGGGATCGAAGGATTCACCGGTCCGTCCGGCGACCTGATTCACGCCACGGATGATGGCGTCGGCGTGTTCGGCCGAGATCGCCCCATCGGCACAGTGCCGATCCAGGTGGTCGTCGGTGAAACCGGCGCGTCGAATCATCCGCGAGGCGACCGCGGGTGCGATTCCCATCACCAGCAGTAATTCCCGCGTGGTGCGGCCGTGGGATTGCGCGACGCCGAGCCGGTCGCACTGTCGTACCCACTGCACACACTGGTCATCAACCCAACAGCCCGGAGTCAACCCCCGAAGGGCTTACGACCCTGACCACTCAGCCTGCGAAATGTGGTCTTTGCGGGTGGTCTCGACCAGCCACCATCCATTGGAGATACGCCCTCCGCCGGCACTCCGGGCTACTCGACCCGGGGGGAGTGGGGCCGACCGGGGAGGTCCGTATCCGCCGGATCGAGCCTGTCGAGATCGAGACCACATCCGCGAGATCGCCCGTGCCCCAGGTAGTCGGATCCCTACCCGCGCGCCGGGCGCGCGTGATAGCCCATCCGCGCGTCGAGCTCGGCGGCGCCGGCCACGGCCTTCGCGACGATCATCTCGATGTCGGTGGGGTCGACGCGGTAGCGCGGGCCCGAGATGCTCAGGGCCGAGGTGACGGCCCCGGTGTGATCGTGCAGCGGGGCCGCGACCGCGACCAGCCCGACCTCCAGCTCCTCGTCGGCCATGGCCCAGCCGCGCGCCCGGATCACCGCGAGCTCGGCGAGCAACGCGTCGAGCGTGGTGATGGTGTTGTCGGTGTAGCGGGGGAGACCCGTCGTGAACAGGGCACGCACCTCGTCGTCGGTCAGGGCCGAGAGCAACACCTTGCCCGACGAGGTGGCGTGGGCGGGCGTGGTCTGCCCGATCCAGGTTTGCAGCGCGACGCTGGACGACCCCTGGGCCTCAACGATGTTGACGGCCTGGGCGCCGCCGAGAACGGCGATGTTCGTGGTCTCCCCGGTCTCGGCGGCGATGGCCTCACAGATCTCCTGGCCCTGTTTGGACAGGTCGAAGGAGGCGGTGGAGGCGCTGGCCAGCCGCACCACCGTGAATCCGATGCGGTATTTGCGGCCACCGGCCTCCTGCTCGACGAAGCCCCGCGACTCCAGCGATGCCAGGAGCCGCGAGACCGTCGACTTGTGCACACCGAGCTCGGCGGCGAGTTCGGTGACCCCGGCCGAGCCGTCGCGCCCGATGAGCTCCAGGATCTGCAACGCGCGGTCGACCGACTGGACCGCGCCTGCCGGGGCGGGAGCCGGATCTGGGGTCACCC
Source organism: Gordonia sp. (in: high G+C Gram-positive bacteria) (assembly GCA_047605505.1). Lineage (GTDB taxonomy): Bacteria > Actinomycetota > Actinomycetes > Mycobacteriales > Mycobacteriaceae > Gordonia. The sequence goes on along the minus strand of JASGFO010000128.1, from coordinate 3,261 downwards.
GCTCGGAGTTGTTGGCCATGACCCGATTCACTCTAGCGGATCGCAGACTGCGCGAATCGGGCGCGGTGGTCGGTCGGCCGGATGCCACTGTCACGTGGTCGCGCCCCCGGCCTCGCCGTTGCTGCTGCTCACCGGAGCGACGGCGCCGGTTTCGGCGTCGACCCCGACCACCGGCAGGTCACCGGTCCCGATGGCCTCGGCCTGCTTGCGGATTTGCGCGTCGATGCGCGAGTTGTGGTGCGTGCGGGCCAGGATCAGCGGATCCTTGCGCAGGTCCAGGTACAGCGACAGGCACATGCCGATCATCACCACAAGGAACGGCAGGGCGGCGATGATGGCCATCTGCTTGATGCCGTTGAGGCCCTCGTCGCCGTTGATCGCGAGGAGCAGGGCGGCCACGGCACCGGTGATCGATCCCCAGAAGACGGTGATCGGCCGGCTGGGCTCGTGGGCGCCTTTCTCGCTGAGCGTACCCATGACCAGCGACGCGGAGTCCGCCCCGGAGACGAAGAAGATCGCCACCAGGATCATGACCAGCGCCGCGGAGATGCCCGTGATCGGCATATGGTGCAGGACGTCGAACAGGCTGTCCTCGCTGGCTGCGGTCTCGGGGTCAAAGCCCAGGACACCGGTCATCTGCTGCCGGATCGCGGTGCCGCCGAAGATGGCGAACCACACCAGCGACACCGTGGTCGGGACCACCATCACGCCGATGACGAACTCGCGGATGGTGCGGCCCTTGGAGATCTTGGCCAGGAACATGCCGACGAAGGGGGTCCAGGACACCCACCACGCCCAGTAGAAGATGGTCCAGCCGGACAGCCAGGCGTCGCCGTCGCTGTCGACGGTCGCCGACGACCGCGCCGAGAACGAGGTGATGTCGTTGAGGTAGGCGCCCAGCGAGGTGGGCAGCAGGTTGAGGATGAACACGGTCGGCCCGACGACGAACACGAACACCGCCAGGATCACCGCCAGCACCATGTTGGTGTTCGACAGCCACTGGATGCCCTTGGCGACACCGGAGACCGCCGAGGCCACGAAGCACGCGGTGAGGATCGCGATGATCGCCACGAGCAGCCACGTCGACGGCTTGTCCACCCAACCGGCTTTGGTCAGGCCCGAGCCGATCTGCAGGGCGCCGAGGCCGAGTGAGGCGACCGTGCCGAACAGGGTCGCGAAGATCGCCAGGATGTCGATGATCTTGCCGCCGGCACCGTTGGTGGAGTTACCGAGCAGGGGACCGAACACCGAGCTCAGCAGCTGATTGCGGCCCAGCCGGTAGGTGCTGTAGGCGATCGCGAGGCCGACGACCGCATACATCGCCCACGGATGGAAACCCCAGTGGAACATGGTGGTGGCCATGGCGGCCCGGATGTCGTGTTCGGCGGTCTCCGGCGGCGCCACGGCGTAGTGGTAGAGCGGTTCGTAGGATCCGTAGAACATCAGGCCGATGCCCATGCCCGCCGAGAACATCATCGCAATCCAGCTGACGGTGCGGAACTCGGGTTCCTCCCCGTCCTTGCCGAGCGGGATCTTCGCGTATTTGCTGCACGCGAGGTAGATCGCGAAGATCACGAATCCGGTTGCGGCCAGGATGAACAACCAGCCGACGTTGCCGGTGATCCAGTCCAGGATCTCGGTGGTGACCTCGGTCAGGGTGTCCGGCGCCGCCAGCCCCCAGATCAGGAAGCCGATGACCATGGTGGCGGTGATGCCGAAGACCCATGGGTCGATGCGCAGTCTGTCGAGCGGTGTTGGTTTGTCCGTCATGCGGTACTCCTCTGCGTGGAACGGTTCTCTCGGTTGGTGGGACCAACCGCGGCATCGTCGGCGCGGTGGGAGGCGGGAGGTGGGAGTCTACTTTTTGATTCGCGCCATCTCTGGGTCGACGACGGGATCGGCGACGACGACGGCACGCCAGGTCGTGCGCAGATAGGCGACGGTGACCTCGGTGTTCTCACCGATCTCGGTCGGCAACCACGCGTAGGCAAGGCACGCGCCGACCGTCGGGGAATAGCCGGCACTGGTCACATAGCCGACCACCGCCCCGTCGACGCTGACCGGTTCCTTGCCCAGGACGACAGCGCCGGGATCGGTGAACCGCAGGGTCCGCAACGTCGACGGCGCGGGCCTCTCGGCCAGGGCGTCCTTGCCCACGAAGCGGTCCTTGGTCATCCGCACCGCGAAACCGAGCCCGGCTGCGGCCGGGGTGTGCTCGATGGTCATGTCGGTACCGGCCGAACGATAACCCTTCTCGATGCGGAGGGCGTTGAACGCGATCCGGCCGGCCGGAATGATGCCGTGCGGTTGCCCGGCTGCGGCCAGCAGGTCCCACAGTGTGCGCCCATGGTCGGCCTCGGTGTAGATCTCCCACCCCAGTTCACCGACATACGACACGCGCATGAGGGTAACCGGGACAGATCCGACAGTGGTCGCCAAGGCGCGAAAGTACTTCAATCCGTTATTGGTCAGATCGGCCGGCGTCAGGGGCGCGAGCACCTCCCGGGCCAGTGGCCCCCAGAGGCCGATACAGCAGGTGGCACCGGTGATGTCGCGGAGCGTGGCGTCGACACCGGTCAGATGGCGGGCGATCCAGTCGAAGTCGATCGGGCCGTTCGCGCCGATCTGGAAGACGTCCTCGGCGAGCCGGGCGACCGTGAGATCCGAACGTACGCCGCCCTTCTCGTCGAGCATCAGCGTGTAGGTGACCGACCCCACCGACTTGTCCAGGTTGTTGGTGGTGAGTTCCTGCAGCAACCCGAGCGCGCCCGGACCGGACAGTTTGAATCGGGTCAGCGGGGTCATGTCGTACATCGCGACGTGCGTGCGCGTCCGGATGGCCTCGGCTACCGAGATGGGCGACCAGTGCCGTGCCGACCACCGGTCCCGCTCGGGGATGACCAGTCCGTCGGCGAGGAGCTCGTCGAGCAGTCCCCGGTTGGACTCGTACCAGGCCGGCCGCTCCCAGAGCGCGGCCTCCCAGAACTGCGCGCCGAGTGCGATCTCGCGGTCGTGGAACGGACTGGTACGGACGTCCCGGGGGGCCACGCGCTGATCGTGCGGGTGGATGATGTCGTAGACCTCGACGAAGGACTGCGAGCTCGTGGTGACGATGAAATCGTCGTTGAGCGCGGCCTTCTCGAAGCGGTACAGATCGAACTCGTGGACGTCGACGCCGGGCGTGCCGTCGACCATCCACTCGGCGACCGTCCGGGCGATACCGGCCGAATGGGTCACCCACACCGCCTCGGCCACCCAGAA
>JASGFO010000127.1:0-11259 GCA_047605505.1 Gordonia sp. (in: high G+C Gram-positive bacteria) | reverse complement strand
GGGTGCCGCCGAGGTCAGGCGGCGACCGGTTCACCCACATCGGGCCTCCTTCGGTGATACGACGGGATCGGCCGACGTTGCGCATCCACCGAAGCGGGCGGGATCAACCAGGGATGCCGGTCGATGCCCATCACCACCTCCCACCCCTGGTGGTGCACCGCATCGTGGCAGGCCGGGCAGAGCAGGCACCCGTTGTCGACGTCGGTCGGCCCGCCGTGGGACCAGTGCACCAGGTGGTGCACGTGCGTCCACCCGGCCGGCGCGCCACATTTGATGCACCCGGTGTCCCGCAATCCGATCGCCGTCCGCTGCGCTCCGGTGAACAGGCGTTTCTCCCGCCCCACCTGCAACGGGGCACCCTCACCGTCGACGATCACCACCCTCGTGGTCCCGTCACACGACAGGAGTTCGAGAGTGTTGCGGGTGACCGACCCCAGGAAGCCGAGTCGGGTCAGATCCGGGGTGTCGGCGGGCACGCGGAGCACGATCCGGGTGCCGAGTCCCACACCGTGTGGGTGCTCGGCCGCGAGGGCCCGGGCGGCCGCGTCGAGGATCACCTCGAAGGCGTCCGCCCGTCGTTGTTCGGGTGATCGCGGATCTCGGGATCCGTCGGGCTGTGGAGTGGGTGCGGAGTGTGCGTCGATCAGGGTGCGGAGTTTCTCCGCGACCGGGGCGTGCAGGTTGCCGGATAGCTGCGTCCGGCCATCATCGTCGGTACCCAGGTTCAGCCGGTTCAATCGTCGATCCTCCGCGGCGGGTGGCCCACCATTGTCCGCGGCCAGCCGGTTACCGAGACTCTTGGCGGCGTCGCCGATCTCTGCGGGTGTCGCCCCGGAGAGGTGTTGCGCCAGCAACTGATTCACCACATCCGACCGCGCATCGGCGTCGAAGGATGCACCGGCCCGTCCGGCCACCTGATTCACCCCACGAACAATCGCATCCGCGTGTTCGGCGGAGACCGCCCCGTCCGCGCAATGCCGATCAAGGCGGTCGTCGGTGAAACCGGTGCGTCGAATCATCCGTGCCGCGACCGCGGGCGCGAACCCCATCACCATCACCAACTCCCGGGTGGTGCGGCCGTGCGCCTGCGCGACGCCGAGTCGGTCGCACTGTCGTACCCACTGCGCACACTGGTCATCAACGACGTTCCGTAGCCGCGCCAACACCGTCAAGACGGCGTGGGCGTCGGGGCCGGTGATCTCGTCGGGCACGGCGAGATCAGTCAGGGTGTCGAGGAGTTCCTCGAACCTGGCGGCGATATCAGTATCGGTCATGTCACTAGTCTAGACGAATGTGGTGGCTATATATGAGAGAATGCTGAGTATTCGGCCTCGTTTAGATAACGTACGGCGAACCCCACACCGCGATCGGCATCGCCTCGGAGGCCAACCGCCCTCTTCATCAGGAGTACCGAAACCCCACCACTCCAGGGGACTTACCCGGAGTTACCCGCGCCCGCTGGTCGGTGAGACTGGCCTCCGATGCGGAGGGGGCGGCAGGGAAGGTGTATCTGTCACGATGCGGACTCGATCCGGTCTTCAATCGCGGTGATGAGGTCGGCGAAGCGAACGCCGATGGACAGGGCGGGGATGGAGAATCGGATGTCGCCTCGCTCGCCTTCGTCCTGCGACCTGGGCTGTGCGTATCCGGAATCTCGGATGCGGGCCCCGGCGCCTTCGATTTCGACTCGACCGCCGTCGATCCGAATGCTTTTGATCGACAGCCAAGGAATGTGTTCCCGCGACCGAATGTGCACGGCACCGACTCCGCGGCTGTCGAGGTGGTTGACCCCCTTGTGGACATTGACATTTCGTGCTGTCATCTCGTAGAAAACGGATATGCACAGGAATGCAATCGCGCCGATCGAGAAAAAGACGATCGGACTGGATCCGTTGACGCGGATCGGAACATTCCACCAATTCAAGCCATCGGCAAAAGAATTTATCGCACCCAGAGCGCAGAGCGCCGTGTACGCCGGAAAAGCGATTCGCATTCCAGTCTGCTGTCTTCGGGATGGGGGAAGCGCGACGTCCTCACGGCCGTTGGGAATGCGAAAGCTTCCCGGCCGAGGTGGGATCATGGCAGCGAAGAGTGTGGTGAGAATAAAGAATAAGGCTCCGAGTTTAAGGAATGCGGTGTCGTTGCGAACGACATAAGATAAGATGGATACCGCTGACATCGACGCGAGTGTCAGTGACAGAAATATCGTCGCTGCCCAGACAAATCTTTGCCGGCGATCGGCCTTCCGGATCTCGTCCTTGCTCGGTGCGGCGTAACTACGTGCCACGTCAAGGCTCCTGGTTTCTGTGATTCGCGGGGGAGGCTGACGCGTTACTATAGCACGACTGGCGCTATAGGGTGTTGAGCAACCGAATGCTGGTGATCGACTCGCGGAGCAGTCGGTAAAGTCGACGAATGTGGAGAGCATGGCTACCGGTATTCTTTGACATCCACGCCCCGGTCACGTAGGTATGGAATAAGTAGTGTGCGCACGGATGCGGCGTTGGGTCCGTAGGCGAGGAGGGAGAAGCGGAGGTCCGGGGGAGTGGGAATTCCTTGATGAGGTGCGAAGGTGAGAGTGATCAGGTGGTCGTCGTGGATCGCGCATGTCGCACTTTTGAGCGACGCCGGGGGAACTCGACGAGGCGGCTCGGCCTTACGGCCTCCGCACACCGTGAGGCCGTCGTCGGTCATCTGGAGATAGCGACCGGATCTCGAGCCACGAACCGTCAACCAGACGAAGAATACCGTGATAGCACAGCCGGTCGGTACGGTGATCCAGAGTATGGTTAAATCTCGGGCCGTTGGGCTGGGCTGCGCGACAATCAACAGAAGTAGTCCGAGCGTGCCCGTCAGGGAACTGATCGCGACGCAACTCCCGCCGATGGCGCCGGTCGTCCTGTTCGCCGAGATGTGGCGGGCATCCACAGGGTGGACCGTCCGTTTCTGCGATGCGTACCACCGTGTTATCGGCAGTGGGGCCGGCAGGAACACGAAAGTGAGCAGGAAGATCGGTAGCCCAAATAGTATGTCCGGGGGTACCGGATCGCTGAGAATTATTATAAAAGCCCAGGTCACCAGGCCGATGGCGGCGACCGACCACAACGTGGCAACCAGGGCATACACTTTCGCCTCTGAGGGCTGTGGCCCGTGATTTTCGCTGTCTTTGTTCCTCGCCATCGCCAACCCAGAAACCGTCGTCCGAATGCTCGCACGCCATAGTAGGCGCCGAATCCTGCGAACACGCCACACGCGATTGTAGGCGCACCGATGGCGACTACAGGTACTGACGCCACCCGGGCAGTCGAGGTGGCCCGCCTGCCCAGGTGGCGGCTGCCGTTGCGCCTCCGCCTGCTGCCGCGGCCCGCCTCGCCTTGTCGGTACGCTTGGTGCGGCGAGACACGGCTATCGATCTTGTTGGTCTTCGGTGGCGCCGAGTGTGGTGAGCCAGGGTTGGACGGCGGCGATGACGGATGCCACGTTGGGGCCGTAGTCGATGACCCGGATCGTGTGCGTTCTGGGGTGATCGGTTGGAGGTTTCGCTGCTGGTATTTCTATCATTAATTCCACATCGTTGAATCGGTAGCGGGAGCCTTCGAGTTCTTTCGCCGAGATGGCGGTGTACTTGCCTTTGGCGGATGTCCATCGTAGGCCGCCGGGTCCGGCGGCGAGGTTGCCGCGGGAATTGTAGGCCAGATACGTCATTCGCAGACCCGCGATCACGCAGAAGGCCGCCGCGCCGAATCCGACTGTTGACATTGCGGCCGCACGGGTTCCCGGGACATCGTTGTTCAAGTGTGACAGGATGATGATTGCGAACCCGCCAGTCACGCCTGCGAAGGCGAGGAACAGTCCATTGCGCGCCGGCAATCGGTTGAGGGGGATCGATCGCGCATCGACATCGGTGATGTCTGTTGAGTATGCGTGCCGGCCATGTGCTGAACCCATCACGACGAAGGCTCCCATCGTGCAGCCCACCAGGGCGCCGACGAACGCGTCGACAGGGCTTTCTCGCTGAACTGCCCGGATCAGTGCCGCACCACAGAGCGTTACGGCCATCAGCGCCAGCAGCGCGCGCACAGTGTGGAAGCGAAACTTCTCGCGATGTCGCACCACCGGGCGCCCTCTCGTGGTCTGCGCCGGTCACTGATCTTGGTCGACGCCTGGAGCTGCGGGTCTGGCCATTCTGGCAAGGCGAACCGCTCTTGTCCATTGACTGGGCCGGTGGACCAGCGCTCGGGGCCGAGGGCGGCAGGGCGGCCGTGTCACCGCCGTACCCCACGCGGTCTGCGTGATCGTGGTCAACACGGGGGATTCCGTCGGGAGTGTGACTGCCGGTCCTGGTTTGCGCACGATCTGTCCAGGACTGCGGGTGCCGGAGAAGTCCCGCTAACCTCGGTGAAACATGTCTGTCGCACTGTGGTGTGTCAGGCGGTGAAAGGAATGCGATGTGACGGGCGCGGTGTGGTCCGGTGAGCCAAAGCTGATCGTCGTCACCCTGTATGACAAGGTGACGCTTCAGGACGTGGCGGCTCCCCTTGAGATCTTCGCTCGCGCCAACGATTTCGGTGCCAACTACCGCGTCCTCCTGGCATCTCCCACCGGCGCGCGGGTTGGGACCACGGCATTCGCCCGTATCGACGCTGATATCGCGGTGGAAGACGTTCCACTCGGAATCGACACCCTCATCGTGCCGGGCGGGGTACCGGAGACATTCTCCTTCACACCGAGTGTCCACGATATTCCGGAGGAGCCGACTCCCGATTCCGTGCCGGCAGCCATCGAGATGGTGCGTCGCCTTGCACCGCACGCTCGCCGGGTTGCGTCGGTGTGCACCGGCGCCTTCGTCCTGGCCTCGCTCGGCCTGTTGGATGGCAGGACCGCGACCACGCATTGGGCGCATTGCGGATCGCTCACCAAGAAATACCCATCCGTACGGGTGGATCCCGACTCGCTGTTTGTGCAGGACGGACCCTATATCACCGGCGCCGGGATCACCGCGGGAACCGATCTGGCGCTCGCCCTGGTCGAGAGTGACTACGGACCCGCCATCGCGCGGAAGGTGGCCCGGTGGATGGTCGTATTCCTCCAGCGTCCTGGTGGGCAGGCCCAGTTCAGTGTCTGGTCGGAGTCCGCGCTACCGGTCACCGGCGGCCTGCGCGCGCTGCTCGACGACGTCGTGGCAAATCCGGCTGCCGATCATTCGATCGCGTCAATGGCATCGCACGCGGCCGTGAGTGAGCGGCACCTGGTCCGGACGTTTCACGAGCATGTCGGGATGACACCGGCCCGCTTCGTGGAGCAGGTCCGACTGGAGGCGGCGAAGGTCCTCCTCACCACCACCGACCTGGGTCAGGACACGGTTGCGCGCCGGACGGGACTCGGAACTCCGGACACCATGCGTCGCGTGTTCCGACGGCACCTCGGGATATCGCCCGGGGTCTACCGAAAACGGTTCCGGACGACCGGAGTTGATGCGCCGTCGTGATTCTGCGACGTCATGTCGAGCCTCCTGCGGTGACTGCTCGCCGGCCGGAGCTCGGTGGCGAAGAACTCCGCCGGCCCGGTGCACAGGAGGGCCTGGGCGACGGGTTTGGCCACCACCATCATCGACGCCGGATGCATCGCGTCGACGTGCGCGCGGATCCGGGCCACGAACTCCGCCACGCTCTCCCCGCCGTGCGGCCTCGACGACGGATCGGTGAACCACGGTCCCAGCTCGGCCGGCTCGAGCTCCTCGGGTCGCCGGCCCCGCCACGCCCCGACGTCGAGGGACGCCAACCCGTCGTCGACCGCAAAGGTCTCGCCCAGCAGCTCGGCGGTCTGCCGCACCGACAGCTCCGGGCCGACCCGCACGCCGGCGCCGATGGGCCCGAGATCGGGCAGCGCTGCGACGAGCGCGGCCGCGTCGCGTCGGCCGCGCTCATCGAGGGGATTGTTCTCGTCGCCGAAACGCACCGACCGATTTGGCCCGGTGCGCCCGGCGACGACGAGAATGGTCAGGCGGCAACCTTCGCGCGCGCTTCCTGCGGCAACCGGCGACGCGCGATCACGCCGTACAGAAGGCAGAAGACGGTCACCAGAACGGTCCACAGGATCACCTGGTTGACGATCGCGTACACGCGAAAGTCACCCAGAACCTGTGCGGGGAAACCAGCACCGTAGATGACGCCGTCGTGCTCCACCGGCCCCGGCGTCTCCTCGGCTCCCGGCAGGAACAGCGTGACGACGACGATTGCGAACAGGTAGGCCAACGACGAGACGATGCCGGAAACCAGACCCCCGATACGGTCCCACAGATGGCAGGTCAGTGTCACGGCCAGACTCATCAGCAGGATCGAGGCGATTGTGATCGTGAGGAAGCTGCCCGACCGTTCCCCGATGGTGGCCGACTCGCCGACGGCCGGCGGATTCGGCGGGTACACGACGAACGGGATACCGATGACCGCGATAAAGCCGATCACGCCCAGCGCGGCGGCCACGCCACGCGGATCGATGCTCGGCCGGCGGCGGCCGACGTAGGCCCACACGACGGTGAAGGCGACCGCGAAGAAGGCACCGATCGCGATGGCAAACACGATGGTGCCGACGGCGGCACCGACGTTCTCCTGCACGACACGGCTGAACAGCTCGTGCTCCGGCCCGTGACCGTGCACATGATCCACGGCCTCCGCCATGCGCGCTTCGGCGTGGGCGCGGTACTCCTCGTAGTCGATCGCCGTGGCCGTCAGCGGTTCGATGAAGATGCGCGCGTAGATGAAGGTGATGATTCCGGCGATCAGGCCCGCGAACAGACCGGCGCCGACGAAGGTGCGTTCCATTGTTCTCTTTGTCCTGCTCCTCAATGGTGCGTCAGTGGCAGGGAAAGCCGAGGAAGTGCCGCGAGTCGTGAACAAACTCGTGGATGTGGGTGTCGTCGCCGAAGATCGAGGTGACGCCCTGGTCGTAGCCGACGAGATAGTAGGCCAGACCGGCAAGCAGCACCGTGGCCGTCAGGAACAGCGCGCTCTGCGCCGCCTCAAGATGCGGGACGGCCGACGACCAACTCCCGCGCTCGTACGTGTCGTGAGTTGCAGTGGTCATTGCGATTTCCTCTCGTGGTCAGTGATCTGTTTTCGACATGGCGTGGTCACCGTCGTCGGTGGCAACCGGCGCGGTGAGAATCTGTCGCCGATCGACAACTCTCTCGAGCGCGGTAACCCAGTGGTCGTAGTATTCCCACTCACCCCTGGCCCCCGTCGGCGCTGCCTCCCACTCGCCGATCGTGTCGATCAGGCTTTGCTGAAAGTCAGTCCACGGGTAGTGGCCGAACTCGGACAACGCCAGCGCAAGTCCGAACGCCCGGCGCTGCCATTCCTCGTCGAACGACGGTGCCGCCTGATCGGTCGTGCACGTGTCGTGGAGCTTCATGACGGTTCCCCCGCCAGGGCTACACCCATCATCGATTCGGTCGTCACCAGATTCATCAACTGTTCGTCGCTGAGCCCTTCGGTCCCGGCCGGCCGCTCCGGAATGACGAACCACCGCGAATGCCCACTCGAGTCCCAGACCTTGATCTCGGTCTCGGCGGGTAGATCGACCCCGACCTCGGCCAGAACCGCCCGGGGTTCGCGGGCTGCCCGAGCCCGGAACACCGGGTCTTTGTACCAGTAGGGCGGCAGTCCGAGTACGGGCCACGGGAAGCAGGAGCACAGCGTACAGATCACGAGATTGTGCACACCGGGAGCGTTGGCCACCGCCTGGAGGTGTTCACCCTCGGCACCGGCCATCCCCTCGGGAAGGTCCAGTTCCGCAAGGGCCGCTGGTGTGTCACCGACGACCTTCTCCGCGAACTTCGGATCGGTCCACGCCTTCACCACGATCTTCTGGCCGTTCAGCGGTGTCATCTCCGATTCGAAGTAGGCAAGCACCTTGTCGACGGTGGCGTCGGTGATGACACCTTTCTCGATGAGCAGGCGCTCGAGCGCCGCAACGCGTTCGGCACTTGCCTGTTCACGGTCGTCGGGGTACGAGAATTGGTCACTCATTGTTGTCCTCCTTGGGTTCCAGGTAGGCCTCGAACAGCTCCGCGTAGAGCATGTTCGCGCCCGGTTCTGCCTTCACGCCCCAGAGCTCCGCCGGCGTGAACTCGACGATGTAGATCGGCATCGGATCTCCGATCCCGTCACCGGTGTGCACGAAGTAGCCGTAGTCACCGTCGAAGATCCGCGTAACGGTGCCGGTTCGGGATCGGAGGTAACCGGGCAACCGTGTGTGATCGCCCGCCGGCCGGTTCGCGATCCGCACCTGTTGCCCGATCTCGAACTTCGGGTGAGCCACATCTCGCCGGGGGCTGTCGCCGCGCTTGAGGTAGTCGATGACCTGGTCATCGATCGCCGGGTCGCCGCCGGAGACCGCGGTGATGGCGGTCTCTCCCCGCAGGGCCTCGAACTCCGCTGCCGAGATGTAGCCCTTGTCGATGAAGAACTGGCTGATCCCGCCGAGCCACTTCTCGTAGTACCGGTACTTGAAGTAGTCGAACGGATTCATCGCTTCGGCACCTGTCCGCAGGGAAGCCCAGGTCCATTCATCGCTGAATGCGGTCGGCACCTCGCCGATCGGGTATTGCGGCAGCGCCGAGTCCAGATGGTTGCTGAGACCCATCATGGCGACGTGAATCCCGAAGATCCGTTTCTCCCACTCTTCGACGAAAACTCGTTTCTCAAGGTTCAAAGGCGCTGGCAGACCTTCGAGTCCGCCGAGATTATGCTGGAGTTTCACAGTGCTTCTCCTTTCGATATGGCGCTCCCCGACGTTCGGGTCATCAGGTCGGCCGCGTACTCAGATAACAGTCCGAAGGATGCGCCGAGGAGGCATGCGCAGGCTCCGACGAGGCCAGGGTGGGAGATCGACGCCGTGGTGATCCCGTGGCCGGTGCCGGCGACCGTCGAGACCGTCGACGCGAAGCCGACCACCACCGCCGGGGTTGTCGACAAGAGCTCAGACCACGACGCCTGGACCATGACCGCGCTGCCCACGCCGACCGCGATGGCGGTTGCCGGCAGGCCGCCACCGAGGAGATGCGCCGCGAACAGGCTGGCCGAGGCGATCGCGACGCCAACGAGATTGGAGGCAACCGAACGCACCCAACCGGTGACACCACCGCCGACGAAGAAGAACGAGGCCCAAGCGAGGAAGACGACCCAAATCGGAACGGTGATGAGTTCGGCGGTGATTGCCACCGCGACACCCCCCAATACGCCGATGCTGATCGTCAGCGCTGATCGTGAGTCCATTCGGTCAAACCTTTCGACAGTCAACGACCGTGGATCGGCCGTGGGTTCAACGCTGGATTCGCGCTGTTTCCAGCTCGTAACGCCGAGCTTTCGTTCGGTCCCCTGCGTGGACACGTTGTCGGCGAATCGGGACACCCCACCGAGCGACCCGACGGACTCGGCCATGAGGCACGCAGATCCGGACATCGGGTGGCTGGGGCTGCGTGACCTCCCCAGACTTGAGGGATGTGCCACTATTCCGTCCACCAGACACGGGAGATCGCCGTGCTCGTGGACGATGGAATCAGGACCCTCGATGTGGCTGCTCTCATCGAGGTCATCGATGTTGCCAAGACCCTCGGCTATCCGTATGACATCTCGCTCTATTCGATCTCGAACAGCACGAGCGTCGAGTGCTCGTCAGGGCTACGGTTCGCCACCGCGCCGATATCCGCCTGTCCCGCAACGATCGACACCCTGGTTGTGGTGTCAAGTGATCATCACATCGGGCAGGAGATGCCGCAGCAGGCCGTGGACGTGATGCAGTCTCACGCGGCTTCCTCGAAGAGAACGGCCGGGGTTGCCGGCGGCGCGTTCGTCCTCGCCGCGGCCGGCCTGCTGGACGGTCGCCGTGCGACGACACACTGGCGTCACCTCGACGAACTCGCGGCTCGTCATCCCACGATCCGCATCGAGCGTGACTCGGTCTTTGTCCGGGACGGCAGCGTGTGGACATCCGCGGGCGCGGCAGCAGGGGTTGATCTGGCCCTCGCGTTCATCGCAGACGATCACGGTGCCGACGTCGCCCACGAGATATCGAAGGATATGGTCCTGCTCAGTCGGCGGATGGAAGGTCATCCGCAGATCTCGGCGGCCGCCCGAGCGCCCCGCCCCAAGCATTCTGGCCTGGAGCGGCTGATGGCGACGATCAGTGCGGATCCGGCCGGCCACTATGAACTGGATACCGTTGCCGCCGACGTCGGTATGAGTCCGCGCCATCTGGCGCGCCTGTTCAAGGCACAGACAGGGGTGACACTGCGCCAGTACGTATACGAGGTTCGTCTTGAGAACGCCGTCGATCTGGTGCATGCCGGTGAGTCGTTCACGGCAGCAGCAAAACGGAGCGGCCTTCGCTACGGGGCCCGAATTCGCGATCATCTCGTGGCACACCAGTCATTGGCCACCGCGGAACCGGTGGAGCAGCTGAGATACGCCCGCACCGTCGGGTGACCGAGCGGTGCAGACCGGTGTCCCGTGGGGTAGGGGCGATACCTCCTCGCTGGTCGGGTGGGGCCGACCCCCCGCTGGTCGGGTGGGGCCGATTCCCCTTCGGCTGGTCGGGTAGGGCCGTTTCCCCTTCCGCTGGTCGAGTAGGGCCGTTTCCCCTTCCGCTGGTCGAGTAGGGCCGACGAAGGAGGCCCGTATCGAGACCACTCGCACAGCGGGGCCTGATCCCGATCTCGACAGACTCGATCTGGCGGATACCCCCTCCGCCAGCGCTTTCAGGGGAACCTCATTTCTCGTGCCGGGCGCTTCGAAGGGTTGTTTGGGTTGCGGGGTGGCTGGTTGCTCGGAGACACTACCGATTCAGCGACCTGGAATTAACGATAGAAATACCAGTAGAGAAACCTCCAACCGATCACCCCAGAACCTACACCATCAGGGTGATCGATTACGGCCCCAACGTGGCATCCGTCATCGCCGCCGTCCAACCCTGGCTCACCACACTCGGCGCCACCGAAGACCGACAAGATCGATAGCCGTCTCGCCTGCGTGACTGTTCGCTACCTGAGATCAGGCCACGATTCTCCAGGCAGACCCGACGGCGGGTGTGCGCACCGGCAGACAGCCTGTGGACAAGGACAGTCCGTGTTGCCAGAATAGGCGGGTTCGTCGCTCTTGGCGTCGATCGTTGTCAGTGACCATCGCACGACATTGGGAGGGGACCCCGGTGGCCCGACAGATGCCTGCGAGACCTATACCGCGGCAACCTCATTCACCCCGA
>JASGFO010000126.1:0-11324 GCA_047605505.1 Gordonia sp. (in: high G+C Gram-positive bacteria) | reverse complement strand
GGCCCGGCGACGCCGACCCACCGGCGTGGGCGCGGCCGGCGGCGGCCCGGCCTGGCTGAGGCCGGTCTTGGTGATGGTGGCGGTCATCACCGCCACATCCGACGGCTTGGGCTTGCTCACCCGGGCACCGGCCGTCGGGAGGCTGCGGGGTCCGGGACCGGCGGCATTGGCCTGTGCGGTCACCTCGGTGGTGGGCGTGACCGGGGGCTTGGCGGCGTCGGTGCCGGTCACCCCGGGGTCTGGGGTGCGGCGGCGGCGGCGTCCGCGTCGTGTTCGGCGGCGCGGCCGGGGCTGATTGTGCGCCTGGTTGGGCCGCGGACCATCCGGATTCGTGCCGTGATCGACGGGCTGACCACTCCGGCCGACGTCGCCGGGGACGTCTGGGGGGTCGGTGGCGGAGTCGGCGGACACGACTCCGATGCTAGCGGCTGGTCACCTGCTGTTTGCCCACCCGGTCACCCGGTAGGCTGGCGAGCCGTGACAGAGGGTACCGAGGATCGTGCAGCCGATGAGCGTCGGACCCGGCTGTTGGCAGCGGCCGCGGTGACCCTGCGCGGCCTCGGTGACATCCTCGATCCGCTCGGCGATCTCTTTGCCGAGGCGGGCCACGAGTTGTACCTGGTCGGCGGTTCGGTGCGGGACGCGGTGCTCGGCCGGCTCGGCACGGACCTGGACTTCGCGACCGACGCGCGCCCGGGTGAGGTGCAGCGTCTGCTCGCCGGCTGGGCCGACGCGCTGTGGGACGCGGGCATCGAGTTCGGCACGGTGAGCGCCCGCAAGGACGATCTGATCCTCGAGATCACGACATATCGGGCCGAGGTCTACGACCGGGTGTCGCGCAATCCCGTCGTCAGCTTCGGCGCGTCGATCGACGACGACCTCGTGCGGCGTGATTTCACCCTCAACGCGATGGCCGTCCGCCTGGGCCGCGGGGGCGCCCAGGAGTTCCACGACCCGCTCGACGGGATGAGCGCGGCGCTGGCCGGTTCCCTCGACACCCCGGCCACCCCGCAGGAGTCCTTCGACGATGATCCCCTGCGGATGCTGCGGGCGATCCGCTTCGTCTCCCAGCTCGGATTCTCCCCCGCCCCTCG
This sequence comes from Gordonia sp. (in: high G+C Gram-positive bacteria), assembly GCA_047605505.1. Taxonomy (GTDB): domain Bacteria; phylum Actinomycetota; class Actinomycetes; order Mycobacteriales; family Mycobacteriaceae; genus Gordonia. Next base: position 10,230 of record JASGFO010000126.1, on the reverse strand, counting down.
GGTGACCGCGGCGATCACCGACATGGCCGGGCAGATCGAGCGGATCACCGCCGAACGGGTGCGCGCCGAACTGGACAAGATGATCCTTGGTGAGCATCCGCTCGAGGCGATCGAGCTGATGGTGGAGACCGGGCTCGCGCAGCGCATTCTCCCCGAGGTGCCGGACATGCGCCTGGCCATCGACGAGCACCATCAGCACAAGGACGTCTACCAGCATTCGCTGACGGTGTTGCGGCAGGCGATGGACCTCGAGGACGGCGACCCCGATCTGGTCCTGCGCTGGGCCGCGTTGCTGCACGACATCGGCAAACCGGCCACCCGCAGGCATGAACCGAACGGCGGGGTCAGCTTCCACCACCACGAGGTGGTCGGCGCCAAGATGGTCCGCAAGCGGATGCGGGCGCTGAAGTACCCCAAGGCGGTCACCGAGGACGTTGCGACGCTGGTCTACCTGCACCTGCGTTTCCATGGCTACGGCGACGGCGCGTGGACCGATTCCGCGGTGCGTCGTTACGTGACCGACGCCGGTCCCCTGCTCGACCGCCTGAACAAGCTGGTCCGGGCCGACTGCACGACCCGCAATCGCCGCCGCGCCCGTCGGCTGCAAGCGAATTACGACAGTCTCGAACGCCGGATCGCCGAACTCAGGGCGGCCGAGGATCTCGCGCGGGTGCGGCCCGACCTCGACGGCAATGCCATCATGGAGCTGCTCGGGCTGCCGCCCGGACCGCTCGTCGGCGCGGCGTGGCGGCACCTCAAGGAGGTGCGTCTGGATCGCGGCCCACTCTCCCGGGAGGCGGCCGAGGAGGTGCTGCGCCAGTGGTGGGCCGAACAGCCGGACCGGGGAGCCGCTGGAGCCGCTGCCGACACCGAACGGTAGCGCACGCCCGCTCCCACCGGTGATTGTTCAGTAGCCCATCGTGCGCAGCGCGCCCGCGAGCCGGTCGAGGTCTTCGCGGCGCAGATCGAGGTGTGCGCTGATCCGCAGCACCGCGCCCTCGCCGGCCAGCGGCGCCCGCCACGAGTCGGCCGCGGTCACCAGGATCTGGTGGTCGGCGACGAGGTGGTCCCGCGCGGCGTGCACGTCGGCGCTCTGCCAGCCGGGCGGTGGTTTGAGCGTGACCAGCGCCGACGGCTCGTCGACGGGTTCCATGATCTCCCAGCTGCCGATGCCGTCAAGGCGTTCGCGGGTGACGCGCCCGATCGTGGCGAGCTCGCGGTAGACGCGCTGCTGGCCGACCTGCGACAACTCGGCCACCGCGACGCCGAGGCCGAGACGGCCGGCCAGGAAGGCGTCGGAGGGTTCGACGTCGACCGACAGCCGGGCATCGCGACGGACCGCGAGGAAACCCACCCCGCGGGGTCCGGTCAGCCACTTGCGGCCGGTTCCGTAGACGATGTCGGCGCCGGTGACGGTCGGGACGTGGCCGACGGCCTGGGCCATGTCGACGACGACCGGCACATTGGCCGCGTGCGCGATCTCGACGACCTTCGCGACCGGCTGCACCACGCCCGACATCGAGCCGACGTGGCAGATGTGGATGAAGTCGGGCCGCTCGAACTGCAGCATGTTCTCGAGGGTGTCGGTGTCGACGTGGCCGTGGACATCGGCGTCGGGCAGGGCGCGGACGGCGTATCCGCGTCGCTCGAACTCGACCAGATTCGGCCCGAACTCGTTTTTGGCCACCCACACCGTCGACGCCATGGGCAGACTCCAGCCGTTGAGCAGGGCGCGCAGGGCGGCGCGGGCGCTCTCGCGGAAGGTGATCTCGTCGCCGGTGTGGCCGATGAGGGTGGCGAGGTCGCGGGTGTCGCGGGTGATCTCCTGGGTCCGGTCCTCGGCGGCCACGTACGAGCCGCGTTCGGCCTCCCGCCACAGATGCGCGGAGATCGTGCCGATGACGGCGTTCGAGGAGCGTCCGGCCGACGCCGAGTCCAGATGGGTGATCGCGGGCCGCAGCCGGGCGCAGTGGAACTGCTCGCCAAGGACACTGACGTACATGATGAGAGAACCTACGCGTGTCCTCCCCGGTGCGGCGGTGCGGCCCGGGACATCGCGCCGGCCGGTCCGGGTCGCCCCGGTCGGGGGAACCGATCGGGGTGTGTCGGCGTCCAATCTCGCATGGATCCCGTGATCGAGTACATCTTCGGCACCGGCAGCGGTGCACCGACCGGGTGGGCGAGCCCGGCCGATGCCGATCCCGATGCCGACGGCCACAACGAGGCGGTGACCCTGGACTTCGACGGTGACGGCCGGCGCGATGACCTGCTGTGGGATCTCGACGGTGACGGTGTCGCGGACCTCGCCTGCCTCGACCTCGACGACGACGATGCACCCGACCACTTCTGTCGTGACGACGGCAGCGGTGTCTGGGCGGTGGCCACCGATCCCCCGGGTTCGCCGTCCCCGCGGTCCGGGGCGCCGCCTGCTGCCCAGGTCCCCGATCCTCAGGTCCCCGATCCTGCTCCCCCGGCCGGCGGACAACTCGTGCAGACCGATGACCTCGACGATGACGGCATCCCCGACGTCGAGGCCATCGGTGCGGGCACCCGGGCCCGGCGTCTCTACCTCGACGTCGACGGTGACGGCGCGTTCGACCGCGTCCTCGTCGACCTCGACGGTGACGGGACCGCCGATGCCGGCTACCCGGCCGGCGCCCCGGGGTTCGACCGATGAGGGCCGGGCTGGCCAGGGCCGTGACGACGCGGATGCAGCACACCGAAGACGCCGATCCCGACGACGTAACAGAGCATCGCCACCACGATCAGCGCCGCCGACCGGCCATTGTCGGGGACGGTCAGCGCGGTCACGATCATCGCGAGCACGTAGGCGATGTTGAACACGGCGTCTTGGACGGAGAACACCTGTCCGCGGACGGTGTCGCCGATGTCGACCTGCATGGCGACGTCGCCGTTGAGCTTGGCGGTCTGCCCGATGAGGCCGAGGACGAATGCGGCCACACAGAACACCGGCAGTGAGAACGACAACAGTGTGAGCTCGAACACCGCCCCCAGGGCCAGCGCGGCGAACAGGGTGGCGCGGCGCCCGAGCAGACCGACGGCCACCGGGGTGGTGATCGCGGCGAGGAAGCTGCCCGCCCCGATGCAGCCGAGAACGAGGCCGATCCGGGCCAGGGATTCGTCGTCGGAGCCGCCGAGGTGGCGGGCGAAGACGAACAGCATCAGCGTGTTCATGCCGAAGGCCAGGCGGTGGAGCCCGATCGCGGAGAGGGCGGCGGCGGTGGTCCGGGATCCGGCCACCGCGCGCATGCCGTGGCCGAATCCGACGGCCACCGCGTGAAATGCCGAGTGCCCGGCGTCGTCGGGTACGTCGGGGCCCAGCATCCGGTGCGGGAATCCACGGGCGATCCAGGCCGCGAGGAGTGCCACGACGATCCCGAGCAGGGTGGTCAGCGCACTGTCGACGTTGCCCGATCCGAGCAGGCCGCGCACCCACAGCGCGATCCCGGCCCCGGCCGCGAGCATGGCCCCGCCCAGCGTCGTGACGAGTGCGTTGGTCGCGACGATGACGTTCTGGTGGGCCACGTGGGGCAGACTCGCCGAGAGTCCCGACATCACGAAGCGGCTGGCCCCGGTCACCGACAGCGCGGCGATCAGCACGACGAGGTCCGGGCTGCCGCTGGCCATGGCCACCGCCACCGCCACCATCAGGCCCGCGCGCACCACATTCGCCCACAGCAGCACGGCCCGTCGGTCCCAGCGGTCCAGGAGTGCGCCGGCGAACGGGCCGATCACCGAGTACGGCAGCAACAGCACCGCGAAACCGAGCGCTGCCGCGAGTGGCTCGCTGTGGCGTTCGGGGTTGAAGAGCACACCGCCGAGGAGGGCGGCCTGAAAGATGCCGTCGGTGGCCTGGCTGCCCAGTCGCACGGCGAGCAGGCGCCCCAACCCCGGCGAGGTACGCAGCGAGGCCACGAATGTACGGGTCGATGCCGGTGGGGCGGCGGCATCGGAGCCGGCCTCGGCAGACCGGGCGTGTGCGGTGCGGTTCCCGGTCACCCGGCAAGCGTACCGACCAGACGCCGCCGACATGCGATGATGGTCGTTGTGAACGGTGGTGACAGCGGGGACGAGCCCACCTCGGATCTCCCCGAGAACGGCGGCCAGGGTGCGGATGCGGCACGCGACATCGCGTCGGCAAACAGCATTCGGGCAGGCACCCTGCTGCTCGCCGCCCCGGATCTGACCGAGCCCACCTTCGCGCGCACCGTGATCTACATGATCGAGCACAACGACGCGGGCAGTCTCGGGGTGGTGGTGAACCGGGTGAGTCAGACCGCGGTCCACAACGTGATGCCCGCCTGGACCGATCTCACGTCGGCGCCGCGCGCACTGTACATCGGCGGGCCGGTGAAACAGGATGCGGCGCTGTGCCTCGGGGTGGCCCGGCCGGGCGCCGATCTGTCCGATCACCCCGAGGTGCGTCCGGTCAGTGGCCGCGTCGTGCTCGTCGATCTCGATGCCGATCCGACGTTGCTCGCGCCGGTCCTCGAGGGCGTACGCATTTTCGCGGGGTACGCGGGCTGGGGGATCGGCCAGCTCGAATCCGAGATGTCGCAGGACAGTTGGCTGTTGGCGTCGGCGCTGCCCGGTGATGTCCTCGCCCCCGCGGGCGTCGACATCTGGGGTCGGGTGCTCCGGCGTCAACCGTGGCCGCTGCCGCTGTTGGCCACGCATCCGATCGACCTGAGCGTGAACTGAACCCGAGCAGGACGTCATGGCAGGACGGATAGGGTTCGCCGACGGTGACTGGGACGGCAAGTCGTCGGCCTGTTGTTTCGCGTTGGATTTCCTCGCGGTGCGGCTACCGCCCGGCGCCGGGCGCGACCGCATCCGGGAACTGGCCGACGCGAACGTCCTGTTCCTCGATCTCTCCGGCCCCGAGGAGTTCCGGGCCGTCGACCTCCTCGCCGACGCGCTTCCCCGCCACATCGACGGCATCGCCGACGAGCCCCGCAGGCAGAATCTCGCCGCCATGCTCGACGCCCTCTGTGTCGCCGCCCGGCGACAGCAGCGACGCAACCGTGCGTCGGCGAACACGCCGCCGGCGCCGAGTCGACCGGTGCCCATCCGCTTCGACCAGACCGGACTGGCCGGCCGGACCGCGGTCCTGCTCACCGATCTGCCGACCGACACCGCCGGGGTGCCGGTGGATTTGCCGCCCGGCACCAGGCGTGTCGTCGTGCTCGACGACACCCCCGATCCCACCCTGACCCTGCGGGTGCACCCGGTGGGGGACGAACGCACCGTCGCCTACATCGACCACGCCGAACTCGCGATGGAACCCGCCGCCGACGCTCCCCCGAACGGTCCCCGCCGGTGAATCAGACCTGGGACACGATCCTGACCGTCGTGCTGTTCGTCGCATTGCTCCCGGCGGTCGTGTTCGCGGGTTTCCTCGGACTGCACCTGATGATGCTGGGTGACGCGGGCGCAGGCAGGCGGACGGCCGTCGCAGTGGGGGTGGGCGTCGTCGGGGTGCCGCTTTCGGCGCTCGGCGTCTACGTTGCCGCCGTCGTGCTGGCCTGGCGTGCGGACGGGCACACCTTCTACTACCCGCTCGTCGCGCTGGTTGCCGGCGCCGCGCTGGTGCTCGGGTTGACGGGCCTCGCCGACCGCATTGCGCGGGGTGTGTAGGCGGCCACCGCGTGCTCGGCGGGCAATCGATACCGCGGTGGGCCATCGGGGCCGTCGGACCGCACTCACCCGCCGCCCGCGACTACCCTGGTCGGTGTGACCGGATTTGCCGACCAACTCATCGAACTCATCGAGTCGGTGCCGTCGTGGGAGGTGTATGCGGTCTCCGGTGGGGTGGTGTTCGTCGAGACGGCGACGCTGGTCGCCGGGCTGATCCTGCCGAGCGAGGCCCTGTTGCTCGCGGCGGGTGTCGCGGCGGCGGTGGGTCCGACGCTGGTCGGCTGGCTCATCGTGGCGACCGCGGCCGCGGCGGTCGCCGGTGACTCGGTCGGTTTCTGGGTCGGTCACCGGTATGGCCACCAGCTCCGATCGTCCTGGCTGGGCCGGCGGTTCGGCGAGGATCGCTGGGCGAAGGCGGCGGCGACGATCGACGGCAACGGCATGGTGGTGGTCGGAACGGGCCGGTGGGTCGGTTACGTGCGCTCGATTGTGCCGCGGGTGGCGGGCATGTCGGAGATGCGGTTCACGCGCTTCTGGATCGCCGACGCCGTCGGCGCGGTGAGCTGGGTGAGTGCGGTCCTGATGGCCGGCTATTTCGCGGGGGCGGTCCTCGGTGCCCAGATCATGCTGTACGTGGCGGTGGCGCTGGTCGTCGCGGTCATCATCTACTACCTGGTCCGCTGGCTGCGCCGCCGCCGCGACGGCGGGCCGATCGCGGCGCGGTCAACCGAGGTCGGGCCCGTCGGCGCCCTCGCGGCCGTACCGGGCGGCGAGTGCCGAGCACATGATGAGCTGGACCTGGTGGAAGATCATCAGTGGCAGCACGATCAACCCGACCACTGAGCCCGAGAACAGCACCGTCGCCATCGGCAGGCCCGTCGCGAGGCTCTTCTTGGTGCCACAGAACTGGACGGCGATGACGTCGGCACGGTCGAAGCCCAGGCGCCGCGGGATCACGCCGGTGAGCCAGAGCATCACCGCCACGAGGGCGATGGCGCCGGCGATCACCACGATCACCTGCCAGGCGTCGACCACCGACCAGATGCCGTTGCGGACACCTTCGCTGAACGCGACGTAGACCACCAGCACGATCGAGCCGCGGTCGGCCAGCTTGGTGGGCGCGGCGAAGCGGTGGAGGAATCCCGCGACCAGCGGGCGGCACAGCTGGCCGACGAGGAATGGCATCAGGATCTGCGCCAGGATCTTGACCACGGAGCCGCCGTCGATGTGCACGCCGTTGGTGTTGCTCATCAGGGCGACCACCAGCAGCGGCGTTCCGACCACGCCGATCAGGTTCGACGCCGACGCACTCACGATCGCGCCGGCCACATTGCCCTTGGCGACCGATGTGAACGCGATCGAGCTCTGCACGGTCGAGGGCACCAGGCACAGATACAGCACCCCCGCGGAGAGCCCGTCGCCGAGCAGCGGCCGCACCACGGGACCGAGCGCGAGCCCGATCAGCGGGAACACCACGAACGTGAACGCCAGGATCAGCAGATGGAGGCGCCAGTGCCGAAGACCCTCGAGGGCCTCGCGGGGATGCAGACGGGCACCGTAGAGGAAGAACAGGAAACCGATCGCGATTGTGACGACCCAGTCCATGACCTCGGCGACATCGCCGCGGGCCGGGAAGACGGCGGCGACGATGACGGCCGCGAGGATCGCGAGGACGAAGCCGTCGATCGGGGACCGGGCGAGGAGGGCGCGCACCGGTGGTTCAGTGCTGCGCGGTATCGCGCGAGCAGGCCGGCGACAAGGCGCACGACGCGCAGCTCGACTCGCCGCAGTCGTCGGCCGGTTCGGGGGCGCTCACCGGTTCGGGTGTCGCGGCCTCGCCCGCACAGCAGGCGCAGGAATGCTCCGGCGCGGGAGCGGCGACGGTGTTCGCGGCCCGCACCGCGTAGCCGCTGACCAGGCCGACGATGGCGAGGCCGGCAAGCAGGGCCACCACACCGAACAGGACCGACCAGGTGCCGTCGATGCCGAGGGTGAGCAGACCGCCGCCGACGAGCACCAGCGCCGAACCGAGCGTGCCGGGTGCGGCGACGCGGTTGGCGAGGCGGAAGGCCTCCTCGGAGGCGAGGGTCGCGGGTGTGCGCACCCCGAGCCAGCGGTTGCGGCGCAGCGTGCCCCGCAGACCGCTCACCCCGACGATCACCCACACCAGGGCGAGAGCGAAACAGATCGCGGCGACGACGATGGATACAGCACTCACGCCGACCACCCTATCGGCCCCGCCGCCGACAAACCGGGTGCACCCACCATTTACGCTGGTTGGGTGAGTACAGCCGACACATCGCGCACCCCGGCCGCGCCGAGTCCCGTCGCGACCCCCGGTCACCGCTACACCGCCGGGCTCGCCGCGGAGATCGAGGCGCGCTGGCAGCGGAACTGGGCCGATCAGCACGCCTACGAGGCCCCCAATCCGGTGGGTCCGCTGGCCGGCGATCTCAGTGCCTTCGGCAGCACCGACAACAAGCTCTTCGTGCAGGACATGTTCCCGTATCCGTCGGGCGCGGGCCTGCACGTTGGCCATCCGCTCGGCTTCATCGCGAGTGACGTCTACGCCCGCTATCAACGGATGATCGGACGAAATGTCCTGCACACGATGGGATTCGACGCGTTCGGTCTGCCCGCCGAGCAGTACGCGGTGCAGACCGGCACCCATCCGAGGACGACGACCGAGGCCAACATCGAGCGCTATCTGGGACAGATCCGGCGCCTGGGCCTTGGCCACGACGAGCGCCGCCGCGTCGCGACCACCGACGTCGAATTCTACCGGTGGACGCAGTGGATCTTCCTGCAGATCTACCACGCCTTCTACGACACCGCCGCCGCCAAGGCCCGCCCCATCAGTGAGTTGATCGACGAATTCGCCTCGGGCGCGCGAGAACTCACCGGTGAATTTGCCGGAAAGGCGTGGGCGGATCTCTCGGCGGCGCAGCGCAACACCGTCGTCGACTCGTATCGTCTTGTCTACCTGAGTGATTCGCTGGTCAACTGGTGTCCGGGGCTGGGCACCGTGCTGGCCAACGAGGAGGTCACCGCCGACGGTCGCTCGGACCGCGGGAACTTCCCGGTATTCCGGAAGCACCTGCGGCAGTGGATGATGCGCATCACCGCCTACTCCGACCGCCTGCTCGACGATCTCGATCTGCTGGACTGGCCGGAAAAGGTCAAGACGATGCAGCGCAACTGGATCGGGCGCAGTCGCGGTGCGCAGGTGCGGTTCCCGGTGGCCGGGGGCGAGCGCAGCGGCGGGGGACTCGGCGGTCTGGGCACGGTGATCGAGGTGTTCACGACGCGCCCGGACACCCTCTTCGGTGCCACCTACATGGTGGTCTCGCCCGAGCATCCACTGGTCGACGAGCTGGCCGCAGACGCCTGGCCCGCCGGCGTCGACCCGCGCTGGACCGGCGGCGCGGACACCCCGGCCGCCGCGATCGCCGCCTACCGTGCCGCGATCGCCGCGAAGTCGGATCTCGAGCGGCAGGAGAACAAGGAGAAGACCGGGGTGTTCACCGGGACCTTCGCGTCGAATCCGGTGAACGGCGCCGAGATCCCGGTGTTCATCGCCGACTACGTGCTGATGGGATACGGCACCGGCGCGATCATGGCCGTGCCCGCCCACGACACCCGGGACCACGAGTTCGCGACCGTCTTCGGGCTGCCGATCATCGAGGTCATCGGCTCCGAGCAGGGGGTGGCCGAGGCCGCGTTCACCGGCGACGGGCCGCTGGTCAACTCCGGGTTCCTGAACGGCCTGCATGTCGACGAGGCCAAGGCCGCGATCATCGCCAAGCTCGAGGCCGACGGCACCGGTACCGGCACCATCCAGTACAAGCTGCGCGACTGGCTGTTCGCGCGGCAACGCTACTGGGGTGAGCCCTTCCCGATCGTCTACGACGCGGCCGGGCAGGCCCACGCGCTGCCGGAATCCATGCTGCCCGTGGAGCTTCCGGAGGTCGAGGACTACGCGCCGGTGTCCTTCGACCCCGACGACGCCGATTCCGAGCCGTCGCCGCCGCTGGCCAAGGCGACCGATTGGCTGACCGTCGAGCTTGATCTCGGTGACGGTCCGGCGATCTACACCCGCGACGCCAACGTGATGCCGCAGTGGGCGGGCAGCTCCTGGTATCAACTGCGCTACCTCGACCCGACCAACTCGGAAGCGTTCTGCGCCACGGAGAACGAGGCCTACTGGATGGGGCCGCGCCCGGCGCTGCACGGCCCGGATGACCCGGGTGGCCTCGACCTCTACATCGGCGGCGTCGAACATGCGGTGCTGCATCTGCTGTACTCGCGGTTCTGGCACAAGGTGCTCTATGACCTGGGCTATGTCACCAGTGCCGAGCCCTACCGAAAGCTGTTCAACCAGGGCATGATCCAGGCCTACGCCTACACCGACGCGCGCGGTATCTACGTGCCCGCCGAGGAGGTCACCGAGGTCGACGGCGAGTACTTCTACAACGGCGAGAAGGTCAACCGCGAGTACGGCAAGATGGGCAAGTCCCTGAAGAATTCGGTGGCGCCCGACGACATCTGCCGCGACTACGGCGCCGACACCCT
>JASGFO010000125.1:0-11338 GCA_047605505.1 Gordonia sp. (in: high G+C Gram-positive bacteria) | reverse complement strand
GTCACCAGGCCGTACCTCCCATCCGGCGCGCCGCCGTCTCGCGATGACGTCACCGAGGTTACTGTGTCGTCGGTCCCCGCCCCCGGCGACGGCCCGCGCGGATGCGGGGCTGTCCGGAAGGATTTGGCCGCCCGCCGCCGCGCCGCTATCCTTGCAGGGTTGCCTGTCGCCTCCCTGCACCTCTCGTGCGCTCTACGCGGCGGCGGGCCGGCGAAGAAACCACACCTACCCTCGAGGAGTTCGATATGGCTGCCGTCTGTGACGTCTGCGGCAAGGGTCCGGGCTTCGGCAAGTCCGTCTCGCACTCACACCGTCGCACCAACCGTCGCTGGAACCCGAACATCCAGTCGGTCCGCGTCGAGGTCGCCCCCGGCAACCGCAAGCGCAAGAACGTCTGCACCTCCTGCATCAAGGCCGGCAAGGTCGGCGTCTAGCACTGCTCGACGCCGCAGGCCATCCAGCCCCGTGCCCGTCCTCGGGACGGGGCCGGATATCGTTTCGCGTATGACCGCCGTCACCGATCTCCCGGATTCCGTCACGCTCACCGATTCGGTCCTGACCATCGCCGTGTCGAGTCCGGCGGCCGGGACGTCGCTCGACATCGGCGCACTCAAGGCAGTCACGCCGACGTTGCACGCGGTGGCCCGCGGTGAGGTCGAGGTGGCCGCGATCCTGCTCGTGGGAACGGGCCCGAACTTCTGCGCGGGCGGCAACGTGCGCGCCTTCGCCGCCGCTGCGCATCGCCCGGCCTACCTGCGTGAGACCGCAGACGCGCTCCACCGTTTCCTCGTCGCGCTCACCGATGCCCACCGGCCGATCGTCGCCGCCGTCAAGGGATGGGCCGCCGGGGCCGGGATGAGCCTGGTGCTCTACGCCGACATCGCCATCGGCGGCACGTCGACAAATCTGCGTCCCGCGTACCCGGCCATCGGTCTCACTCCGGACGGTGGGATGACCTGGAATCTGCCGCGCATCGTCGGGGCCGCCCGGGCCCGCGAGATCATTCTCACCAACCAGGTGATCACGGGCCCCGAGGCCGTCGCCCTCGGCATCCTGTCGCGGCTCGTCGACGACGCCGACGTCGAGACGCAGGCACGCGCTGCGGCCGCCGCCTTCACCACCGGTCCACGGGCTGCGCTGGCAGCCGCCCGTGACCTGCTCGACCGGTCGCCGTCGTCGTCGCTGATCGAGCAGCTCGCCGCCGAGTCCGCGTCGATCGCGGCGCACAGCGGCACCCCCGAGGGCATCGAAGGCGTTGACGCCTTCCTCGCCAAGCGCACCCCGGATTTCGCCGCTGCGCGGGAACGCTGAACTCGGGTTTCCCGCCTACGGGAGCCGCCAGTCCACCGGCTCCCCGCCGATGTCGCAGAGCTCGGCGTTGGCGCGGGAGAAGGGGCGTGACCCGAAGAAGCCGCGACTCGCCGACAACGGCGACGGATGCGGCGAGGTGATGGTCGGGACGTCGGGTAGCCAAGCGGCGAGATCACCCGCGTCGCGGCCCCAGAGGATCGCCACGAGCGGTTCGTCACGCGCGACGAGCGCCTTGATCGCGCACTCGGTGACCTCCTCCCAGCCTTTCCGCCGATGGGATCCGGGTTGTCCTGGTGCCACGGTCAGCACCCGATTCAGCAGCAGCACGCCGTTGTTGGCCCACGGGGTGAGGTCACCGTTCGACGGCATCGGATATCCGAGGTCGTCGCGGTACTCGGTGAAGATGTTCGCCAGCGACCGCGGGATGGGCGACACCTCGGGTGCCACCGAGAAACTCAGGCCCACCGCGTGCCCGGGCGTGGGATACGGATCCTGCCCGACGATCAGCACGCGGACATCGTCGAGCGGCTGGGTGAAGGCACGCAGCACGTGTGGGCCCGCCGGAAGGTAGCCGCGGCCGGCGGCGATCTCCTCCCGGAGGAACTGACCCATCGCGGCGACGGTTCCGGCGACCGGTTCGAGCGCGGCGGCCCAGCCCGGATCCACCAGTTCGGCAAGGGGTTTCGGGGTGACGCTCAATCCAGCCTCCGCAACGACTTCTCGTAATGACGCGCATTCTGGAAATACAGCTCGACGTTGAGGTCGACGTGCCCGTCCGGCACCTCGAAACCCTCGCGCACCCGCGCCGGAATGCCCAGCGCCATCCGGCGCGCCGGGATCTCGGCGTCGAAGGGCACCACCGCGCCGGCGCCGACGATGGCACCGTCGCCGATGCGGGAGCCGTTGAGCACCACCGATCCCGACGCGATCAGGCAGTTGTCGCCGATCGTGGCGCCCTCGATGTGGGCGTTGTGGCCGGCCACGCACCCTGCGCCGATCACCGTCGGATGGATCGCCGTGCAGTGGATGACCGTCCCGTCCTGGATGTTGGTCCGCCGGCCGATCGTGATGGTGCCGTAGTCGCCGCGCAGGACCGCTCCCGGCCACACCGACACCCCGTCGGCCAGGGTCACCGCGCCGATCACCACCGCGTCGGGATGGATGTACACGTCCTCACCCAGGACCGGCTCACGATCGTCGAGTGCATAGATAGCCATGACCACGATCTAATCACCGCCGCCACGGGCGTCATGCACGCGGCCCAGGTGTCTCAGCCGAAGGACTGCCAGCCGCGCAGACGCGACAGCGGGGCACCGTCGATCCGTACCCCGGGCCCGCCGGCGGCGACCGACCCGATCGAGGACCATCCGGGTGGCACGTCCCCGGGTGCGAATGCCGCGAGCAGGTGATGGTCCTCGCCGCCGGTGAGCACCCACTCCCGCTCGTCGGCGTCGAGCAGCGCGGCGGTCGCACCCAGCTCCGGCAGCCGCGGCACCGCCGACGCCGTGACGTCGAGCAGCACCCCCGACGACTGCGCGAGGGTCCGCAATTCCTCGACGAGGCCGTCGGAGATGTCGGTCATCGCGTGTGCGCCCGCGCGCGCCGCGATCGGCCCCTGCGCCAGATCCGGTGCCGGCACCTGGAAGCCACCGACCACCGCGGCCCGCGGATCCTCCGACCGCCGCCAGTCCCCCAGTGCCGCGGGCCCGTACGCGTCGAGCACGGCAAGGCCCGCGGCCGCGGCACCGAGTCCGCCGCTCACCGCGAGCACATCACCGGGCCGGGCCCCGGACAGGGTGACGGGTTCGACCCCGGACAGCGTCCCCACCGCCGTGATCGTCACGAGGATCTGGTCGGCGGCCACGAGGTCGCCGCCGAGCACGCGGGCCGAGAGCCCGTGTGCGGCGTCGACGATGCCGGCGTTGAGGCCGGTCAGAAGGGTCACTGGCGTGTGCTGGGGGCACGCGATGGCGGCGAGCACACCGACGGTCCGCCCGCCCATCGCGGCGATGTCGGCGGCGCTGGCAACCACCGCGCGCGCGCCGATCTGGTGCGGCGTGGACCAGTCCAGCCGGAAGTGGCGGTCCTGTACGGCGGTGTCGGCGCTGATGACGGTCGGTCCCACGTCGATGACGGCCGCGTCGTCGCCGGAGCCGATCACGATGTCGCCACCCGGTTCGGGGGCCGCCGACGTCCCCGATCCCCGCGCTCGTCCCGCGGCCCGGGTGAGCAGCGCGATCACCGCGCGCTCGCCGACGTCGCCGACCGTCACCCCGGCGACGTCCGACTGGTTCTCCGACGACACCGCTGGGCTCCTCCGATCTCTCCGCCGACTCGCCACCAGAGATGTTGTCAGCAACAATGTGTCCAGCAGTCTAGTGGCGCGGCGGGCCGAACCCGGTGTCGGCGGCTGTCCGTTGAGGGAAAGGTGGGCCGTGGTCCAGGCATACATTCTGATCCAGACCGAGGTCGGACGCGCGGCGCTGGCGGCGGCGACGATCGCGGAGATCTCCGGTGTCGCGTCCTCCGAGGAGGTCAGCGGCCCCTACGACGTGATCGTCCGGGTCAACGCCAAGGACACCGCACACCTGACCGACGACGTCGTCCCGCAGATCCAGAAGGTCGACGGGATCACCCGCACACTGACCTGCGCGGTGGTGGGCTGAGCCGGCGGGTCGGCCCGGGTCGACCGCGGCCGTAGGCTGGATGGCCGTGACGACCCCTGACGACCCGCCGCCCGCGCGTGAGCGCATGCCCGCGGCACTGATCGCCACCCTGATCACGATCCCGGTCATGGTGATCGTCGGCTTCATCGCCTTCGCCGCCCTGCGGTCCGCTGACGACGGCGAGGTGAGCACGCCCATCGACGCGTTCGCGACCACGTCGTCGACGACCGCCGACTGTGCCGATTTCCTGGCGGCGCTGCCGACGCGGTTCGACGGCTTCGGCAGCAAGCAGATCAGTGCCGGCGCCGCCCGGTGGGCCGGCGCCGACGTCGGTGACCCGATCCTCGTCCGGTGTGGTGTGCAGCGTCCCGGGGGGCTCTCGCCGACCAGCGCGCTGCACGTCGTCAACGGTATCCAGTGGTTGATCACCGACACCGTCGACGGCCGCGGCAATGCCTACGTCTGCGTCGACCACCGGCCCTACGTCGCGTTGTGGGCACCGATCTCGTCGGGCAACGCGGCCACCGTCGACGTCTCGGCGGCCATCGGCACGGTGTTGACCTCGGGCCCACTGGATTTCGGCTGAAGCTGCCCGGGAGACACGGCCTCTACTCGCGCAGGATCTCCGGCTTGCGCAGGATCTCGGGTTTGGTGGCCCGGCCGAGCAGCGCGGCGACCGCCTCGGCCACCGACACCCCCTCGTGGCAGACCCCGTAGACGGAGTCGGTGAGGGGCATCTCGACCCCGTGCGCGGCGGCCAGCGCACGCACCGAGATACAGGACTTGACGCCTTCGGCCACCTGCCCGTGGGTGGCCTCCTGCGCCTGCGCCATGGTCGCCCCCTCCCCCAGCCGGGCACCGAAGGTGCGGTTGCGGGACAGCGGCGACGAGCACGTGGCGACGAGATCCCCGATCCCGGCAAGACCGGCCAGCGTCTCCAGCGAGGCCCCCAGCGCAGCCCCGAGCCGGATGGTCTCGGCAAGCCCGCGCGTGATGATCGTGGCCTGCGTGTTGGTGCCGAAACCCACCCCGGACGCCATCCCGCAGGCGAGGGCGATCACGTTCTTGACCGCGCCGCCGATCTCGCAGCCCACCACGTCGGTGTTGGTGTACGGACGGAAATAGCCGGTGCTGAAGGCATTCTGGACGACCGTTGCCCGCTCGTGGTCGACGCACCCGATCACCGTGGCGGCCGGCTGCTGCTCCGCGACCTCCTTGGCGAGATTGGGGCCGGTCAGCACCGCGATCTGCGCCTCCGGGAAGCCGGTGACCTCCCCGATCACCTGGGTCATCCGCAGCAGGGTACCGGTCTCGATACCCTTGGCGAGCGAAACCAGCGTCGCATCGGGATGCAGGTGCGGTGTCCACTCGGCGAGGTTGGCACGCAACGACTGTGAGGGCACCGCACAGATCACCAGTTCGACACCGTCGAGCGCGGCGGCCAGTGAGCTCGTGGCGCGCAGCGCGGTCGGCAACTCGATGCCAGGAAGGTAGTCGCTGTTGACGTGGCCGGTGTCGATCTGGTCGGCGAGCGCGGCGCGGCGCGCCCAGATGGTCGTCTCCGTCCCGGCGTCCGCCAGCACCTTTGCCGTCGCCGTCCCCCAGGAACCGGCCCCCATGACCACTGCCCGCACCACACGCCCCTTCGCCAAGCCACTCGGTGGTCTCACCCTAGCCTCACCGGGATTCGCCGCGCACCGATAATGGGACCATGGAGGCGAGCAGCTCACAGATGGCCGCGGTGCTTGCGGTCAAACGCCTCGCGATCGCGAAAACCCGTCTGTCCGCCTCGCTGCGGACCGATTCGGTGCGGTCGCCCGAGCTGGTCGTGGCGATGCTGCTCGACACCCTCTCGGCGGTCCGGGCCGCCGGCCTCGATCCGGTGGTGGTCAGTCCCGACGACGACGTGCTTCGCGTCTCGGCGGCCGCGGGGGCCCACGCGCTCGGCGAGACGGCGGTCCGGCCGCCGTCGTTGAACGCGGCCTATTCCCAGGGCACCGCATGGGTCGTGCGCCATCGGGGGGCGCGGCGGGTCCTGCTCATCCAGGCCGACCTGCCCGCGGCAACCCCCGAGGGTTTGCGCACCCTGCTGGCGGCTGCGGCCCCCCACCCGGCGGCGGTGCTCGCCGATGCCTCCGGTCTCGGGACCGCGCTGTTGGTCCGCGACATCGGCTCACCGGTGCCGCCGTTGTTCGGTCCCGGCTCGGCGGCGGCCCATCGGCGGGCCGGTGCGGTCACCCTCGACCCGGACGGGCGGCGCTGGGCGGGGCTGCGCACCGACGTCGACACGGCGGCGGATCTGCAGGCCGCTCTCGCCCTCGGCGTCGGCCCGAACACGCAGGCCGCCTGGGGCCCGGCCAACGAGACCGGCGACACGCTCCGCGCCGCTCCACCAAGAGAGGTCAGGAATTGGCGCGATAGGTCATGATTGGACGGTGAGCCCCGCAGACGACGCCGCCAACCACGCTGCCACTGTCATCCCCGGTGCCCCGCCGGCCGCCACCCAGACCCCCGACGAGTCCGCCGATCTCCCCGACGATCGGTACCTCAACCGCGAGTTGTCGTGGCTGGACTTCAATTCGCGGGTTCTCGCGCTGGCCGAGGACACCTCGATGCCGTTGCTGGAGCGGGCCAAGTTCCTGGCGATCTTCGCGTCGAATCTCGATGAGTTCTTCATGGTCCGGGTGGCCGGACTCAAGCGACGCGACGAGACCGGTCTGTCGGTGCGGTCGGCCGACGGCCTCTCCCCGCGCGAACAGCTCTTGCGGATCGCCGGGCGCACCCAGACCCTCGCCGACCGCCACGCCCGGGTCTTTTTGGATTCGGTCCTCCCCTCGTTGGCGGACAACGCGATCCACATCGTTACCTGGGCGGATCTGGACGCCACCCAGCAGGCCCGGATGGTCGAGTATTTCCATGAACAGGTGTTTCCGGTACTGACCCCGCTCGCCGTCGACCCGGCGCATCCGTTCCCGTACATCTCGGGTCTGTCGTTGAATCTTGCCGTCACGGTGAAGGACGCGCACGAGAGCGGTGAGCATTTCGCCCGCGTCAAGGTGCCCGACAACGTGAATCGGTTTGTCCGCGTGGACCAGCTGACCCCGCATTCGGTGGCTCCCGACGCACGCGGGCACCATCCGGTGGTCTTGTTGCCGATGGAGAATCTGATCGCGGCGAACCTCGAGCATCTCTTCCCGGAGATGGAGATCGTCGAACACCATGTCTTCCGGATCACCCGCAACGCCGATTTCGAGGTCGAGGAGGATCGCGACGAGGATCTGCTGCAAGCGCTCGAACGCGAGCTTGCCCGCCGCCGGTTCGGGTCGCCGGTGCGGCTCGAGGTCGCCGACGACATGACCGAGCACATGCTCGAACTGCTGTTGCGGGAACTCGATGTCAATCCCGCCGACGTCATCTGTGTGCCGGGGCTGCTCGACCTGTCGGCGTTGTTCGAGGTGAACGGCCTGGACCGGCCGCATCTCAAGGACCGCCCGTTCGTCCCCGGTACCCATCCCGCGTTCGGTGAGCGCGAGACCCCCAAGAGCGTCTTCGCCACCCTGCGCGAGGGCGATGTCCTGGTGCATCACCCCTACGATTCGTTCTCCACGAGCGTGCAGCGCTTCATCGAGCAGGCGGCCGCTGACCCGCACGTGCTCGCCATCAAGCAGACGCTGTACCGGACCTCGGGTGACTCCCCGATCGTCAACGCCCTCATCGATGCGGCCGAGGCAGGCAAGCAGGTGGTGGCGCTGGTCGAGATCAAGGCCCGCTTCGACGAGCAGGCCAACATCAAGTGGGCCCGCAAACTCGAACAGGCCGGCGTGCATGTGGTCTATGGCCTCATCGGTCTCAAGACGCACTGCAAGACGTGTCTGGTGGTGCGCCGGGAGGGGGCCTCGATCAAGCGGTACTGCCACGTCGGCACCGGCAACTACAACCCGAAGACCGCGCGCCTGTATGAGGACGTCGGATTGCTCACGGCCGCACCGGATATCGGCGCCGATCTCACCGACCTGTTCAATACGCTGACCGGATATTCGCGCAAGAAGGAGTATCGCAACATCCTGGTGGCCCCGCACGGCATCCGCAAGGGCATCGTCGAGCGGATCAACGGGGAGATCGCGGCACACCACGCCGGGAACCCAGCTGCGCGTATCCGGTTGAAGGCCAACGCCCTGGTCGACGAGCAGGTGATCGACGCGCTGTATCGGGCGTCGCAGAACGGGGTCCCGGTCGAGGTTCTCGTCCGCGGCATCTGTGCGCTGCGGCCCGGGATGCCCGGCATCAGCGAGAACATCCATGTGCGGTCGGTGCTCGGGCAGTTCCTGGAGCATTCCCGCATCCTCACCTTCGGTGCGCAGAACGAGTTCTGGATCGGCAGCGCGGATATGATGCACCGGAATCTCGATCGGCGTATCGAGGTGATGGCGCTGGTGCGCGACGAACGCCTCACGGCCCAGCTGGTCGACATGTTCAGCTCCGCACTCGACCCGCGAACCCGTTGCTGGGTCCTGCATTCCGACGGCAGCTGGATCGCCGCACCGGCCGCAGGCGAGGAGGTCCGCGATCACCAGCGCGAGATGATGCGCCGCCATACCCGTCGGAACGCACACGGATGATCGCAGTACGGGACCACCGGGGCCGGTGAGCCGATGATGTCGTCGACACGGTCACGTCCCGGTACACATGGCAAGGTCATCTGGGCCGCGGGCGGCGTACTGTGGCGCGGCCATGGACGCACCCTGGAGGTCGGTCTCGTCCACCGTCCGCACTATGACGACTGGACATTGCCCAAGGGCAAGCTCGACAAGGACGAGACGCTCCTGGACACCGCGGTCCGTGAGCTCGCCGAGGAGACCGGGCACCACGTCCGGCTGGGCCGGCACCTGGCGACGGTCGCCTACGATCTGCCGGCGGGACGCAAGCGCGTGCGCTACTGGTCCGCCGAATCGCTGGGCGGGACATTTGCCGCCGGCCGCGAGGTCGACGCCCTGGCCTGGCTGTCGGTCGACGCCGCCGCGGCCCGGCTCAGTTATCGGCTCGACCGACGGGTGTTGCGCGAGTTCACCCGGTTGCCTGCCGATCTCGACACGCTCCTGCTCGTGCGGCATGCCAAGGCGGGCCGTCGATCCCGCTATCGGGGCGATGACCGGCGCCGCCCGTTGGACAAGGACGGGCGCCGGCAGGCCCGCGCTCTGGTCGGGGTGCTGCAGGCCTTCGGGGTCACCGACCTGCACAGCGCCGACCGCACCCGGTGCGTACAGACCTTCCTACCGATGCAGGAGGCGCTCGGCGGTGTCGACATCGTCGACGAGCCCACGCTCACCGAGGAGGCCTACGGTGCCAACCCGGGCGCCGGCCGGAAACGGCTGCGGGAGCTGACCGATGTCTCCGCACGCAAACCCGGCGACCGGCATGCGGTATGCAGTCAGGGCAAGGTGATCCCGCCGCTGCTCGCCTGGTGGGCCGACCACGACGGCATCTCGTTGCCGCCGGCGCGCAACCGCAAGGCGAGCGTATGGGTCCTCTCGACCCGCCGGGGCCGGCTCGTCGCCGCCGATCATCTCGATCCGGTCTGACCGGTTGCCCTCGCGGGCCCCACCCGACCCCGATGGCGTGCCCGAGAACCACAACCGCCCCTGACGTTGGGAAGGACGTCAGGAGCGGGTCGGCACCGACGTGGTCGGGGATCGGCGGATGGTCAGCGGCTGGTCTTCCTCGCGGTCGTCTTCTTGGCCGGCGCCTTCCGGGCTGCGGTGGTCTTCTTGGCGGCCGTCGTGGTCCGCTTTGCCGGGGTCTTCTTGGCCGCGGTGGTCTTCTTGGCCGGGGTGGTCTTGGCGGCGGCGCTCTTGGTCGCGGTGGTCTTCTTCGCCGGTGCCTTCGCTGCGGTGGTGGTCTTCTTCGCGGCCGCGGTCTTCTTGGCCGCGGTGGTCTTCTTCGCCGCGGTCGTCTTCTTGGCGGCGCTCTTCTTCGCCGGGGCCACGACAGCGGCACCGCGTTTGACGGCGGGACCGGTGGCCGAGAGCTTCTGTTTCCCCGCGACGACAGCCTTGAACTGGGCGCCGGGGCGGAATGCGGGCACCGAAGTGGCCTTGACCCGCACGGTTTCCCCCGTCCGGGGATTCCGCGCGACACGGGGTGCCCGGCGACGTTTCTCGAAGACGCCGAAGCCGGTGATCGTGACGCTCTCGCCTTTGTGGACGGCCCGCACGATCGTGTCGACCACGAGCTCAACTGCCTGGGTCGCCGTCTTGCGATCCGCGTCGAGCTTTTTGGTCAGCTCATCAATGAGCTCTGCCTTGTTCATTGAAGTACCTCCGCAAGCTGTTCTGACCACGTCGGATACGGTCAGCTAACCCCACACGGTAAACGCCGAACGCGAAAACGTCCATCCTCCACCCAAATCGGCGGTCCGCACCACGAAATGGTGCGGCCGCGAACACCTTCCGGTGCCCGCGGCCACAGTGTCCGATTCCGGGTCGTCGGTCAGCCCGGAAGGGTGACCGGTTTGTACGATGGACGGGCCTTCTCGAACGCCGAAATCGCTTCCACCTGGCGCAAAGTCAAACCGATATCATCGAGGCCCGCCATCAGACGCCAGCGGGTGTAGCTGTCAATTCGCAATGGCACCACCAGATCTCCGGCAGAGACAAGGTTGTCGACGAGGCTGACGGTCACCTCCAGGCCGGGCTGCTCGTCGAGGCGCTTCCACAGCAGTTCGACGTCGGGCTGCTCGACCTGGGCGGCGACGAGTCCGGCCTTGCCCGCGTTACCGCGGAAGATGTCGGCAAAGCGCGAGGAGATGACGACGCGAAAACCGAAGTCCGAGAGCGCCCACACCGCGTGCTCGCGGGAGGAGCCGGTGCCGAAGTCGGGTCCGGCAACGAGAACCGAACCGTGACTCCAGGGTTCGTGGTTGAGGATGAAATCGGGATCGGTACGCCAGCCGGCAAAGAGGCCGTCGGAGAATCCGGTGCGCGTCACCCGCTTGAGATAGACGGCCGGAATGATCTGGTCGGTGTCGACATTGCTGCGACGCAATGGCACACCGATTCCGGTGTGGGTGGTGAAGGCTTGCATGAGAGGTCCTGTCGTGACGGGAGATGCGATTGTGGCTTTATGCTCTGGCGGGCGGTCAGCCCGCCCGACCGTCAGAGGTCGGCGGGTGCGGACAGGGTGCCGCGGACTGCCGTCGCCGCCGCGACCACCGGCGAGACCAGGTGGGTTCGGCCGCCCTTGCCCTGGCGTCCTTCGAAGTTGCGGTTCGAGGTCGACGCGCACCGCTGTCCCGGCGCCAGCTGATCGGGGTTCATGCCCAGACACATCGAGCAGCCGGCCTCGCGCCATTCGGCACCCGCGGC
>JASGFO010000124.1:0-11342 GCA_047605505.1 Gordonia sp. (in: high G+C Gram-positive bacteria) | reverse complement strand
GGCCAGCCGGGTGCGGATGCGCCAGCCGGTGGCCCCGCCGGGGAGCGCCGTCACCCGCGCACCCAGGCCGTCGACGGTGGCGGCGGGGAACTTCCCGACCCGGATCAGGGTGTCCCGCACGATCATCTCCTTGAGCGTGCGGGCGTGGTCGGGGGCGATGAAGGCCAGATCGCAGCATCCCGCCCCGGCCGCGGCCGCCGCGCACAGCCCGGTGACACGGTGCGGTGACGGGGCCAGGATCGCGGTGGCCTCGGCCGTCCGGAACCCGGGTTTGTCCCCGACCACGGTCGCGGTGACCGTCTCCCCCGGGATCGCCCCGTGGACGAACACCACCCGGCCGTCGGCGTCGCGCCCCACCGCGGCGCCGCCGTTGGCGGGCCGGTCCACCTGCAGGGTCAGCGTGGTCATCGGTCGGGTCCGAGCGCCCGCCGGGTGTCACCCGGGGCATGGTAGGCCGCGTCGGAGCGCCGCCGGTCCGAGGAGCTGAGCTGCCAGGGCACCGACGTGACCATCACGCCGGGCTCGAACAGCAGCCGCGTCTTGAGACGCAGGGCCGACTGGTTGTGCAGGATCTGCTCCCACCAGTGGCCCACGACATACTCGGGGATGAACACGGTGATCACGTCACGCGGCGATTCGCGGCGGACCCGGCGGACGTACGTGATCACCGGCCGGGTGATCTCTCGGTAGGGCGAGGCGATCACCTTCAGCGGGATGTTGAGGTCGCTGTCCTCCCACTCCGAGACCAGGCGACGGGTGTCGCGGTCGTCGACGTTGACGGTGACGGCCTCCAGGGTGTCGGGCCGGGTGGCACGCGCGTACAGCAGTGCCCGCTTGGTCGCCACATGCAGCGTCGAGACCAGCACGATCGAGTGGGTCCGGCTGGGCAGCACCAGCTCGTCGTCGTCGACCTTCTCCAGCTCGCCCTGGACACTTGCGTAGTGGTGATGGATGGCCTTCATCAGCACGAACAGCACCACCATCGCCAAGATCGCAATCCACGCCCCCGCGGTGAACTTGGTGATCAGCACCACCACCAGCACACCGGCCGTCATCACCAGACCGGTGAAGTTGATGATGCGGGAGGTGACCATCCGGCGGCGCGCGTACGGGTCGGTCTCGGTCTTCAGATGCCGCGTCCAGTGCCGCACCATGCCCAATTGGCTGAGCGTGAACGAGACAAACACCCCGACGATGTAGAGCTGGATGAGTGCGGTCACCTCGCCGCCGAAGGACACGATGAAGACGATCGCGGCGAGCGCCAGGAAGATGATCCCGTTGGAGAAGGCCAGCCGGTCACCACGGGTGTGCAGCTGCCGTGGCAGATAGCGATCCTGGGCCAGGACCGACCCGAGCACGGGGAAGCCGTTGAACGCGGTGTTGGCGGCCAGCATGAGGATCAGGGCCGTCACCGTCGCGACACAGTAGAAGCCGACCGGAAAGTCGGCGAACACCGCGTGCGCGAGCTGCCCGATCATCGCCTTCTGGTGGTAGTCCGCAGGTGCGCCGATGAGGTCATTGGCCGGATCCATCACGTATTTGACGCCGATCTGCTGGGCCAGGAACACAATGCCCAGCAGCAGCGTGATCGCGAGCGCGCCCAGCATCAGCAAGGTGGTGGCGGCGTTGCGCGACTTGGGTTTCCGGAAGGCCGGGACACCGTTGCTGATGGCCTCCACCCCGGTCAGCGCGGCGCAGCCGGAGGAAAACGCGCGCGCGATGAGGAACACCAGCGCCAGCCCCATCAGATGGTGGTCCTCGGCCCGGATCTCGAAGTCGGCCGGCTCGGCCCGGATGTCGCGGCCGAGGACGACGATCTCCACCGCACCCCACCCGAGCATGCCGAGGACCCCGACGATGAACGCATAGGTCGGGATCGCCAGCAGCATCCCCGACTCCTTGAGTCCGCGCAGGTTGACCGCGGCGAGCAGCACGATCGCCCCGACGCAGAACCAGATGCGGTGGTGGGAGACGAAGGGAATTGCCGAGCCGATGTTCTCCGCGGCCGAGGCGACCGACACGGCAACGGTCAACACGTAGTCGACGAGCAGGGCCGACCCGACGGTCAGGCCGGCCGTGGGTCCGAGGTTGACGGTGGCCACCTCGTAGTCGCCGCCGCCCGACGGATAGACATGGACGTTCTGCCGGTAGCTGGCGACGACGACGGCCAGCACCACCGCGACGGCGATCGCGATCCACGGTGTGTAGGTCAGCGCCGACAGTCCCGCGACCGAGAGGACCAGAAAGATCTCCTGCGGCGCGTAGGCGACCGACGACATCGCGTCGGAGGCGAAGACCGGGAGTGCAACACGCTTGGGCAGCAGCGTGTGGCCCAGACTGTCACTGCGAAACGGACGCCCCAACAGCAGCCGCTTGGTCGCGACGGACACCTTTGACACGGTGGACACCAGGCCACCCTAGGACCTCGCCGTCGGAGGCGCCACGGCCGCCTCGCGCTCCGACCGCGGGAGGTAGGTTCAAAGCGTGTCGTATCAGGGGACGAGAGGATCGATGTGCGGGTAGTCATCATGGGCTGCGGGCGGGTCGGGTCGTCGCTCGCGCTGGCCATGCAGCGACGGGGACACGAGATCGCGATCATCGACCGGACCGCGACGTCGTTCGAGCGGCTCGGCGAGGAGTTCACCGGGACGACCGTCGTCGGCGTGGGATTCGACCGCGAGGTGCTGCGGCGCGCCGGGATCGAGCAGGCCGATGCCTTCGCGGCGGTGTCGTCGGGCGACAACTCGAACATCATCGCCGCGCGCGTGGCACGCGAGACCTTCGGTGTCGAGCGCGTCGTCGCCCGGATCTACGACGCACGCCGCGCCGAGGTGTACGAACGTCTCGGGATCCCGACCGTCGCCACCGTCCCGTGGACGACGGAGCGGTTTGTCTCCGCGCTCGGGGAGACCTCGACCACCGCCGAATGGCGCGATCCGTCGGGCACCCTGGCGATTGTGCAGTTGTCGATCCACGAGTCGTGGATCGGCACGTCGGCGGTGAAGTTCCAGGAGCTGACCGGCGCCCGGATCGCGTTTCTCAACCGGCTCGGGCATCCGGTGCTGCCCGAACCGAAAACCGTTCTCCAACAAGATGACGTCGTCTTCGCGACGGTCCTGCTGGACAACCTTGCCGATACCCGCACCGTGGCCGCGATGCCGGCCGGCCCAGATCTCCAGTGACACCTCTCGAGGAAGCGAAACCATGAAAGTCGCCATTGCCGGGGCCGGGGCCGTCGGCCGGTCCATCGCCCGCGAACTGCTGACCGGCCACGAGGTCACCCTGTTCGAGAAGGACGTCGCCCACATCGAGCCCGAGGCGGTACCGGGGGCGCGGTGGCGGCGCGCCGACGCGTGCGAGCTGACCAATCTCGAGGCCGCGGACCTGCAGACCTTCGACGTGATGATCGCCGCGACCGGCGACGACAAGGCGAATCTGGTGGTCAGTCTGCTCGCCAAGACCGAGTTCGCGGTGAACCGGGTGGTCGCGCGGGTCAACGATCCGCGCAATGAATGGCTCTTCGGCGAGGACTGGGGTGTCGACGTCGCGGGGTCGACACCGCGACTGCTCGCCTCGCTGGTGGAGGAGGCGGTGTCGGTGGGTGATCTGGTCCGCCTGATGACCTTCCGGCAGGGGCAGGCGAATCTGGTGGAGCTGACCCTGCCACCGTTTACCCCCTTGGCCGGGCGGCCGGTCCGCAAACTGCAGTTGCCGCGGGATGCGGCGCTGGTCGCGATCCTGCGGGGCGGTCGGGTCATCGTCCCCGAACGCGATGACCCCATCGAGGGCGGCGACGAGCTGATCTTCGTCGCCCCGGAGGAGGCGGAACCGGCGCTGTTCGACGCATTGCAGCTGGGCAATCGCACCGGCTGGGCCGGGGCCGATCAGTCGTCGATGCCGTAGAGTTCGTAGTAGGGGTTGTAGATGACCTTGTGGCCGTCGAGTTCGGCGAGGCGGCCCCGTACGGTGAGCTTGCGGCCGGGCTCGATGCCGGGAATCCGGTTGCGTCCGAGCCATTTGAGGAATACGACGTCGCTGCCGTCGAAGAACTCGGCCTTCACACCACTCTTGGCGGTCCGGGAGCAGGTCTCCACCGACCGGAGCTCCCCGTGCATTGTCACCTCTTCCCCACGACAGCACTCGACGGCGCGCATGGCCCCGGTGGCAGTTGACTCAGCAGCAATCTGGTTGGCGTCGGCCGTACCGAGATCCTCGGTCAGGCGTTTCGTCAGCCGCTTGAGATAACCGGCTGTCGGCATCACAACCTCCAGAAACGAATCGTATTCATGATCGGGCCTCAGCCTAGACCCCGAAACACATTCACTACAACGCACGGCAGGATCAGTTCATGCCTGTGACCGACCTCACTGACCGAGGACGCCCCGATGCCCTCGTGGCCCTGCCCGGAACCGGCTCCGACGCCGACTTCGTCCGGCGCGCATTCGGTCCCGCCGCAACCGATCTCGGAATCGAGTTGATCGCCGCGCAGCCCGCCGACGGCGACCTCGTCGAGGGCTATCGCGCCCAGCTCGACGAGGCCGCGCGGCAGCACGCGCATCTGCTGGTGGGTGGGGTGTCCCTGGGTGCGGCGATTTCCCTGGACTGGGCGTTGCGCGACGCGCGGGCCGCCGGATGCTGCGTGGGTGTCTGGGCGGCGCTGCCGGCCTGGAGTGGTAACCCGTGCCCGCCCGCAGGCAATCCGGTGCCGGCCGCGCTCGCGGCCCTGGCCACCGCCGACGCCGTGGCCCGCGAGGGCCTGGAACCGGTGATCACGGCCATGGCGGCCTCGAGTCCCGGGTGGCTGGCGGCCGAGCTGACGCGATCGTGGCGCGCACTCCATCCCGGGTTGATCACCCAATTACGTTCCGCCGCACACTATGTCGCGCCGACGACCGCGCAGATCGCGGCACTGCCGGTGCCGCTGGCGCTGATCGCGGCCGCCGACGATCCACTGCATCCGGTCGAGGTCGCACGGGAGTGGGCGCAGGCCGCGCCGGTCGCCGGTCTCGTCGAGGTGGGACTCGACGACTGGGGAGCCGAGCCCTCGTTGCTCGGTCACACCTGCGCCCGGTCGTGGCGGCGGTTGAGCGCGGGCGGCGCCGCGACGAACGGTCGGGTCAGCGGCTGAACCGGCGACGCAGCCGTTGCATCGCCGACCCGTCCGATGGCGGCAGATCGGGTTCGGGTTCGGATGCGTCCACCGGCAGCTCGTCGGGCGCATCGGGATCGTCGCGGAACACCGTCGCATGCTCGATCTGATCGAGCGCACCTCCGGGCACACGTTCGGCCTCGACGGCATCGTCGGGGACCGGTGCCGCGGGCACGGACTCGGCCGGTGTCGCGGCGACCGCCGGGGCGGGGGCCGTCCCGTCCGCGCCGAACATCTGCTGCTGGGCGGCGGCCACCTGCTCGGCGAGCACCGGCGGCAACACGATCGGCAGCATCTCCCGGGGCGGCACCGGCTCCTTGCCCCGACGCACCACCGACTCGGCGAGCACCGCCCGGGCCAACTGTGCCAGCTCCGGGGCGGTCTCGGGCGGGCTGCTGGCCACGCATCGCACCATCCAGCGGGGGCCGTCGACGCCGATGAAGCGGTGCGTGGCGCCGGCCACCTGGGCCACGACCTCGCGACCCCAGTGCCCGTCCTCGACGACGGTGCTCGCACCACCGTCGCGCAGCGATGCGGCAAGCTCGCGCACCACCTCACGCCACAGCCCGGGGGACTTCGGCGCGGCGAACGCCGTCACCGAGACCCGTCCGTGGGGGGTGACGAGGTAGACGGCCTCGGGCTGATGATCCGCCGACATCTCGACGGTGACCTGCCCGCCCTCGACGACGGGCACCAGCACCGACCCGAGATCCAGGTGCGAGTTCTCCAGATCCGCGGCCGAGGTCTCGAGCTCATCGATGTCGTAGGGGCCGAGTTCCTGCCCGACCCGCAGCCCGTCGCGGGCAGCTGTGTCCCTGTCAGCCATGTGGTGCAGGGTAGTCGACCGCCGACGCCGATCGGGCGCACCTCAGTCCGGGGGTGTCGCCGACAGCGCTGCATGGCCGCCGCTGGAACCGTAACCCCCTGCGCCCCTGCTGGTTGCGTCGAGCTCGTCGACCTCGATGAACGCCGGCAGCTCGACCCGCTGCACGAGGAGCTGCGCGATGCGATCGCCCCGCCGGATCTGGATCGACTCGGCGGGGTCGTGATTGATCAGGCAGACCTTGATCTCCCCCCGGTAGCCGGCGTCGATGGTGCCCGGTGTGTTCACGATCGACAGGCCCGTCCGCGCGGCCAGCCCGGAGCGGGGGTGGACCAGCCCGACGGTCCCCGACGGCAGGGCGAGCGCGATGCCGGTGCCGACCAGCGCGCGGGCACCCGGCGCGAGCCGCACATCGGTCGTCGCGCAGAGGTCGACCCCGGCATCGCCGGGATGGGCGCGGGCGGGCATCGGGATCCCCGGGTCGAGACGACGGACCCGGACGGTCTCCGGGCGGCCGGCACCGGCGGCGGGCGAGGGTTCTGCGGTCACGCACGCAGACTACGCTGGGGGCCGTGAACGATCCCGAACCCGACGAGCGTTCTGCCGGCACCGACCCGGCCGGCAGCTTGCCGACCGACCGCACCGCGGGCGGGACCTTCGACGAGCGGCTCACCGTCCCCTGGTGGTGGTGGCTCGCCGCGGTCGTGGTGACCGCCGTGGTGGGTCACGAGATCTCGCTCTCGGCCCACGGTTCGCCGTGGGGCAACCTCGGTTATGTGGGAGCGGCGATCGTATGCGCGCTGGTGTTGTGGTCGATGGGCCGACCCCGCATCCAGGTGACCGCGAACGGTGAGCTGCTGGCCGGGAAGGGCCGACTCCCACGCGAGGTCATCGCGCGGGGTGCGACCATCCCGGCGTCGGCGAAGAGCGCCGCGATGGGCCGACAGCTGGATCCGGCGGCCTTTCTCGTGCACCACGCCTGGATCAAGACGATGGTGCTGCTCGTGCTGGACGATCCCGACGACCCCACCCCCTACTGGCTGGTGTCGACGCGTCGCCCGGCGGAGCTGCTGGCCGCCCTCGGCATCCCCGACGCCGCTGCGTAGCGGCGTCCGGTGGCTGCGATCAGGCGCAGTCCACGCAGGTCAGCATGTTGCCGTTCGCACGGGCGAGCCGGCTGCGGTGGTAGACGAGAAAGCAGCTGGTACAGGTGAACTCGTCGGCCTGCTTGGGGACGACCCGGACCGACAGTTCCTCGCCGGACAGATCAGCGCCGGGCAGTTCGAAGGACTCGGCGGTGTCGCTCTCATCGACGTCGACGGCCGACGACTGGACCTCGCTGCGCCGGGCCTTCAGCTCTTCGAGCGAGTCCTCGTTGAGGTCCTCGGTCTCCGTGCGTCGTGGTGCGTCGTAATCAGTAGCCATTGTGTGCCTTACCTGGTTGGGAGGGGACGCCGTGGTTCTGTGAGGCGGTGGCCGGAAGAACCCCTGGAGCGCATGGCGCCGGGATTGTCTTGCCGGCGCCACTACAACGTCTGGATCGGTGCGATTCGTTGCCCACGATCGGCGAGATCTCTGTGATCTTCATCACGCACCCGCCCTGCCTCTGGCTGTTCCGTCAGCGCGGGCGCCGGGGAACAATAGCTCATGCCGCGCCCAGGGTCAACTGGCCGTGGCGTTCGTCGCGTTCGGGCGCCCACCCTCTAGAGTTGGGCGGCGGGGCGAGTAGGTGACGAGGTCACGAACCCGACGGGCGAAGGAGCGCAGTCCACGGTGGTGTCGCAGATTACGACCGGCTATCCGACCGATCACAAGGGCAATACCTACCGGCGACGGCGTCCGGTACCTGCGATCATCATCGTCGCGGTCCTCGCGGTCGCCGCACTGACGGTGTGGATCATCGCCCTGACCGGCGCCACCGGTGAGACCACCCCCGTCGCCTGCAACCGGCCGAGCCCGGTGAGCGCGAGCCCGTCGCCGACCGCCGCCACGAGCGCCCCGACATCATCATCATCGACCGTCGTCGCCCGCGACGATCTCATCTCCGTCTCCCCCGCCCCGCTGTCGGCCTTCACCGTGCGCGTGCTCAACGCGTCCACCCAACGCGGCGCGGCACGGTCGGCCTCCGACGACCTGACCTCGCTGGGTTTCACCCCGGCCGCCGATTCGGCCTTCGGCGATGATCCCCTCTACCCCAACCAGGATCTGCAGTGCGTCGGGCAGATCCGCTTCGGCCCCGGCGGCAAGGCGGCTGCCGCCGCGGTGTGGCTGGCGATCCCGTGCGCCGAACTCGTCGACGACGGTCGCCGGGATACCTCCGTCGACGTCGCCCTCGGCGAGTACTACCGACCGACCGCGCAATCACAGGACGCGCAGGCCGCACTCGACGTCCTCCGCACCGCCGACCCACGCAATCCCGACAGCGGCGTCGAGCCCAGCCTGATCGAGGCCGTGCATTCGCGGACCTGCTAGTTGACGTCCGGCTACCCGATCCCGTCCGGCAGCGACACCCGGGCCCCGACCTCGTCGAGCAGGTCGAGGAAGGCCGTCGCGATTCCCGGGGCGACGGCAATCGTCGGATGTCCGTCGGCCGAGCGTGAGTCCGGCGGCGGCAGGTGCACCACGGCACCGGCCTCGGCCGCGATCAGACCGCCCGCCGCCCAATCCCATGGCGACAGCCCGTGCTCGATGTGCGCGTCGACCGCACCCGAGGCCACCATGCACAGATCCAGGGCCGCCGCGCCGACGCGGCGTAGATCTCGCACTCGCGGCAGCAACGCGGCCATCAACTGCCCCTGCGCCTGCCGCCGCCGCGCCTGATAGCCGAATCCGGTGGCCACCAGCGCCAGATCAACGCGGTCGATCGAGTTGCAGCACAACACCTCCCGCTTCCCCGACGGCAGATGTCGGTGGGCACCGCCACCCCGCGTCGCCGAATAGGTGATCGCACCGGCGACATCCACCACCACCCCGGCCACCGACCGTCCGTCGATCTGCGCGGCCACCGACACCGCATATGCGGGGATGCCGTACATGAAGTTCACGGTGCCGTCGATGGGATCGACCACCCAGCGCACACCGCTGGGCACGGCCATCGTCCCACCCGCTTCCTCGCCCAGGATCTCGTCGTCGGGTCGCACCGCGCGCAGACGCTCCCGGATCAGCTGTTCGGTCTCGGTGTCGGCGAGGGTCACCGGATCGGTCGGGGTCGACTTGGTCGCGACCGCATCGGCACCCCCGGCCCGACTCGGCATCCCGGTGCCACTGGTCGCGAAGAGCTCGGGCCGACGGCGCCGGACGTGGGTCGCCGCATCCTCGGCGACCTCGCGGGCGAGGTCGCCGAGCAACTGGATCAACCGATCATCTGGAGCACTCGCATGTTCGGGCACGGCCCCCATTGTCCCCGGCGGCGCCGGATTCGCGGACACCGGGCACAGCGGCGCGCCAGACACTAGCGTGTGAGACGCAGGCGACCTTCCACCAGCACGTCATCCCGAGAGGACCCGTCATGACCGAACCCGCCGCCACCGATTCCCCTTCTCCGCAGACCAATCTCGGGTTTGGCGTCGACGTCGGTGGCTCCGGCATCAAAGGCGGAATCATCGACCTCGACACCGGACTGCTCGTGGGTGAGCGCTTCAAGGTGCTCACCCCGCAGCCGGCCACCCCCGACGCGGTCGCCGGTGCCGTCGCCGAGGTCGTCGCCCACTTCGACTGGGATGGCCCGGTCGGGATCACGCTCCCGGGCGTCGTCACCGACGGACACATGCGCACCGCCGCCAACATCGATCCGTCCTGGATCGGGACCGACGTCTACGCATTGTTCAGCGCCGCGCTCGGCGGCCGGAAGGTCGCAGTGCTCAACGACGCCGACGCCGCCGGTCTCGCCGAGAACGCCTACGGCGCGGGCAAGGACGCCACCGGTGTGGTGATGCTGCTGACCCTGGGCACCGGTATCGGCTCGGCCATCCTGGTCGACGGGACGCTCGTGCCGAACACCGAGCTCGGGCACATGATCGTCGGCAAGAAGGAGGCCGAGCACCAGGCCTCCTCCCGCGTCAAGGAGGACCGCGGGTGGACGTACGAGAAATGGGCCGAGAAGCTCTCCGAGGTGCTCCTGGCCTACGAGGCGCTGTTCTGGCCGCGGCTGTTCGTCGTCGGCGGCGGCATCAGCCGCAAGTCCGCCAAGTGGATACCGCTGCTCACCAACACCGTCCCGGTGGTGCCGGCGACCCTGCTCAACACCGCCGGGATCGTGGGTGCCGCCATGGCCGTCGAACAGGGATTGCGCGCCTGATCCGACCCCCTCGGATGGGCCGTGACCAGGTGTTTGTCACACCGGCGACGGTCGTGTCGTTACAATGGTGTTCCACCGGTTCGCGTTGCGCCGAGGAAACCTGAGATTCGCATTCTCCCCGCCGGCGCGCAAGTAGATCCCATTCAGTCCCGAAAGGTTGTACGTGGCAGCCACCAAGACCCGCCAGGAGGGCGCCGAAGTCGAGGGCACGACGTCGACGACCTCCACGGCCAAGGCACCTGCGAAGAAGACCGCCAAGAAGGCGGCCAAGAAGGCCACCGCTCGCAAGGCCCCGGCGAAGAAGGCTCCCGCCAAGAAGACCACGCGGAAGGCTCCCGCCAAGAAGGCCGCGGCGAAGCCGGCCGCCGACAGCCCCGACGGCGCCGAGGTCGATGTCGCCATCGAGGATCTCGACGGTCCCGGTGCCGAGCTTGACGACGTCGAGATCGACGCCGACGACCTGACCGTCGACGACGATGACGACGCGGCCGACGACGGGGCGGGCGCCGCGCCGGTCGTCGGCGCCAAGAAGACGGCCACACCGTCCGCGCGCGCCAAGGCCAAGGACGAGAAGTCGTCGGGCGACTTCGTCTGGGACGAGGAGGAGTCCGAGGCGCTGCGGCAGGCCCGCAAGGACGCCGAGCTGACCGCGTCGGCGGACTCCGTTCGCGCCTACCTCAAGCAGATCGGCAAGGTCGCGCTCCTCAACGCCGAGGAGGAGGTGGAGCTCGCCAAGCGGATCGAGGCCGGACTGTTCGCGACCGAGCGGATGCGTCGTATCGTCGCGTCCGGCGAGAAGATCTCCACCGCGCAGAAGCGGGACCTCAACTGGGTCTCCCGGGATGGCAACCGCGCCAAGAATCACCTGCTGGAGGCCAATCTCCGGCTCGTCGTCTCGCTGGCCAAGCGCTACACCGGGCGCGGCATGGCCTTCCTGGATCTCATCCAGGAAGGCAATCTGGGCCTGATCCGTGCGGTCGAGAAGTTCGATTACACCAAGGGCTACAAGTTCTCCACCTACGCCACCTGGTGGATCCGGCAGGCCATCACCCGGGCCATGGCCGACCAGGCCC